>CALFZM010000403.1 GCA_937952235.1 uncultured Opitutia bacterium | reverse complement strand
CGATGCCCGGCCAGCCGCTGCCGCCCTGGCAGGCCGGCCAGCTCGACATCCACCAGATCAACACCGGCACGGGCGACGCGGCGCTGTTCGTCCTGCCTGACGGCACCACGTTCCTTCTCGACGCGGGCGCGGTCGACCGCACGGGGGAGCGCGCGCCGCAGTACGATGCGCCGCCGCGCCCCGACGCCTCGCGCCGGCCCGGCGAGTGGATCGCGGCGTACGTGCGGCGCTTTCATCCCGACGGGGCACAGGGGCGGCTCGATTACGCCGCGCTCACGCATTTTCACGGCGACCACATGGGCACGTTGACGCCGGCTTCGCCGCCCTCGACCGCGGCGGGCGGCGCCTACCGGCTCACCGGCATCACGGATGTCGGCGACGTCGTGCCGATCCGCACGCTGCTCGATCGCGGCTGGCCGGACTATGCCTTTCCCGCGCCGTCGGGCAGTCCGATGATGGCGAACTACCGCGCGTTCCTCGCCTGGCAGGTCCGCGAGCGCGGGCTCGAGGTGGTGCGGTTCGAACCCGGCCGCGCCGACCAGATCGTCCTGCGGCGCCGGCCGGAAGCGTATCCGGAGTTCGAGATCCGCCACATCGCGGCCAACGGCCGGGTGTGGACCGGGGGCGGCACCGCGTCGCGCAACCGCTTTCCGCCCGGCATCGTGCCGGTGGAAAACAACTGCAGCCTCGCGTTCCGGCTGCGCTATGGGGCGTTTGCGTACTTCAACGGCGGTGACATGGCCGGGTACCTCCGCCCCGATGCCCCGGCGTGGACCGAGATGGAGTCCGCCGTCGCCTGGGTAACGGGACCGGTCGACGTCCATGCCCTCAACCACCATGGCACCCAGGATGCGGTGAATGCGTTCTTTCTCAGCGTGCTGCGGCCGCGCGTGCACATCCTCTCCACGTACGCTTCGAGCCAGCCGTCGCCCGACGTGATGCGCCGCATGCTGTCGGAGCGGATCTACCCCGGCCCGCGCGATCTCTTTCTCACCAACACCGACTGGCCCGGACGCCGCGGCCACATGGTGAAGCTCTTTGGCGAAGTCGAAACCGCGCGGCTCCAGGAGCGGCTGGGCCAGGTGGCCTCGCGCCAGGGCCACGTGGTGGTGCGCGTCGAATCCGGCGGGGCCCGTTACCGTGTCATCGTGCTCGACGACGCCGTGCCGGAGGGCCTGGTCCGCTCCGTCCACGGACCGTACGCGAGTCGCGGCACGGAGCCCTGACTGCTCCTTTGGAACGGGTGTTGTGAACAAATCGAGTCCGTTGCGGAATGCGACTGGACACGATCCGCACGCTGCTTGAACTGGCGCTGTTTTTGTCCCGCCGGAATTTGCCTCCGGCTGGCGTCGCTCCCGTCGTGTGCGGCCAGCGATCCCCTTTGCCTGACCCAACTACCACCATGAAACCAGGAACTGCCTCCCTCCGTAGTTTCGGCCTGATCGCGCTCCTCTGCGCGTTCGCGGCCGCGGCGTTCGGTGCCGAAAGCGCGAACACCGCCACGATCACCGGCAACATCAGCAACGTCGCCACGCGCAACCTGCTCGAGGGCGCGCGGGTCGAGCTGCCGCAGCTGGGCCTGAGTGCGCTGAGCGACAAGACCGGCCGCTACGTGCTCTCCGGGGTGCCGGCGGGCACGCACGAAATCGTCGTGTCGTACATCGGGCTCGACCCGATGCGCGCGGAGGTGGCGGTGGCCGCCGGCCAGCGGGCGATCCGCGACTTCGACCTCACCACGGCGATCTACACCCTCGATGCGTTCAAGGTCACCGGCGAGCGCGAGGGCGACGCGCTCGCGCTGACCGCCCAGCGCAATGCCGACAACGTGAAGAACATCGTCGCGATGGACTCGTTCGGCAACCTGCCCAACATGAGTGCCGGCGAGGTCGTCGGCCGCCTGCCCGGCATCGCGGGCAGCCCGACCGAGGAGGGCCTGGCGTATGCGTTCAACGTGCGCGGCATGGCGCCGGCGCTCAACACCGTCACGGTCGACGGCAATTTGATGGCCAGCATCGGCACCAACCGGGCCTTCGAGTTGCAGAGCATCACCGGCACGATGTTCGAGCAGCTCGAGTTGATCAAAGGGCACACTCCGGACAAGGGCGCCGATTCGCTCGGCGGCACGATCAACATGAAGACGCGCTCGCCGCTCAGTCTGCGCGAGAAGCGCCGCATCAGCTACAGCGCGACGATCCGCATCGCCCCGTCGTTCACGGAGCAGATCCCGATGCGCGAGGACCATCGCGCGCACCCGCTCATCACCGTCGGCTACCAGGAGGTGTTCAGCGTGCTCGGCGGCGAGCGCAACCTCGGCGTCGCGGTCAACCTGTTCTACAGTGAGAACGCCGTCGGCGGCTATCGCACGACGTACGATTACCAGAACGCGCCCGCCGGCCCCGCTTACGTCTGGGGTTACCAGACGCGCGAGAACTTCAACAACCGGAAGCAGAAGAGCGTGAACGTGAAGGCGGACTACCGCTATTCCTTCAACTCGAAGTTCAGCTTCAATTTCACGGTGAACGACAACGTCGAACGCTTCCGCCGGTCGTTCAATACCCGCGCCTACACCGGCAACGCCAACACGGTGCCCAACGCGACCACGTCCGGCGTGATCCCCGGTTTCACCGAGAAGGTCACCCAGGTCCGGCCCGTCACCGCATCCATGGTCGACATCCTCACCAACGGCCCGAACGCGTACGTGGTGGAGACCTACATGTTCGACTTCGGCGGCGAGCACGAGTGGGGGGCGTTCAACCTCGACTACAACGTCGGCTTCAGCCGCAACCACCAGCAGTCCGGCCTGCATCCGCGCGGCGGCCAGCAGTCGCTCACGAACCGGATCACCAACGTCGGCTGGATCCTCGATCGCACCTACTCGGACGCGTACCCGATCCTCACGCAGACGGCGGGTCCCGACTGGTCCAATCCCAACAACTACCGGCCCACGGCCAATTCGCTCAACAAGACCAACTCCGAACAGCCCCAGGAGGTGCCGCAGGCGCGCTTCAACCTGAAGTACAACCTGCCCATCAGCGTGCCGACGTACTTCAAGGTCGGCGCCGCCTGGCGCGAGCAGTCCGTCAAGCTGCGCAACTTCTCGCGCCGCTGGAGCTACACCGGCACCGACGCGCTGCCGGTCGACCCCCAGGCGCGACCCTACTATGCGGAAAAGACCAGCCTGCGCCTCCCGCGCTGGCAGGTGTCGGACTTCATCAAGGGCAACGAGCCGGTCAACCCGTCGCTCTGGCGCGAGGACCTGTACTTTTTCGAGTCCAACAAGTTCACCGGCACCCGCAGCGCCTCCGAGGAGATCACCGCCGGCTACGTGATGGGCCAGGGCAAGTTCGGCCGGCAGGGCTTCTGGGGCCGCACCGGCTACCTCGCCGGCGTGCGCACCGAGAAGACCGAGACCGAGGGCCGCGGCTGGGTGCGCGCGCGCTTCGGCAGCACCGCCGCGCAGCAGCTCGCCGACCCGGTCGGCTCGGCGCAGCGCGACTACGCGAATACGTTCCGCGAGACCCGAGGCTCGTACACGAAATCGTTCCCCAGCGTGCACCTCACCCACGATGTCACGCCCAACCTCAAGACGCGCCTGAGCTGGTCCACGAGCTTCGGCCGGCCCGCGATCTCCAACCTCCTGCCCAACGAGACGGTCAACGAGACCAACCAGACCATCACGATCAACAACCCGGCGCTGCTGCCGCAGACGGCGAAGAACTGGGACTTCACCCTCGACTATTACTTCGACCCGGTCGGCAACATCTCCGTCGGCTGGTTCCAGAAGAAGATTCGCAATTACATCGTGAGCGGCGTCGATGCCGGCACCGTGGGCGGTGGAGCCAACAACGGCTACAACGGCGAATACGAGGGCTTCAACCGGCTCACGACCGACAACGCCGGCGACGCCGAGGTCTCCGGCTGGGAGTTCAGCTACCAGCAGCAGTTCACCTTCCTTCCGGGACTGCTCAAGGGCCTGTCGGGTTCGGCGAACTACACGGTGATCGAGACCAAGGGCAACTTCGGCGGGACGGTGAACCGCGGCACCAACGAGGTCGCGGGCTTCATCCCGAAGGCCGGCAACGCCAGCCTGAGCTGGCGCTACCGCGGCTTCAGCACGCGCGTGCTCTACAACTTCACCGGCGAGCACATCACCTCCTATTCGGCCACGAGTCCGGCGCTGAACCTCTGGCGCACCGATCGCAACACGGTCAACTGGGGCATGGCTTACCAGTACCGGCCGACGCTCTCGTTCACGGTCGACGTCGCCAATGTCTTCAACGAGCCGCAGGTCCTCTATGCGGGCTTCGGCAACCGGATTCAGGACATCATCAATAACTTCGTCACCGTCACCGTCGGCGTCAGCGGCCGCTTCTGATTCCTCCACCCGGTGCGTGAATGGGGTCGGGCCGTAACCGGTTACAGCCGCTGTAACCGGAAACCGCCTGCCCCCTTCGTTCTCCTCCGCATGAATGCTCGGGATCCGACCTCCCCCGCCTCGTTCACCCGCCGCCGGCTGCTGCGCCAGGCCGGCGTGGGTCTTGCCGGCGCCGCCACGCTGGCCGCGGCGGCACCCTCGCGGCTGGCGGCGGCAGCGGCGCCGGCCCCCGGGAGTGCGAAAGCTGCGGCCGTCGAGCCGCCCGCCGACCTCGCTCCGCTCAACCGCTTCCCGCGGATGATGCAGGAGTATTTCGGCCGCCGGATGGTCGAGCGCGAGCAGGACGCGGAGACCCATCTCTCGGCGATTCGCTCGCGCGAGGCGGCGGAGGCCCACGTGCGCGACGTCACCGCGAAGGTCCGGGCGTGTTTCGGCCCGCTGCCGCCCAAGACGCCGCTCAATCCGCGGATCACGCGCACCGTCGAGCGCGACGCCTACACGATCGAGAATGTCATCTTCGACAGCCGCCCCAACTTTCCCGTCACCGGCAACCTTTACCTGCCCAAGGCGCGGAAGGGAAAAACGCCCGCCGTCGTCGGCGTCTGCGGTCACTCGCTCAACGGCAAGGCCGGCGGATCCTACCAGTCGTTCGCGCAGGGGCTCGCGCGCCTCGGCTACATCGTGCTCATCATCGACCCCATCGGCCAGGGCGAGCGTTTCCAGTACGTCGATGCGAACCTCAAGCCCGTCCAGGGCGGCAATGTCCGCGAACACCTCTACGTCGGCAACCCGCAGTTCCTCGTCGGCGAATTCTTCGGCACCTGGCAGGCGTGGGATGCAATCCGCGCCCTGGACTACCTGCTCACCCGCCCCGAGGTCGACGGCGAGCGGATCATGGTCACCGGCAACTCCGGCGGCGGCACGATCACGTCGTGGTGCTGCGCCCTCGAGCCCCGCTTCCTCGCCGCGGCGCCCAGCTGTTTCATCAATACCTTTCGCCGCATGTTCGAAAGCGAGCAGCCGGCCGACACGGAGCAGTGCCCGCCGGGGGCGTTGGCCCGCGGTCTCGACCACGCCGAGCTGCTCCTGCCGTACCTGCCCCGCCACCTGATCCTGCTCGGCCAGGAGAAGGACCTGTTCGACGCCCGCGGGCTCGAGCAGTCCTACGCGCGGCTCAAGCACCTCTACACGCTGCTCGGCGTGCCGGAACGCGTGAACCTTTTCATCGGCCCCGACTACCACGGCTACTACCAGAAGAATCGCGAGGCCATGTACGGCTGGTTCAACCAAGTCACGGGCGTGGCCTCGACCAGCGCCGAGCCCGCGCTCAAGCTTGAGCCGGACGCAGTCCTGCAGTGCACGGCGAAGGGCCAGGTGGCGGAGTTGAAGCCGAACACGGTGCTGTCGTTCACCCGCGAGGCGTCGCAGCGCTTGCGGGCTGCACGCAAGCCGCTCGCCGGCGAGGCGCTCGTCCGGGCCGTGACGGACGCGCTCCGGCTGCCGGCGCGCGCCGGGGTCGCGGATTACCGGATCCTGCCGTCCGTGCCGAACCGCCGTTATCCGAAACGCTTTGCCGGCCACTACGCGGTCGAGACCGAGCCGGGCATCCATGCGCTCACGCTCCGGCTGGCCGATGCGTCGCAGTCGTACCGCGTGCCGCGCGGCTTCAAGCGCGCCGTGCTGTACGTGTCGCACCGCTCGGCCGACGCCGAGCTCCGCGACGAACCGCTCATCCGCGAGGTGATGCAGGCCGAGCCGGGCGTGCCGGTCTTCGCCTGCGACGTCCGCGGCATCGGCGATTCGCAGCCCGCGACCACGAGCAAATCGTTCACCGACCCTTACGGCAGCGATTACTTCTACGCGATCTACGGCATCATGTTCGACCGGCCCTATCCGGGCCAGCGGACGTTCGACCTGCTGCGGGTGATCGACTGGCTGCAGGCGCACGGCCACGAGGAGATTCACCTGGTCGCGAAGGGTTGGGGTGCGATCCCCGGCACGTTCGCCGCGCTGCTCGCGCCGGGCGTGAAGCAGGTGACGCTGAAGCACGCGCTCACCAGCTACGGCGACGTGGCCGAGGCGACGGATTACGACTGGCCGCTCTCCGCCTTCGTACCCGACGTCCTGAAGCATTTCGACCTGCCCGATTGCTACCGCGCCCTCGCGGCGAAACGCCTGCGCCAGATCGAGCCGAAGGGCGCCCTGCTCGGGGTCTGAACGAGGTGGAGCGGCTTGTCCTCAAGCCGCTGCGGCCGGATCAGGCGAACCTCGCGCGCCCGGGAAAAATCCCCCGAGCGCCACGATGCCGACTTCGATCCTCGCCGCTCCCGGCGGGCCGCCACGTTTGCTCAACGCGCACTTTGACCCACGGGCGGGAGTCGCTCCGTGAAGCTCGCCCCGGTGCGACGCAGCTCGGCCAGCGCGGCGGCGCGCAGCCGCTCCACCGTCGCGCGGTGGCGGGCGTCGGTCGCGAGGTTGGCCTGCTCCCCGGGATCGGACGCAAGGTCGTACACCTCCTCGAACTCTCCCGGCACGAGCGTGCGGATATACTTGTAGCGACCTTCCCGATACAGCACCCACCAGGGCACCCGGAAGCCGCGGGCGGGCAGCGGCGTGGCGGACTCGTCCGGGATGCGCACCGTGTCGTCGCCCCACGCGCCGATCGTGTAGGGCAGGAGCGTCGGGTGGGGCCACGGGGTCTCCGGCCGCTCCAGCAGCGGCGTCAGGTCGCGGCCGTGCATCGGCCAGGGCAGGGGAATGCCCGCCGCGCGGAAGAACGTGGGCACCAGGTCGACGCCGCCGACGGTGGCGGCGCAGGTGGCGCCGGCGGGCGCCCGGCCGGGGAAGCGCACGATCAGCGGCGCGGCGATGGTGGCGTCGTACGGCGCGTGCTTGTCGAAGAAACCGTGCTGGCCGATCGCGAGCCCCTGGTCCGACGTGAAAACGACCAGCGTGTTCTCGCGCTGTCCGATGTCGTCGAGCGCCCGCAGCACCGCGCCGACGCCCTCGTCGACGGCGCTCACCGTCTGCTGGTAGCGGCGTACCCAGTCCGGCAGCGAGCGGGGAAACGATTCCGTGGCGCGGTAGCGCTTCAGCACCCCGTCGGCCTCGTAGTGCCGCTCCCGCAGTTGCGGCGTGCCGCCCGGCCCGGGCTCCCATGTGGCGACATGCTGCATGTAGCCGGGCTTGCCCGGCCGCGGCGGGTAGATGCCAGCCGGCGTCGGGACGTCCACGACCGGATAATCCTGCCGGTGTCGGTCGGCGGGGATGAACGGACCGTGCGGGGCGTCGTAGCACAGCCAGAGGTACCACGGCCGGCCGGGCTCGCGGCCGCGCTCGCGGAGGTACTCGACCGCCCACCGCGTGTAGTTGTCGGTGGAATACCCTGGCGCGGGCTCGGGCGGCCCGCCGTTGGTGCTGATGAGCTGGTTGACCTGGTAGTTGAGGTTGGCCTCGCGTCCGCCGACGAGCCGGCTCCAGGTTTTCTGGAAATCCCAGTCGACGCCGTGTCCGGTGCCGCCGTCGGTGTGCCACTTGCCGATGTGCGCGGTATGGTAGCCGTGCCGGCGAAAGACGCGCGGCCAGAACTCCGGCAGCCGGCCGCCGTCGCGGGCCGGCCCCTGCGCCGCGCGCGTCAGGCTCTGGATGCCGGTCGAGTGGAGCCCCGTCAGCAGCGTGGCGCGGGCGGGAATGCAGTTGGCGCCGATGTAGGCTGGCGCGAACCGGACGCCCTCCCGCGCGAGCTGGTCCGTGTGCGGCGTCTTCACCCACGGGTACGCCTCGGGATAGGCGCTCACCGAGCGCGGCGACTGGTCGTCGGTCAGGATGAAGAGGATGTTCGGCCGGGCCGGGGTGGCCGCCCGGAGGACGGCGCTGGTTGCCATGGCGAGCAGCGCCACGGCGAGACATCTGGCGAGGTGGCGATTGGGCCCGGACGAAGCAGGGGAACTTGCCATGGCTCAATGGGTGGCGCGCGGTGGATTGGCCTCCCCGGCCTGGCGTTCGGCCGCGAGCTGCTCCCGGAAAGCGCGCTCGGCGGCGGTGAGCTGGGCCTGCCAGCCAGTCTCGCCATCGTGGAACGGGTTCGGGCCCCGCGCCGCCGTGAGCTCGTCGAGGCGGGGGGACACGTGGAAGCCGAAAAACACGTCGCAGGACATCGCCGCGAGCCGGCGGAAGGTCTGCTCGTAGTCGGCGACCAGCTCCGGATGCCGGGGATTGCGGAGGAGCCGGGTGCCCGACACGAGGGACAGGCTGCTGAGGAACACCACCGCGTACACCCGCCCCGCGTGGCGCACGGTCGTCGACCACGTGGTCGCGCCGGCAGTATGGCCGGGCGTGAGGTGGGCGGTGAGCGTGATGCCACCGAGGCTCACGGTTTCGCCGTCCGTTACGATCCGGTCGGCGGTCACCGGTGCATACCGCATGAGTTGCAGGGGAAACGGGCTGAAGTCGTCCGCCCCGCCACTCGCGAGCAGGCGGGCGTCCGCGGCGCTCGCGACGATTGTCGCCCCGGTATGCCGCTGCAGGCGGGCGTGTCCGCCGACGTGGTCGACGTGGGCGTGGCTGCTCAGGATCAGCTTGATGTCCTTCGCGTCAAAACCGAGCTGCGCGATGCCGGCCAGCACGTGCGGGACGGTGTCGTCGAAGGACGTGTCGATCAGGATGTGCCCCGCCGGGGTCGCAATGAGGTACACGGCGATTCCGCTCGTACCCACATAGTGGATGCCGCCCAGCAGCGGCCGGGGCGGGACGCGCGCTTTCCAGGATTCGAACATCCGGCTCGCCGAATGGAGCTCCGGCGGTCGTTCCCAGCGCGGCGGCGGGGGCGATTCCGCGCCCGCCTTCTCCGCGGCGCCCAAACGGGAGACGCCGGCCGGGCTCGCGAGCGCCAGAAACGCCAGCAGCCGTCCGGTGGCGCCGGCCGCCCGCCACGCGCGTCGGGTTCCGCCGCCGGCGCGCCGATGGCATCGATCCCGCATGGGCAGACGGCAGGAGAGGTGCGAGCCGGACATGATCGGCTGGCGCCGGATCAGCCCCGCCCTTGCGGCGGCACGGTGAGGGGACCGGCGGGGACCGGGCTCCAGTTGGCGCGAGCCACCCGCAGCGTATTCTCGCCGAGAATCTTCCGGATGGTTTCGTCGCTGTGGCCGCGTTGCACCATGCCCACGGTGAAGAGCGGCCAGTTCGTCCACGCGATCGACAGCGCGCCCTGGGGCGTCTGCTTGAAGGGGTCCACGGGCCACAGATGTTCCCAACGCGGGCCGGTCGCGGACAGCGGCGAGGTGCCGTTCGCCCGCGGCTTGACCTTGGCGCGTTCCGCGGCGCCGTTGCGCGAGGCGTAGCCGGTATCCACGCCGATCGCCACATGGTCGGCGCCGAATTTCTTCACCGCGTAGTCGATGTGGTCGAGAAACGCCGCAATGTCCCCTCCCGCGCCCAGGAAACGCGGGATGCAGCAGATGCCCACCAGGCCGCCCGTGTCGCAGATGGCTTTGATGGTGTCGTCCGGCTTGCCCCGGAAATGCTGGTACAGCCCCGCGCAGGTCGTGTGGCTCGCGACCATCGGGCGCCGCGAGGCCTTGGCCGCTTCGCGGCTCGTGCGCCAGCCGGAGTGCGCGACGTCGACGATCACCCCCAGCCGGTTCATCTCGCCGACGACGGTGTGGCCGAAATCGCTCAGGCCGCCATCGTTCGGCTCGCCCGCGCCGTCGCCGATCTGGTTCCGGCGATTGTAGGTGAGGTGCATCATGCGCACCCCCAGCTTCTGGAAGATCCGAATATGCTGCAGTTCGTCGCGCACGTTGTCCCACTGCTGGTGCAGCGGCACGCCGTTCGTGGTGAAATAGAGGCAGTGCCGGTTGGCGCGTTTGGCTGCGACGATGTCGTCGGGCTGTCCCGCCTTGGAACACACCTCCGGCGCCAGGTCCGTGGCGTGGGTGAACCGGGAGAGGCGCTTGAGCAGTTGCAGCGGATTGCTGCTCTCCTCGCCCGTGTTCTGGAAGACGCACGTGACCCCGGCGGCGCGAAACGCCTGCAGGAACTCCGCACGCTCCGCCGCGTCGGTCGCCCATCGCGTCATGGCCATCTCCTCGCGGAGGTCGACCAGCTCGCGGTCGGAGGCCCCGGAATCGACGGCGGCCTTGAAGCGGTCGCCGTCGATCGCGGCGCTCGGGGCAAAGCCGTAGGATTCGAAGACGAGCGCTTCCGCGTGGATCTTGAACCCATGGTCGATCTGCCGCGCGGTCGGCTTCAGGATCGCCAGCGCGGCTTGGCGCGCGCGCGTGATCACTTCGTTGTCGGTGGCGAAGGGCGAGCTGCTGTCCGCGGACCGCACGTGGAGGTTGAACGGTCCGAAGGCGCCTGCGAGCGGCGCGATGGCGAGGGCCTTGACGAAGGAACGCCGCGAGGGCCGCACGGGCGCCGCGGTTTCAGACCCGCCGGTGGCGGCGGTGGTGGCAGCATCGGAGCGCAGGATCATGGGTTCGATTCTCAACACGGCCGCTGAACCAAATGCCATCGCGAACTACGTTCGGCCATCTCCGGAAGCTTCTGCCGCAGTTCGCAGATGAAAATCACGTTCTGCCCCATCCATGGTTTGCGCGCGGGCGGTGCAGGCTGGGATCCGGCGGGGTCAGCGCTTGGGCGACGCCTTCTTCCGCAGCTCCGCGTTCGCCCGCCGTGCCTCCTGCACGCTGGCGGAGGCGCTCGCATCGCTGCCGACAGCGAGGAATTGAAAGCCCTGCTCCCGCCTCCGGGTCACGCTGGCGCCGCCGGTGAGGGTCCCGCAGCGTACGCCGGCGGCTTTCGCGACGCGTGCCACCTTCTCGATCGCGGCCTCGACCTCCGGGTCGTTGAACGGCAGGCCCATCGAGAACGCCAGGTCCGAGGGCCCGACGAACAGCCCGCTCACGCCGGGCGTGCGCGCGATCGCCTCGATGTTGTCGATCGAGGCCTTGGTCTCGATCATCAGCCACAGCAACAGCTCGCCCTTGGGATCGAGCGGCCACACGTCGGCGCGTTCACCGTATTCCGCACCGGTCAGGCCCCAGTAGCGCGCAGGCCAGCCGTAGCCGACGCCGCGCAGGCCCTCGGGTTTGAAGTCGGGTGCGCCCCGACGCTGCGGGTAGCGCACGGCCCGGACCGCGGCGACCGCGTCCTCCGCGGTGTCGATATGCGGCACCAGCACGCCGAAGGCACCCAGGTCGAGCACCTGCTTGATCACGAAGAGCAGTTGCTCCCGGCCGGCCGACGGCACGCGCACGATGGGCACCACATTGGGTTGCAGGTTGCCCTTCTGCGCGATCTGGCGCTTGTCGATCATGCCGAGCAGGTAGCCCTCGAGCCGCGTCACGTCATAGGGCGAGTGCTCGAGGTCGATGATGACGAAGTCGATGCTGCTCGAGCCGATCGCGGCGCCGGTGCGGACCGAGACGTTGGCCGAGAACACGCCGAAGACCGGCTCGTTTTTTTCCGTGCGCTCGATGACGCGGTTGAGCCGCACGTCCTTGTTCACCGCCGTCTCGGCAGCGGACAGGACCGGCGCCAGGAGGGCGCCGGCGAAAACCAGCAGGCGGTGACGAACAAGGCGGAGGTGCATGGGAGTCGTGAAGGCGGTGCGCCGCATCATGGCGCGCGCTCCGCTTTTCCGCCGAACGCATCGCGGATGAACGCCAGCACGTCGCGTCGCTCGTCGGGATTGAGGATCTGGCCGAAGGGCGGCATGCCCTTGCCGTCGATGCCGGCGGCGATCGTGGCGAGCAGCACGTCGTCGGGCTTGCCGAGCCGGGTCGGGTCGCCGACGAAGTCCGCCGCCGCAAAGCCCGGAACTCCACCGCCGCGCCCGTCGGCCTGGTGGCAGGCCACGCAGTAGGTGAGGTACACGCGCCGGCCCTCGGCGACGTCGGTGGTCTTGCGCTCGCGCGCCGGCTTCGCGGCGACCAGCGCCTTGCTGATCGGTCCCTCGAACGCACGGCCCGAGTGCAGCCGGTTCAGCGTGTAATACGCGAGCGGGTGGGCGAGCGGGCGCCCGCGCGCATCGCGCAGCGCGTCGGCTTCCAGCTTGTAGATGTAGCCGGGATCGAGGGCCGACAGCACGAGCTCGACGCGGCGGCCGTCGGGGCTGACCTGCAGGTTCGTCACCTCGATCGTCGTGAGGTCCACCCGCGGCGATCCGGCGGCGGACTGGTAAAGATAGCGGAAGCGCTCGAGGCGGAAGGCGGCTTTGTCCCGCAGCGTCGCCGGATCCATCGGCGTCGTGAATTCCAGCGCGAAGCCCCGCTCCGTAAGCCGCATCGTGCGGATCTCGACCGGCGTCTCGCCGGTCCAGACGATCCGTTGCAAACCATCCCCCTGGCCCCAGCCGCGCGTCGTCTGGCCGAGGTAGAGGCTGCCGTCGGGCGCGAACGCGAGCCGGTTGTTGCCCTGCCGCAGCCGGGTGCCCTTGAGCGGCGGCGCGTCGCGGAAGTACTTCTTGCCGTCGCCGCCGGCGGGAATGGTGAGGTTGTTGGCGCCGCTGTTCTTCAGGATCGCCTCGACGCCGGTCGCATCGCGCAGGAACGGAAACACGGCGCCCTGGTACTCGCCGGCGACCTTCTCCAGGTCCACGCGGCTGATCAGCTTGGTGAAGTCGCCGACGAAGACCTGTCCGGCGAACGGCCCGAATTTGCCGCCCGTCGTGTCCCACACCGGATCGCCGGGCGAGCCGCCGATCGAGCCGTGCGGAATGACCACGCTGGGCGGCGTGCGCATGCGTTCAAGTTCCTCGGCCGACGGCTTGCGGCCGCCGAGCGACTCGTCCCACTTGAGGCTCGCGGGGTGACCGTAGAAACGGCCGCGCTGCACATGGATCAGCGGGCTCGAGGCGATGTAGTCGCCCTGCTGGTCGGTGATGAAGACCTCGCCGTCCGGGCTGACGCCGACACCCGCCGCCTGCCGAAAGCCGGAGGCCCAGGGCAGCAGTCTGCCCTCGGGCGTGATCTTGAACACCCAGCCCTGCCAGCGCGCCGCGGACGGCTTGGCCTCGCGCGCGATCTTGTCGAGGCCGGTCGGCGTGCGCGCGTTCCGAAAGTTGAACGCGCCGGCGAGGTCGGGCAGCCCGATCGCGAGGACGAAGTTTCCCTCGCGGTCGCGCTTCGGTCCGAAGAGGAACTCATGCCAGTTGTCGGTGATGCCCCATTCGGCGTTTATCGCCTCGTAGCGCTCCGCCACGCCGTTGCCGTCGGCATCGCGCACCCGCGTGAGCTCGGGCCGTTGCGCGACATAGATGTCGTTGTCGGCGGCGACGTGGATGCCCATCGGCTCGTGCAGCCCGTAGGCGTAGCGCCGCCAATCGCGCTTGGCCGGATCGCAGATCCACACCTCGCCGTGGCGGTTGGCGACGACGAGCTTGCCCGAAGGCGAAAACTCCACCGCGGAAATCTCCGGCGACAGCGTCGGTGGCAGCGGGATGTCCTCGAGCCGGTAGGCGTCGCCGGCCGCGGCGGTGACGGCGGTCAGGCTGGCCACCAGGGCACCCCGCGTCGCGATGAGGGACCTGAAGCGGATCCGCAGGGTCATGGCTGGCGCGGGCTGAGGTCGATCTGGAGGGAGAACTCGCGGCTGCCCGGCGCTGTCAGCGCGGTGCGGGCTTCGTTCCACGCGCCCCCGGGACTGGCGATCCTTGCCGTCGGTTGCGGCTCGACCGCGTACGACCAGCCCTCGACCGCGGTATCCGCTCGGAACTGACGCACCAACCCGCGGCCGCCCGGGGCGGCGCGGATCTCCTCTCGCATCGGCACGCCGTCGAGCGTGTAGTGGAACTCCACCGCGTCGGCCAGGAGCACGTAGCCCTTGAACACGTACGCCGGTTCGCCGGCGCCCGGCCTCAACCGGAGCGGGAAGCGCACCTGCTCGCGGTACACGATGGCGCCCTTCACCTCGGCGGCCTGGTTGATCTTCGCCTTCCAGGTGGGACCGAGATCGACGAACGCGCCCTGCCAGACGTAGTTCACGCCCCCGCGGCCGGGATCGTAGCTGAACCCGAGGTTGGGTCCGAGCGCGACGGCGAAGGAAGAGGGGCCGCAATCTGGCAGCATCGTGCGGTATACGAGCACTCCGCCCGCCGCTGCGGGCGCGGCGCACACATCGGTCGACACGCCAACGGCCAGGAGCAGGAGGGCGAGGCACCCGCGCGCGCGGCGCCGGGGGTCGGGCAGGAGGAGGGACATGAAGGTCGCGGTCGGACCGGGGTGGGGCGTGAAGCTCAGAACGTTCCCTTCACGCCGATCGCGAACTGCGTGCCGTTGTTCGTGTCGCGCTGGAAGCGCGCGTAGCCGGGCGTCTGCGGGCCGTAGATATGCTCGGTGAAGTATTCGTTGAAGACGTTGCGGACGTTGGTGAAGACACTGAATTTCCGGCTGACGAGGTATTCGACGTTGAGGTCCATCGAGGTACGCGGCTGGCGGAACGTGAAGGCGCCGGTCCCCATGGTGGCCACGGGAGCGCGTTGCGATTCGCCTTGATGCGTCCACTGCGCCATGACGGTGAACGGCCGGCGCGAAAACGTGAAGCCCCAGTTGAGCGACTTGGGCATGAACCCGCGCCAGTCGGCCTCGCTGTTGCCCTGCAGCCGGAGCCGGGTGCCGTTGGCGAACACCTGGAACATCCGGCCCCAGTTCCCGGCGAAGGCGAGCGAGTGGCGGAAGTTGAACTCCATGCCGGACACGCGGGCGTCGCCGGCGTTCACCTTGGTGGAGAGGGTCCAGCCGACATAGCGCGGATCGAGCGCGAAGGCCTCGATGTCGGCCGCCGTCGCCACGCGGACGATCGAGCCGAAGAAGTCGGTGAGGTCCTTGCGGAACGCACCCACGCTGAAGAGGCCGCCGGCGTCGGTGTAGTATTCCAGCGACAAGTCGTAGTTGTCCGCCGACCACGGCTTCAGACCGGTGTTGCGGATGTTGATCCGCCCCGGATTGGCGAGGGGGTTGGCCTCGAGGTCGACGTCGGCTTCGTCGATCGTCGAATTGGGAATGATCTCCGAGAAGTTCGGCCGGCCGTAGGTCCTGGCGTAGGCGAAGCGGGCGAGGAGCTTCTCGCTCGCATTGTAAGTCACGTGCAGGCTCGGATAGAAATCATCGTACGAGCGACTGGCGCGGTAGCCGCGCTCCCGGTGCGTGAGCGCAAGCTGTTCGAGCGAACCCACCGCTCCGGCTTCGGGTTTGCGGATCCGGGCACCCGCGGGCGTGCGCGCAAACGTGCCATTGGGATTGCGCACCCACACGGCGGCGGAATCGATGAGCGGGCCAAGTCCCTCGGTCTCCGTCTTCTCGTAACGCACGCCGGTCAGAATCTGCAGCCGGTTGCGGAACAGCCGCACCGTGCCCTGGGCGTACAGGGCGGAGACTGCTTCCTCGATCGCTTCCGACGTGGTGATCTCGGAGGTGCGATTCGCCACCTGTTGGGCGGACGTGAAGGTAAACAGGGACGGGTTTTGCTCCCACGCCTGATAAGCGATGCGTTGCGACGCCCAGGGAATGTTTCGCCCGCTGGCGAAGGGCGACGGCGTGCTGAAGACCTGGTTGGCGAACTGTGAGCCCGTCAGGTTTCCTCCCATGCCGTTGTAGGTGTAGTTGTAGGTCGGCCGCCTCGTGTCACGGTCCTGGTTGCGGAAGGATCCCCCGAGTTCGAGGGAGGCAGGGACGGGAAGAAAACCGAAGGCGCGGCGGATACCCACGTCGGCGCTGGTGACGGTATCCGTCGTATTGCGGACCTGGCCGGTACTGGCCGTGTTGAGGGTGTAATTGTTGAGGTCGTGCAGGTCGACCTCCTGGTTGGCGTTGTTGAAGGCGCGGATCGTCTGCGGCCGGTTCCCGCCGAGGCCGGTGAACACGAGACGGACGGGCTGGGTCAGCGTCCGGTTCAGGGTATTGAAATGACCGTACCGGCCCCGTTCGTTCGTGCGGGAAGCCATGGCATTGTTATAGCCGCGCGACTTCGAATACGCCGCCCCGGCAATGATCCGCCACGTGCCGTCCTCGAACCGGTAGCGCAGGTTCTCGCTCAGCAGGGTCTGCGTGATGTGGTGATGCCCTCCGCCCAAAGTGACGGTGCCGCGGCCCGTCGCCCCATGGGTTGAATCGGGCGTGAACGTCATCGGGGTGCCACTGGCGGGCGTGGGCGTGCCGTTGTTGCCGGCGTTGAACGTCCAGCTGTAGTTGGCGTTATCGTCGCGGAAGCGGCTGTAGAGGAGATTGAGCGAAAGCACCGAATTGGGCGTCACGCGCCAATCGAGTTTGGTGGAGCCGGCTTGCCGCCAGATATACTTCGGCGCGTCGACGAAGGAGTAGCTTTGGAGAAAGGGTCGCTCCGGTGTCGCCCCGGTGGCGGTGCCCGCGCCGTTCCACGTCATCGTATCCAGATCCTGGACATTGTACGCGATGTTGCTGGCGGCGTTGACGACGAAGCCGAAGTTCTCGCTCACCGGCTTGGTGTAGGTGACGTCGAAGCCGGGGATGGCCTTGTAAGTGCGATTCTCATACGGGAAGGGCGTCTGCTTCAGGGTGAAATCCTCGCCGTTCATCGAGAGGTAGGTGCGGTAGCGGAACTCGGCCCGGTTGAGCTCGAACGCGCTCTTGCTCACCAGGTTCACCGAGCCGCCGAGCGAGTCGGCGGGCGAGGAGGGCAGCGGCACCTTGGTGATCTCGACGCGGGCGATGCTGTTGATGTTGACGCCCTTGAAATCGAACGCGCGCGTGTTGCCGCCGTTGGCCGCGTGCGCCACCTGCGCGCCGTCCATGCTCACGTTGGTCAGCGCGGCGTCGAGGCCGCGGACGGCGACCTGGTTGGCGTTGCCGTCGCCGCCCTCGACGATGGTGATGCCGGGGATGAACTTCATCAGCTCGGCCACGTTGCCCGCGGTGACGTCGCCGTGGGTGTCGGCGGAGACCACGTTCTTCAGGTTGGCCGCGAAGCGCTGCTCGTTGATCGCGAGCGCCTGGCCTTCCATTTCGCGCGATGTGGCGACGACGAACGAGTCGAGCCGGACCACGCCGCCGTCGGCGCCGTAGCGCGCGGCGTTGGTGAGCCCGACGTCGAGCGCGGCGGCGCCGGCGGCGGTGATCGCGACGGGCAGCTGGCGGGCGTCGAGGCCGGTGTAGACCACCTCCACCACGACCTGGCCGGCGGGGACGTTGGCGAGGGAGTAGCGCCCGGTCTCGTCGGTGAACGCCACGAGACCGGTGCCGCGCACGGTGACGCGCGCGTTGTTCAGATACTGGCCGGTCGCGCTGTTCTGCACGCGGCCACTGAGCGTGCCGGTGGCGGCGGCCGACGCCGGCGAGTCGGCCGCGTGCGTGCCCGAAGCCGAACCGAGCGCAAGGGCGAGCCAGGTGCCGATCAGGGTGAGGGGATTGCGGGAGCGTTTCATGGAAGTGGGATCGGGAAGGGAAGTCGTGGCGGAGCGTTCCTCCGCCGCCTGGCCCTGGGGCGCGCGCCGGCGGCTCACGATGACCGCGCCACTCGCGGTGTCCTCGACCACGACGAGCTGCGTGCCCTCCAGCATGCGGTGCAGCGCCTCGCGCGCGGGCAGTCGGCCCACGACGGCTTTCGTTTTTTCGCCGCGCACCTGGTCGACGCGAAAGACCACCTGCTCGCCGGAATCGGCGGCGAACTGTCGCAGCGTGACGGCGGCGTCTCCCGACGGGAGATTGAAGTCGCGGCGCCCGGGCTTCGCTTCCTCCGCCTGGGCCGGAGCGCACAGCACGCAGCAGAGCGTGGTGACGAAGAACGGACAGGAGGAGGCGAGGCGAGGGGGCATGCCGACAAGAACCGAGACGAGCAGGCGGCGGAAACGGGCTATCATGGCGGCGAATTTTTCCGGCAGGACGCGGGGACGAGGAGAAGGTATGCGCAGCCCGCCGCCGAGTCGATGCAGCGTCCGGGACGCAAGGGCATCGGGCCGGAACGATGACGGAGGCAAACGAAAGCGCGTCCGGTGCAGGCTGGTCCTCAAGCCGCTGCGGAGTGTTTATTCGAGGTCAGCCGCCTGGGGACAGGCGGCTCCACCTCTCCTCATCGCTCCGGTTAAGACGGAAAGCCCGCGAAAAGCGGCTAGCGCGAAACAGGAAAAAGTTCCGTTGCGGCGAAGGGGCTCGACAGCGTCGGCGTGGAGGACGATTCACCGGAGGTTCCCCGTCGTGATGCCTGTCCCGAGCGACCCTCCGTCGGTTCCCGCCCCCAGCGTCGCACGCTGGTTTGCGGAGGAGGTGCAGCCGCACGAATCGTCGTTGCGATCGTACCTGCGGCAGTTGTTTCCCTCGCTGCCGGACGTGGACGACCTCGTGCAGGAATCGTACGCGCGGCTGATCCGCGCGCGGGAGGCGGGTCGCGTGGCCTATGCGCGGGCGTTTCTCTTTACGACCGCACGGAATGCAGCGCTCGATTTTTTCCGGCGGCGGCGGGTCGTGCGGATCGACGGGATCCCGGACATGCAGGCGCTGCCGGTCGCTGACGACCGGCCCGGCGTGGCCGAGTCGCTCAGCCGGCAACAGGAACTTGCGCTGCTCGCGGCGGCAGTGCGGACGCTCCCGGAGCGCTGCCGGCAGGTGCTGACGCTGCGGCTCATGTATGCGATGTCGCACAAGGAGATCGCGGCCGAGCTCCGCATCTCCGAACACACTGTGAAGGCGCAACTCGCCAAGGGCATGCGGCGTTGCGCCGGCTACCTGGCCGAACGCGGCCTGCCCTGACGACCGCCCTGGCATCCCATGTCCCCCCGTCGCGAATCACGTCCGTCCGCCGCCGAAGCCATCGAGGCTACGGCCGCGGCCTGGCTGGCCCAGCGCGACGACGGCCTGTCGGCGGAGGAGGCGGCCGAATTCGCGACGTGGCGCTTCGCCGACGTCCGGCACGAGGCTGCGGTGGTGCGCCTGGAGGCGGCCTGGTCCACCCTGCAACGCCTGCGCGAGTATCGGCCCGCGGCCGTGCGGCATCCTGATCGGGACCTGCTTGCGGGTGGCGCGGTGGGGCGACCGGCGGCCTGGGTGGGACTTGGCCGGGCCCTGGCGGCGGCGGCCGTGGTGCTGTTCGTGCTCGCGGGCTGGTACGGCTGGGAGAGGCGGGACCGCACGCGGTTCGCCACGACCGTCGATGGGTACGAACGCGTGCTGCTGGCCGACGGATCGGTCGCGGAGCTGAATGGCGACACGCAGCTCGACGTCCGCTTCTCTGCGGGCGAGCGGCGGGTGACGCTTCGGCGTGGCGAAGCGCACTTTTCCGTGACGCGCAATCCGGCGCGACCGTTCGTCGTCGAGGCCCAGGGAGTGGCGGTGCGCGCCATCGGCACCGCTTTCAACGTCCGACTCGATGCGGAAAGCGTGGAGGTGCTCGTCACCCAGGGTCGCGTGGAAGTCGCGCCGGCGATGGCCGCAGCGGCCCGTCGCGACGCGCCGGCGGAACTCGTCCCGGGCGGTGCGCTGCTCGCGGCGAACGAACGCGTCAGTGTCACCGTGGCCCGGGCTGCGGGCCCCGCGACAGTCGCCGTCCCGCCCGCCGTGGAAAAGGTGGCGCCGGAGATGATCCGGGAGGCGCTCGCCTGGCAGGGGCCGCGCCTCGTGTTCAATGAGACGCCACTGGCGGAAGTGGTCGCGCAGTTCAACCGCCGCAACGCGGTCCAGATCGAGCTGGCCCGGCCCGAACTGGGGACGCTGCCCATCGGCGGCAGCTTCCGGGCGGAGAACGTCGACGCCTTCG
This sequence comes from uncultured Opitutia bacterium, assembly GCA_937952235.1. GTDB lineage: Bacteria > Verrucomicrobiota > Verrucomicrobiia > Opitutales > Opitutaceae > ER46. Next base: position 2,414 of record CALFZM010000403.1, on the reverse strand, counting down.
TGCGCCTGCTCACTTCCGGCGGTGACTTGGCCGCCGATCGTCCCGCGCCTGGGCGGATCGTGCTGCGTAGCGTGCCCTGAGCCGACAGTGGCAGGGCCGTCGCTGGCAGGGCGTACCGGGGCCGGTGGGGTACGAAAGTGATGGCGCTGACTGCGCTCTCCCCTCGACCTTTGCCCCCGGCTCTCGCTGATTACGCGGGCAGAAGCGCCGGTCGGCCCCATTTCTCCCTCTCCATGGCAGCACTTGAAGAATTCATTTCGAAGCTCAGTGGCTACGTCTGGGGCGTGCCGCTCATCTTGTTGCTGTGCGGGACGCATGTGTTCCTGACGGTGCGCCTCGGATTCATCCAGCGCTTCACGTGGCGCGGCATCCGCCTCTCGGTGTCGCGCGATCCGGGCGCGGAGGGCGAGGTCTCGCAGTTCGGGGCACTGACCACGGCGCTCGCCTCGACGATCGGGGCGGGCAACATCGTCGGAGTGGCGAGCGCGGTGGCGGCGGGCGGCCCCGGCGCGGTGTTCTGGATGTGGCTGACGGGCGTGTTCGGCATCGCGACCAAGTATGCGGAGGCGGTGCTCTCAATCCGCTACCGGGTGCAGCGCGAATCGGGCGAATTTGTCGGCGGCCCCATGTACGTCCTCGAGCGCGGGCTGGGGCTGCGGGCGTTGAGCGTGATGTTCTGCGTCTTCGCGGTCTGCGCCGGCCTGGGGATGGCCAACATGGTCCAGTCGAACGTGATCGTCGGCATGACGCAGGCGGGACTGCCCGGCTGGTCGCCGGTGGCGATCGCCGTCACGATGGGGCTGGTGCTCGCGGCCCTGACGGCCGCGGTGATCATCGGCGGCATCAAGTCGATCAGCCGCACGAGCACCGTGCTGATCCCGGCGATGGCCGGATTGTATGTGTTCGCGTGCCTCGTGGTGCTGGTCCTGCGGCACGACCGATTGGCGGAGACCGTTGGGCTGATCGTCCGGTCGGCGTTCGAAGGCCAGGCCGCGGTGGGCGGCTTCGTCGGGGCGAGCGTGGCGGCGGCGATGCGCTATGGCGTGGCGCGCGGACTTTTTTCCAACGAATCGGGCCTCGGCAGCGCTCCGATCGCGGCGGCGGCGGCACGCACCTCCAATCCGGTGCGGCAGGGCATCGTGTCGGCCACGGGCACCTTCTGGGACACGGTGGTCGTCTGCGCGCTGACCGGCATGGTCATCGTCAGTTCCGGACACTGGCAGGACGGGCTGCCGGCGGCTGCGCTGGCGCGCGCGGCGTTCGCCGACCTCGGAACCTGGGCGGTATGGGCGCTCAACGGGTCCCTCGCACTCTTCGTGTTCACGTCGATCTACGGCTGGGCCTACTATTCGGAGAAGGCGGCGGAATACCTGTGGGGCAGCCGAGTCGTCCGGCCGTTCCGCTGGATGTGGTGCGGATTCGTTTTCCTCGGCGCCAACGTCTCGAGCCGGCTGGTATGGGATTTCGCCGATATCGCCAACGGTCTCATGGCCGTGCCAAACCTCATCGCCCTGCTGCTGCTGCACCGCGTGGTGGTCGAGGAGACCAACAAGCACCGGAGCGTGCTGACGGGGTAGCCGGTTGGAGCGGACATGATCACGATGGCGCGATGGCCGGCGGCGATGGCGAAGTCCTTCGGTGCTTCCGATGCTTGCGCCTGAACTGCAGGCGTTCCGAGCCAAAGTTCAGCAGCAGGCCTACGTCGATGCCGGTGGCGGTGAGGTAGTTGACCAGCTGTACTTCGTTGAAGAAAGTCAGGGCCTGGATCGCCTTGTTTTCCACGATCACGGTTCCCTCCACGAGCAGGTCGACGAAGAATTCGCCCACCGGAACGTCGTCGTAAGCGACGTGGATGGGCTTTTGGCAATCCACCCGGAGTCCATTCCTTGCGAGTTCGTGCGCAAGCGCTCTCTCGTAGACAGACTCCAGGAAGCCCGGACCGAGCGTCGAGTGAACTCGCATCGCGCAGCCGATGATCCGTTCTGTCAGCTCCTCGCATTCCACGACGTGAATGTGCGGCTCCACTTGTCGAATCATCAATTTCAATGAAGCCCCAAAACCAGGGTCTTCGGCCGGGTACGGTCGTGGCTGGGCGGAGACCCGGAGCGCGCGGGTGAAGGAGGGAGCCAGGATGAACTGGAATTACTGGATGGGCGAGCCGCGGAGCGGACGAATGGCCCTGCTGGGAAAGAGAGGGGAGACGCGTCCGAAGTGAGCCATCCTGATCATCCTGTATATCCTGTCTAAAAAAGCCTGGCCGCAGAGCTGGAGCGCGCGGGTGAAGGAGGAGACAGGATGAACAGGAATTACAGGATGGACGAGCCGCGGAGCGGAAGAAGGAGCCCGCTGGGGGAAGAGAGAGGAGGCGCGTCCGAAGTGATCCATCCTGACCATCCTGTATATCCTGTCTAAGA
>CALFZM010000402.1 GCA_937952235.1 uncultured Opitutia bacterium | reverse complement strand
CGCGGGGCGCGACTGCATGGCGCGCTAGCCGGGGCGCTTGGGCGGTGCCGGCGGGGGCGGGGCCTCGGGGTTCGTCTTGAGCGCCTGGATGGCGTCGAGGTCGAGCTTGAGGCCAGGGTCGTTCGCGGTGATGGCCTCGACGAACTCCTTGCGCTGGCCCTTGAGCCACTCTTCACGGAGCTCCGCCATCAGGCTCTGCTTGATCTCGGCGAACGCGAAGCGGCGGCCCTTCTTCACGCTCTCGAGCCGGATCACGTGGTAGCCGAAGTTGGAGAGCACCGGATCGCTCAGCTCGCCGGGCTTGAGCTTCTGCGCGGCCTCGGCGAAGGCGGGTGTCAGCTGCTCGAGGAGCAAGGGGCCGATGTCGCCGCCATTGCGGGCGACCGAGGGATCGTCGGAGAACTTCTTCGAGACCTCCGCGAAGGGCTTTCCGGCGAGCACTTCCGCGCGCGCCTCGAGGGCCCTGGCCTTCGCGGCATCCGCCGTGCGGCAGCGCGTGTCCACGAGGATCTGCATCGTGTGGTAGACGTCTTTCTCGGAATACTGCGCGGGGCTCGCCTTGTAGAGCTCCTCGGCGCGCTTCGTGAAGTCGGGGACCTTTCGCACCGCCTCGACCCGCTCAAGTCGGTGCCGTGCGAGCACTTTCTCGGCCGCCGCCGCAATCTCGGCCTGGACAGCCGGGTCGCGATCCAATTTGTCGGCACGCGCCTGTGCTGCCAGCGTCTTGTTGACGAGGATGTTCTTCACCGTCTGGGCCACGCGCTCGGCGGACGAGAGGAAAGTGAAGCGGTCGGACTCCGGGATGCGGGCGATCTCGGTCGAGAAGTCTGCCGTCGTCACGGTGGTCCACGCGTTCCTGGCGAGGACGATCTCTCCGGCCATGGCCGGTGTGGATACCAAGAGGGCGAGGACGATGCAAGAGACTAGTCTGGCGATGGAAGTCATGATCTGGAGCGAAGCTTGAGAACGCACAAAGACGACCGGTGGTCGTCTTTGTGTCGTCACGGCGGGAAAGGTTCCGGCAGTGAGCCGGGCACCCACACAACGCCGGTAGCGGCCCGCGCCCGGATGCCGGCTGCGATGGCGCTGCCGTGCATCTGCGCGGACGTGGCTAGCCGGCGCAGGAAAGAAAAAAGGCGGGTGGAGACCACCCGCCTTGGTTCCCTGCAATCCGTAATCTTGGGGATAGATTACGGGGTCGTGCCGATCGAGCGGAAGTACTTGTGGACGAACGAGCCGCCGTAGTTCGACGCCACGCCGTTCACGTTGCCGTTCGCGAAGTCCTGGACCATGAAGCCCACGACCGGGAGACCGCGGTGCGGCTGGGCAGCTGCGTCGGCGACGCCGTTGGTGGCGCTGGAAGCCGGCGTGAGCTGCTGGATCGCCTGCGTGAAGCCGATCGACGCCCAGCCGGTACGGCCGATGCTGGTGGTGTCGATGTTGTACAGGTTGGTCGACCCGAGGATGTTGCTGTTGGCGAACGTGAGCACGTTGGCTTCGTAGCAGAACGTGTTGCTCGTCACGACGACGGAGGGTTCCGGCGACGGCAGCACGATGATCGGAGTCGTCGTCGTCAGCTCCTCGCGGTTCCAGAAGCTCATCGTGAAGATGTCGCACGACTGGCCGTTGTTGAAGTTGGCGTTGAACGGCGCGATCGCAGCACCCACGCCCACCGGGCCGGTGTACGCGAACTTGGTCGGGAACGTGACGACCCAGTCGGTGCCGGAGGCGGTGTTCGTCTCGAGCATCCACTCGTTCATCACGTTCTGGCGCATCATCGCGGCCGAAACGGCGTCGCGCGAGTTGGCCCAGGTCGCCGCCACGACGTTGCCGGCGGCCGTGAACACGGTCGAGGTCACGACGTTGCCGTTCGTCAGGCGAGGCAGGACGTCGCCGGCGCGGGAGTAGTTCGGCGTGCCGACGTGCCAGTTGGCGAGCGCCACCGCGTCGTACGAGTAGTCCGTGCCGGCAGCGACGTTCACCAGCGACAGGCCACCCATCAGGCCGCCCGACGGAGCCGCCAGGGCGGTGGCGAGCGTGGAGTCGTTCACTTCGAAGTAGGCGCAGTTCGCGGGCGTGCCGGCCGAATTGTGCTTCGCCGCGGCCGTCGCCGTCGCGTTCGTCACGTCGCCCATCTCGAAGACTTCGAGGTAGCCCTCGCGGGTGCGGTCAAGCGTGGTGCCACCGCCATCCGCCGGGGTCGAGGCGTACACGAAGTTCTTGAAGTGGTTCAGCGAACCGGAGGTGATCGCGGCAGGATCCTTGATGGCGAACAGGGAGTTCGGGACCACGCAGGACTTGTCGACCGAGATCATGCCGGCGCCGTCGGCCGTGCGCACGATCGCGCCGGTCCACACGTCGTTCGGGGACAGGAAGAGGTTGAAGTCGAGGACTTCAGCCGAGCGCTTGCCTTCCAGGACGCGAACCTTGACAGCCTTGGTCGACGCCGTGGTGTTCACGATCGACACATAGTTGTCGTAGTAGGCGGTGCTGGTGCCGCCGCCGTCGGCGCGAGCCGTGAAGTACGGATAGATAAGGACGCTGCCCAGACCGTCCGGGTTGACGTGGACCGCATTCGCGGTGCCGGCCATCCCCACGGCCCCCAAGCCCGCCAGCACGGCAGCATGCAGAGACTTCCGCTTGAACGTGTTCATTCTTGACCTACTCCTTTTTGGTGAGATGAGGTGATCACTCTCGTTTAGAAGCTACAACTTTCTAAGCTTATAACAACAGGCCCGTTTTTACAATTCCGAGGGAAACCTCGAGCCAGGCGCGCGGCCGGGCTACTTGCCCGCCACATACCACCAGGTTCCCGCGTCCTTTATCCAAGTTTCGTCGATGGATCTCTTCAACCCCTTGATCTCGTAGAGATCGTATTCGGCGGTCATCCTAACCTGACAGGTGTCCTGGCGGCAATCCACTTTGTCGATATCCAGCTTGCGCCACCATCTGCCGGACGAGCGCTTGCGGAATGCCTCGATGGACACGGCGGCCCGGGAAGCCGGGCTGAGGTACGCGTAAGCATCCTCCACCCTACCCTTCAAGACCAGATCCCACCGCTGCCGGGCCCGTTCGGAGACCACCTTGGCGGCATCCTCATCCGGAACACTATCGACAACTGCGCAAGCCCCGACCGTCAGCCCGACTCCCACTGCAAGAAGCCAACGGGAAACCAGTTCTCCTGCCTTCACGATTCGAAGGCTAGTGAATCGGGTCATCCGCGTCAAACAAAATCCGTATGTTTTTACAACAGTGTTGTGTTCTTGCAACATGAGTGTCCTGAATAGGGGTGAAATGGCGAGCAGTTCGCCGAGTTTCATTCATTTGGGCGCCACGGGCTCGGCGTCTCTCTTCGGGATGAGGTCACGGAAGCCCGGCATCTTGCGCCGGATCTCCTCCAAGGCGTCCCGGGCCTGCGTCACGTCAGCGATCAGCTTCGGCGTGATGAGGAGGATCAGTTCCGTACGCTTGTCGGTGTAGACCTGGTTGCCGAAGAGCCCCCCCACCACCGGGATCTTCGAAAGGAGCGGGATGCCCGCGGTGCCGAACGTTCGTTCCGTGCGGATCATGCCCCCGAATACGAGCGTCTCGCCGGACTGCGTCGTCACCACGCTCTGCGCGCTGCGTTGCGTGAGGGTCGGCGAGTCGATCGTCGAGGATTCCGTCTTGCTCGCGGCGCTCACCTCCTGGAGGATCTCGAGCGTGATCCGCCCGCCGGAGTTCACGCGCGGCGTCACCGTGAGGAGCACCCCGGTGTCGAGGTAGTTCACGTTGCTGATCACGCCGGTTCCCGTGGTGACGCCCGTCTGCGTGGACGAGAGGGTCGGCACCTTGTCGCCCACCTGGATCCTGGCCTTCTGGTTGTCGATCACCATGAGAGTGGGCGAGGAGACGATCCGCAGCCGCGAGTCCTTGCCGATGGCCGTGAGCACGCCGCGCACGTCGCCGCCCAGCGTGTTGATGAGCTGCAGGCCGCCCGAGGCCAGCGCCGGGACCGGGCTCGTGGGCGAGGTCGGGAGCGTCCCCATGTTGAGCGACCCGCGCGTGACGTTGGGCTCGAGGACGCCGCTGCCG
>CALFZM010000401.1 GCA_937952235.1 uncultured Opitutia bacterium | reverse complement strand
CGCGAGGGCGGACTGCTGCGATTTGCCGAGCCAGGTGGTCGCGAGCGGCTGCAGGTGCATTTCCATGCCTTTCTTGTTTACTCCCGGCCGGGGCGGAAGCTAGCACTTTTCCCACCGCGCGCGATCCGCCGGTTCGAGTGCGCCGCGCGAATGCGCCACCCGCCGCGCCCGCGCTTTCCCGCCCTCCGCTCTTCGCATGTCCGACGTTTCTCCCGCGCTGCCCGACGATACCCTGCTCCTTTGCGTGGACATGCAGCCGCGCTTCCTCTCCGCCATGAACGGGAGCTTCCGGGTCCAGCGTCGCTGCGAGTTTGCCGTCGCCGCCGCCCACGGACTCGGGCTGCCGGTCGCCTTCACCGAGCAGGTGCCGGAGAAACTGGGCGGGACCGCTCCCGCCCTGCTCGCGCTCGCTCCGCATGCCGCCGTGCGGGGCAAGTCGACGTTCAGCGCGCTGGCGGATGCGGCAATCCGCGCCGACGTGACCGAACGCGGATACCGCCACCTGCTGCTCTGCGGGATCGAAACGCCCATCTGTGTCTACCAGACCGCGGTCGATGCGCTCGCCTCCGACCTGCAGGTGACCGTCCTGAGCGACGCCGTCGGGGCGAGGCGTCCGGACGACGCCCGCGACTGCCTCGCCGCCCTCGCCCGGCTCGGCGCTCACGTCCTGCCCGCGGAAACGGTGTTTTACGCCTTGCTCCGCGACGTGACGCATCCGTTCTTCCGGTCCTATACGCAGTTGGTCCGCCACCATCACGAGACTCCCTGAACCTCCTGTCATGCCCGACGCCATGCCCGTTTCCACGGTCCGCGACCTCAAGGCGCTCGAAGCCGGCGCAAACGGTCGCCCGTTCACGAGCGTCCTCGTGCTGAAGAAACTGCAGGCCAAGACGGCCTCGAACGGGAATCCGTTTTTCAGCCTCGAATTCGGCGACCGTACGGGATCGTTCAGTTGCACGGTTTTCAGTGACAGCCCGGTCTTCGAGATCCTGAAGGCCGCGGGTGAAGGGGCGGTGGTACGGCTGGAGGGCAAGATCGACTTTTTCCAGGGCCGGCTCTCGCCGCGTCTGGCGAAGGCCGCGCCCCTGGCCGAATCCGAACTGGGTGCTCCCGGGCTGCTCGACAACCTGGTCGAGACGCCGCCGGAGGACGCCGGAGGCCTTTGGCAGGAGTTCCAGGGATTCATCGAGGGAATCGCGCACGACGAACTGCGGATGACGGTCCGCGGCGTGTTCGAGGAGATCGGCGAGACGTTTCGCTGGTCGCCCGCCGCCGTGGCGATGCACCACGCCTACCGCCATGGACTGCTCGAGCATACGGTGCACATGGCTCGCGCGTGCCGCGCCCTGCTCCCGCTCTATCGCGAAGTCGATGCGGATCTCGCCCTGGCCGGCATCCTCCTCCACGACACCGGCAAGGCGATCGAGTACGAGGGCACCCTCGCGACCCGGCGCAGCCGGCGCGGAATCCTGCAGGGCCACGTCGTGCTGGGTTACCAGCTCGCCCGGAAGCACGGCATCAAAGCGCGGCTCGATGCCGACCGGCTCGAACGGCTCGAGCACATCATCCTCTCGCACCAGGGTGAACCCGAATGGGGCGCCGCGGTGTACGCGGCCACGCCCGAAGCGGTCTTCGTGTCGATGATCGACAACCTCGATGCCAAGATGGGGATGGTGCAGCGCGCCCTGCGGCAGGCGGGCGAGCACGACGAATTTTCCGAGCGGCTGCCGGGCCTGAGCGCGCAGTTGCTGACGCGCAAGGTGCCGGCTCCGGCCGCGCCGTCGCAGGTCGAGAGCCAGGCAGGCTGAGCCGGAACACCGCCCCCGGCCTTCCGATCACCGGTGGGAACGGCTCCCACGAAGGTCGAGCCGCCTGTCCCCAGGCGGCCGACGTGCGACGGACCGGTCCGCAGCGGCTTGAGGACTCCACCTTTCGGTGCGGCCGTTCGCATGGCTGGTTTGAAGACCAACGGCGTGAGGGCTCAGTCCCTCATCCCGCGGAGGCGGGATGCCGTGTCCGCCGGACGGCCCGCTTCAGGCGCTGAGGCTCTTGATGAGCTCGACCATCGGCAGGAACATCGCGATCACGATGATGCCCACGCCCACGGCCATGAGCACGATCATGATCGGCTCGATGATCGACGTGAGCGCGGCGACGGCGTTGTCGACCTCGTCGTCGTAATTGTCGGCGATGCGCACGAGCATGTCGGGCAGCGCTCCCGTCTCCTCACCGACCTCGATCATGCTCGTGACCATCCCGGGAAAGATGTGGGTCGACTCGAGCGGTTTCGCCACGTTGTCGCCCTCCTTCACGCGATCATGGACGACGTTGATGGCATTCGCGATGTGCACGTTGCCACTCGTGTCGCGCGTGATCAGGAGGGCCTGCAGGATCGGCACGCCCGAAGCCAGCAGCGTTCCGAACGTCCGCGTGAACTTCGCCACCGCCGCCTTCAGGAACAGGTCGCCCAGCACCGGCACGCGCAGCAGCAGCCAGTGCAGGACCTTGGTGCCGAAGGCGGAACGTTTGAACAGCCAGAACAGGAAGAACACCCCCGCGAGCCCGGCGAGGACCATGAGGAGATTCTTGCGCATGGCGTCGGCGACGGCGACCACGACCGACGTCAGCCAGGGCAGCGGCTTGCCCTTGAGCATGGTGAAGAATACCTCCTGGAACTTCGGCACGACCCACACCATGAGCACGGCCATGATGCCGCCGGCCACGCAACTGATGATGGCCGGATACACCATCGCCGCGACGACCTTGCTCCGGATTTTCACCGCCTTCTCGGTGAACACCGCGAGACGCTCGAGCACGGTGTCGAGCACGCCGCCGGCCTCGCCGGCTTTCACCATGTTGACGTACAGCCGGTCAAACGCCTTGGGATGCGCGCCCAGGCCGTCGGAGAAGTTCCCGCCCGAACGGATCGTGTCGACGCAGTCCTCCACCACGAAGCGAAAGGCGGGGCGTTTCTCCTGCCGCGCCAACACCTCGAGGCTGCGCATGATCGGCATGCCCGCCTTCACCAGGGTCGCGAGCTGCCGGGTGAACACTGCCTGACCCTTCGCGTTGATCGCCTTGCCGATGACCAGGCTGCGCCGCTTCTTCTTTTTCGGGCCGTCGACGGGAAATGTCATCTGCGGGCCCTTGCCCGGTGCCTTCGCGGCGAACGTGGGTGAGGGCGGCGGAGCGGCCGGGGCGGCGCGAACGGAGAGCTTGGACATGATGGCGTGAAGGGGAAAGGAGCTGGCGTCCGAAGATCAAGGTGAGCCCTGACGGATCCGAGGGTGACTTGTTACCCGGTCGTTGTCACCTGGATCCCGCTGGCAGCCGGCGGCTCAGGTGTACTTCACCACCTCTTCGATCGTGGTGTTGCCGTCGAAGATCGCGCGCAGGCCGTCGTCACGGAGCGTCCGCATGCCCTGCTCGATCGCCTTCTGCTTGATGACCAGCGTCGGTGCGCGCTGCGTGACGAGATCGCGCAATTGCTCCGAGAGCCTCAGCCACTCGTAGATGCCGAGCCGGCCGCGGTAACCCGATTGGGAGCAACTCGGGCAGCCCTTGCCGTAGAAGAACTGCCGGTTGCCCACGTTCTCGCGCGCAATCCCGAGCTGGGAAAGCAGGTCGGCGCCCGGCTGGTAGGCGGTCTTGCAGTGGACGCAGATCCGGCGCACGAGGCGCTGGGCAAGGACGGCCTCGAGACTGGAGGCGATCAGGAACGGCTCGACCCCCATGTCGACGAGCCGCGTCACGGCGCCGGCGGAATCGTTGGTGTGGAGGGTGGAGAGCACGAGATGCCCGGTGAGCGAGGCTTGGATGGCGATCTGCGCCGTCTCGAGGTCGCGAATTTCGCCCACCATGATCACGTCCGGATCCTGCCGCAGGAACGAACGCAGCGCCGCGGCAAACGTGAGCCCGACCAGCGGGTTCACCGGGACCTGCATGATGCCCTCGATCTCATACTCCACCGGGTCTTCGGCCGTGAGGAGCTTGAGGTCCACGGTATTCACCAGGCGGAGACCGCTGTAGAGCGTGGTCGTCTTGCCCGAGCCGGTCGGGCCGGTCACGATGAAGATGCCATTGGGTCGCCGCACGATCTCGTGGATGCCCTCGAAGACATCCTGCGACATGCCGAGCTGCGTGATGTCGAGGCGCACGGCGGACTGGTCGAGCACGCGCAGCACGACGCTCTCGCCGAACTGCGTCGGCAGCGTCGACACGCGCAGGTCCACCGGACGGCCGCCGATGTTGATCTTGATGCGCCCGTCCTGCGGGATGCGCCGCTCGGCGATGTTGAGCGAGGCGAGCACCTTGATGCGCGAGATGATCGGCAGGGCGAGTTGCTTGGGGGGCGGCGCCATCTCGTACAGCGCGCCGTCGATGCGGTAGCGGATCTTGAACTCGTGCTCGAAGGGCTCGAAGTGGATGTCGCTCGCCTTGTCCCGGATCGCCTGGCCGATGACCAGGTTCACGAACTTGATGATCGGCGTCTGCTCCGCCATCGACTCGATGTCGCGTTCGGAGAGCTCGCGATTGCCCGGGTCCGCGGCGATCTTTCCCCCGCTGCCGATCTCCTGCAGCAGGTCGTCGATGCTTTCCTCGTCCTCGCCGTAGTGCTGCTTGATCTGCACCTCGACCTTGTCCGGATCGGCGAAGAACAGCCGCACGTTCCGGTCCAGCGCGAACGTGAGGTCGTCGACCGCCTGGGTGTTGAACGGATCGGTGACGAGCAGATCGATGTTCTGCTCATCCGCCTGCAGCGGCATCACACCGTAATCGCGGGCGAGTTTCCCCGTCAGCGCCGCGATCGCGTCGCCCGAAAACTGCACCGGCAGCTCGGAGACGAAATCGTAGCCGAGGTGCACCGCGATGCGACGAAGCAGATCCTCCTTCTCGATGAGGCCGAGGTCCACCACCACGTCGGCGAGCGGCTTGCCGGTGGCCTTGTGTTCCTCGTTGAGTTCGTCGAGCTGGGCCGGCTCGACGAGCCGGTGCTCCTTCAGGAATTCGTAGATCGCGGGACTGTGGCTGGGGAACATGAGGGGCGCGCGAAGCAGGCGACGGAGGAGCGGAAACAGGAGGAGGGAAATGTCCAGCTTGTCCGCCGGCCCGATGTGGGGGTGCGGAACCCGAGGCCCCGTTCGAGCGTCGCGTCGGCCCGTCTCATGCTCAGAGCTCCCGCAGCTTCAGCCCCATCTGCTGGAACTTCTCGCGCATGACGTTCGCGTCCTGCGCCTTCTCCAGCGCCTCGTCCGGGGAGACCAGCTCGCGGTTCACGAGGCTCATCAGATGGGTATCGAGCGTGATCATGCCGAGGTTCGCCCCGGTCTGGATGTCGGAATTGATGCGGAACGTCTTGTTCTCGCGGATCAGCGAGCCGATCGACGTCGTGTTGATCATGATCTCGTAACCCGCGATCCGGCCGCCACCGACCCGTTTGCACAGGACCTGGGAAATGACGGCCACCAGCGAGGACGCGAGCTGCGTCCGGATCATGTCCTTCATGTTCGCCGGAAAGGCGTCCACAATGCGGTCGACCGTCTTGGCGGCGCTGTTGGTGTGCAGCGTGCCGAATACCAGGTGACCCGTCTCGGCGGCGCTGATGGCCGCCTCGATCGTCTCCAGGTCGCGCATTTCACCCACGAGGATCACGTCGGGGTCCTGACGCAAAGCGCGGCGGATCGCTTCGGAAAAGCTCGGGACGTCGACGTGAATCTCGCGCTGGGTCACCACACAACGCTTGTGGTTGTGGTAATACTCGATCGGGTCCTCGATGGTGATGATGTGCCCATCGCGCATCTCGTTGATGTAATTGATCATCGCCGCCAGCGTCGTGGACTTGCCCGATCCCGTCGGCCCCGTGACCAGGATCAGGCCACGCGGGCGATACAACAGCTCCCGGATCTTGTCCGGTAGGCCGATGTCACGAAGGCTGAACATCTTGAAGGGAATCTGCCGCAGGACGATCCCGTAGTTGGTCTTGGCGCGCAGGACCGAGACGCGGAAGCGGGCCTTGTCGCCGAAGGCGAAACCGAAGTCCGCGCCACCGTTGAGCTTCACGTTGCTGACGTGCCCGTCCGGCGTGATGGAGAGCATGAGCTTCTCCGTATCCGCCGGGGTGAGCGCCGGTCCATCGATCGGCATCATGCTCCCGCTGATGCGGAGCGTGGGCGCCTGGCCGACCTGAAGGTGAAGGTCCGAGGCCCCCTGTTCGACCATCAGGTCGAGCAGGTCGTTCATTTCGTAGCTCATGGTGGGGAGAAGTGCGAAGTGTCGGGTATCAAGTAACAAGGATACGACCTATGACGGCGCATTTTCTCGGTATCTTGATACTTCTTCCCTTGCCTAGACGGCGTCCCCAACGGTGATCGAAACGACCTCCTCGATGGTGGTCAGCCCGGCGGCGACCTTGCGGGCGCCGTCCTCGCGCATGGTGCGCATGCCCTGAGCCCGGGCCTTCTCGCGGAGCCGCGCGGTCCCGACATTCTCGTAAATCATCTTCTGGATCGATTCGTTGACCACGAAGATCTCGAAAATGCCCATCCGGCCGCGGTAGCCGGTGGCGTTGCAGTCGCCGCAACCGTCACCCTTGGCGAACGTCGCACTCGCGGCCTGCGCCGGGTTGATGTTGAGCGAGCGCAGCTCCTTCGCGTCGGGCACATACGGGCGCTTGCAATGCTTGCAGATCTTGCGCACCAGCCGCTGGGCCATGATCGCCCGCAGCGAGGTCGAGACCAGGAAGGGTTTCACCCCGATGTCGATGAGGCGGGTGACGGCGCCCGGGGCATCGTTGGTGTGCAGCGTCGAGAACACCATGTGGCCGGTGAGCGAGGCGTTGATCGCGATCTCGGCCGTCTCGAGGTCGCGAATTTCGCCGACCATGACGATGTTCGGCGCCTGCCGGAGCATCGCGCGGAGGGCGGAGGCAAACGTCATCCCGACGTCATGCCGCACCGGCACCTGGTTGATGCCGTTGAGCTGGTACTCCACCGGGTCCTCAACCGTGATGATCTTCCGATCCGGCTTGTTGATGAAGTGCAGGCAGCCGTAAAGGGTCGTGGTCTTGCCGGAGCCGGTCGGACCGGTCACCAGCAGGATCCCGTCCGGGAGCGAAATCAGCCGTTCGAAGACCGCGGCATCGTCGCTCAGGAATCCGAGCTCGGGCAGGCCGAGCGTGAGGCCCTCCTTGTCGAGGATGCGCATCACGATGCTTTCGCCGTGCGCCGTGGGCAGCGATGACACGCGCAGGTCGAGCTGCTTGCCCCCGACGGCGATCTGGATGCGGCCGTCCTGGGGGATCCGCTTCTCGGCGATGCTGATGTTCGCCATGATCTTCAACCGCGAGATGATCGAGAGCTGCAGCCGCTTGGGCGGATTCTCGACCTCGATCAGCACGCCGTCGATCCGGTAGCGCACGCGGAAGCGTTTCTCGAGCGGTTCGATGTGGATGTCCGAAGCCCGGCGCTGGATCGCCTCCAGGATGATCTGGTGGACGAGCTTGATGATCGGAGCGTCGGCCTCGGTATTGGTCGGCGTGACGCCCGTCCCCGCCTCGGTGGTGACCGCGGCCGCCTCGACCGCACTGCCCGAGACCGAGAGATCGTTGAGCAGGTCGTCGATCGAGTTGGCGTCCTTGCCGTAGAACCGGTCGATCGCGGCATTGATCTCCTCGGCCGTCGTCACGACCGTCTCGATCGGCATCTTCACCAGGTAGCCGAGCGCATCGATGCCATCGGTGTCCAGGGGATCGGAGATCGCGACCTTCAACTTGCTCCCCTCGCGCGCGAGGGGCAGGAGGCCGTGGCGCGCCGCGACCGCGCGGGGCACGAGCTCGAGCGTGTCGCCGGTGATCCGGAGATTGGTCAGGTCGGGCGCCATCTGCATCCCGAATTCCTCCGCCAGCATCTCCGCCACGCGGCGCGTGGTGAGTATGCCCTGCTGCACGAGCAGCGCGAGCACCCGCGGCGCGGGCGTGCCGTTGTCCGGGTGAGCGGCGATCATCGCCCGGGCCGCATCGATCTGCGCCGGATGCAGCAGCTGGCGATCGAGCGCGAGCTGCACCACGAAATCGTCGGCGGCGGCCGGGGATGGGGACGGGACAGCGGGGGTCATGCTGGAGGGGCCGGGGCGGAGCGAGGCGAAACGCTTACTTGGGCGCGAGACTGAGGAGGAATTCCGTGTTGGACTTCGTCTTCTTCAGGCGGGTGATGAGCATCTCCATCGACTCGATCGGGCCGAGGCCCTGCATCGCGCGGCGAAGCGCGTAGATGCGCTGCAACTCGTCGGGATGATACAGCAGCTCCTCCTTGCGCGTGCCCGAGCGGTCGATGTTGATCGCCGGAAAGATCCGGCGCTCCACCAGCCCGCGGTCGAGGTGCACCTCGGAGTTGCCCGTGCCCTTGAACTCCTCGAAGATGATCTCGTCCATGCGACTGCCCGTGTCGATCAGGGCGCTGGCGATGATGGTGAGGCTGCCGCCGCCCTCGATGTTGCGCGCCGAGCCGAAGAAGCGCTTCGGCTTCTGCAGCGCGTTGGACTCGAGGCCGCCGGACATGGTCTTGCCGCCGCTGCCCGCGAGCGCGTTGTAGGCGCGGGCAAGGCGCGTGATGGAATCGAGCAGGATCACGACGTGCTCCCCCATTTCCACCCGACGCCGGCAGATCTCGATCACCATCTCGGCGCAGTGCACGTGACTCTCGGGCGTCTCGTCGAAGGTCGACGACACCACCTCACCCTTGGTGTGCCGCTTGAAGTCGGTCACCTCCTCGGGCCGCTCGTCGATCAGCAGCAGGATAAGTTTCACCTCGGGGCTGTTGGCCGAGATCGAATTGGCGATGTTCTGCAGCAGGATCGTCTTGCCGGTGCGCGGCGGCGCCACGATCAGGCCACGCTGGCCGAAGCCGATCGGGGTCAGGATGTCGACCGCCCGCATCGACACGTCCTTCACCACCTCGGGATCCTCGAGCAGGATCCGCTTGAGCGGATAATACGGAACCAGCTCCTCGAACGGCGTGATCTTGGCGATCTCGTCCGGCGCGAGCCCCTGCACCTGGTCGATGCGCACCACCGAGGGGCATCGCTCTCCCTCCTGCGGCGGCTGCAGCGTCACGTCGACGCGGTGCCCGCGTTTCAGGCCATACCGCTTCATGAGCGATTCCGGCAGGTACGCGTCTTCCGGGTACAGGCGGTAGTTGACGTGCTCGTGCACCACGAACGCGCCCCGATCGTTCTGGTCGATGTAGCCCGCGTCGCGCAACGTGATCTTCCGCGCCGCGGCAAACTTGAAGATCTCGGTCAACAGCTGCCGCTTCGCGGGTGCGCCTTCGAACGGCACTCCAAGCTGCCGCGCGAAAAGCGTCAGCTCGGCGAGCGTCTTCGCATAAACGGCATTCAGCCAGATCGGATCGCCGCTGCCGGCGGAGAGCTCGGCCGCCAGCGCGTCGAGCGCGGCCAGATCGTTGAAGCGGCTGGGATTGGGCAGGTCGCCGAACACCGGCGCATTGCTGGGCGGCGGCGGCTGCGGCGGATGCTGCTCGCGACCGCCTCCGCCCGGCTGCCAATGAACGCCTCCCCCGCCCCC
>CALFZM010000400.1 GCA_937952235.1 uncultured Opitutia bacterium | reverse complement strand
GCGCGCCGGCCACCCCCGCGTGCGCCAGCCGGCGGGCGACCACGAGCACCTGGTTGGCAGGAAAGTACGGGCTGTCGACGGCCTTCACCGCCTCGGCCACCGCGAGTTCGTCGAGCGCTTGGGTTTCCCTCGCGGCAGCGTCGGCGTGGCCTTGGGCGGCCAGGGCACGGGCACGGGCAAACCGCCACATCGCCCGGTCGAACGGCAGGTCGGCTCCCGGTTCGGCCAAGGCCAGCACGCGGTCCGCGCTGCGTCCGCACTTCAAGCAGGCGTGGGCCAATGCCGAATGTTTCGCCCACCTGGCCGAAAGCAGCCGGTCCGCGGGTGCGTCCGCCCAGCTCTGCACGCCCGAGGCCCTCGAGGTCCGTTTCGGGCTCACGCCCCGCGAGGCGGAGGTCCTGCTCTGGGTCGCCCAGGGGAAAACCAATCCCGAGGTCGCCCGCATCCTCGGCATCCAGCCTCCCACCGTGCGTACGCACCTCGAACGCGTCTTCTCCAAACTCGGCGTCGAGAACCGCCATGCCGCGGGTCTCCGGGCCCTGGAAACCCTGGGCTGGCCGCGCGAGGGCTGAGCGGACTCATGCCGTTGGCCTTCAAATCAGCCCTGAAGACGGCCGTACCGAAAGGTGGAGCGGCTTGTCCTCAAGCCGCTGCGGACCGGTCCGTCGCACGTCAGCCGCCGAGGGACAGGCCCCTTCACCGCAACGGCAACGTTCCGGCTGAGTGTCGCGTCGCCCCGGCTTCGCCCCGTCGTTCCACCCGCCTGGACGGGCCGTCCGTCAATCGAACACCACCGTCTTGTTCCCGTACACCAGCACCCGGCCCTCGAGGTGCCAGCGCACGGCTTGGGCGAGCACGGAGCGTTCGAGGTCGCGACCCTTGCGCACGAGGTCATCGACGCCATGCCGGTGGGTCACGCGCGCGACGTCCTGATGGATGATGGGGCCTTCATCGAGGTCGCGCGTCGCATAGTGGGCCGTCGCACCGATGAGTTTCACCCCGCGCGCATGCGCCTGATGGTAAGGCCGCCCGCCCGCGAAGGCCGGGAGGAACGAATGGTGAATGTTGATCACCGGGGCGTCGAACTGCACCAGGAACTCCGCCGACAGCACCTGCATGTACCGGGCCAGAACGACAAGCTCGACCCGCAGCTCGCGCAGGAGGGCGAGCTGTCGCGCCTCGGCCTCCGCTTTCGTCGGTGCGGAAACGGGAACGTGCACGAACGGCAGGCCGTAACCCGCCGCGGCCGGGGCGAGGTCCGGGTGATTGCCGATCACGGTCACGATCTCACATCCGAAATCCCCCGCTTTCCACCGCAGGACGAGATCGTGAAAGCAGTGGTCCGCCTTCGAGACGAAGAGCGCCACGCGCGGACGCTCCGTCGAGGTCAGCAGTCGCACTTTCATGCCGAGGGTCTCGCCGGCAAACCGGGCGAACTCCGCCTCGTCCGCCGCCGCGTCGCCGGCGGGCGCGGGCTCCCACTCGACACGCTGGAAAAACACCCCGGCCTCCGTGTCCCGGTGCTGGTCGGCGTGCAGGATGTTGCCGCCACGGGCGAAGATCCAGCCGGCCACGCGGGCGACAAGACCGGGCTGGTCGGGACCGTGCAGCAGGGCGATGAGCGTGGGGGGACGGGCGGGCATGGAAACGCCAAGCCTGACGCACCCCCGGCCCGATGTCACGTGCCGCGTGCGGAACCGAAGCGCGGGCCGAGCGGGACGGCGCCCGTCCTACGGCAGCAGCAGCACCTTTCCCGTCGTGGCGCGACCCTCGAGCGCCTGGTGCGCCGCGGATGCCGCGGTGAGCGGAAAGGTGGCGCCAATGCGCACCTTCAGCTCGCCGGCCGCGACCCAGCGGAACAACTCGTCCGCCCGCGCGTGCAGCTCCGCCGTCGTCGCCGTGTAGTGGTTCAACGTCGGCCGCGTGAAATAAAGCGAGCCCTTCTGCGCGAGGAGCAGCGGCGCGAAGGAAGGTACGGAGCCGCTGGAGTTGCCGTAGGAGACGAACATCCCGCGGGGGCGCAGGCTGCCCAGCGTGCCTTCGAACGTCTCCCGGCCCACGCTGTCGTACGCCACGTCGACGCCGCGTCCGCCGGTGAACGTCCGCGCCGCCGCGACGAAATCCTCGCGCCGGTAAACGCACACCGCGTCCGCCCCGGCCTCGCGCGCCAGCGCCGCCTTCTCGTCATTGCCCACCGTCGCGAGCACCCGGGCGCCGCGCCGCTTCGCGATCTGGATGAGGAGCAGCCCGACTCCGCCGGCTCCGGCATGCACGAGCGCGGCATCGCCCGGCTTGAGCGCAAACGTGTCGCACGCGAGGTAGTGCGCCGTCATCCCCTGCAGCAGCAGCGCCGCGGCGGTGCGCGCGTCGACCATCCCGGGAATCTTCACGGCAAAGGCCGCGGGCGCCACGGCCTCGTCGGCATAGGCACCGCGCACGCGCGCCGAGCCGATGCGATCGCCCACCGCGATCCCGGTCACTCCCTCGCCCACCCCGGTCACGACGCCCGCCGCCTCGGCGCCCAGCGTATGCGGCAGTTCGACCGGGTAGAGGCCGCTGCGGTGGTAGGTGTCGATGAAGTTGACGCCCGCCGCCTCCACCCGGAAACGCACCTCGCCCGCCTGGGGGACCGGCAGGGCGATCTCCTCGACCCGCATCGTGTCCGGGCCGCCCGTCTGATGAATCCGAATCGCGCGCATGCGGGCACGAAACGCGAATCGCCCGCAAAGGAAAACCCGAAACGCGTTCGCCCGCCGGCAGGCGCCCCTGTCCTCCCCGGCGCCGCGGCTGCGATCCCGCGAGACCTACAACCGCCGGGCGATCGTGGCGTAAACCGACTGGGCCGCCGCGAGGTCGCCTTTGAGCCCGTAACGGATCTTGAGGCTCGTCCGGTTCCGGCCGACCTCCCTCACCTTCACGATCACGAGCGTGTCGGTGGCATCGCGCCCGTTCAGCTCGGCCTCCACCACCAGCCGGTCGTCGCGCACCAGGAAGAGGCCGTGCTCCCGCATCCCCTCCTTTGCCGCCGCGTAGGTCGCCGCGAAATCGCGGTCGGCGAAGACCTGCAGTTCGCCGAAACGGTACTCGCCGCGCATGCCGGGCGCGACCAGCACCTGGGTGCAGCCCGGCCCCGCGGCCAGGATGAGCGCGAGCAGCAGGAAACAAAGATGACGGACCGGGACAGGAGGCTGGGACTTCATGCGTGCGGTGGTTTCCCCGCGAACGACACGGCGCAGCGCCGAAAGTTCACCTCCCGGGCGCGGGCGGCGACTTCCTGCGGATGCGGCCGCCCCGCGGTGCAGCCATTGGCGGGACCCATGCCGTTGGCCTTCAAATCAGCCGTGAATACGGCCGACTGAAAGGTGGAGCGGCTTGTCCTCGAACCGCTGCGGACCGGTCCACCGCACGCCAGCCGCCTGGGGACAGGCGGCTCCACCGCCACGGCGGCATTCTGGCTTAGCCGACCTGCGAGACGTTGCCCCGGTACTTCTGGATGGGGCGGACGCCCACGTGCTTCTCGCGCAGGGCGCGGATGCCTTCGATCGCGGCGGCGGCGCCGGTGATCGTGGTCATGATGCAGACGTTGTGCGCATAGGCGGCCGAGCGGATGGCGTTCTCGTCGCGCCGCGGAATCATGCCGCCGGGCGTGTTGATCACCATCTGGATCTGGCCGTTCTTGATCAGGTCGACGGCGTTGGGCCGGCCTTCCTGGATCTTGGCGAGCTTCTTCACCGCCACGCCCGCCTCGGCCAGCGTCTGCGCCGTGCCGCTGGTGGAATAGATCGTGAAGCCGAGCTGCTCGAGCGCCCGCGCGATCTGCACCGCGCGCTCCTTGTCGGAATCCTTCACCGAGAGGAACACGTTGCCCTTGACCGGGAGGCCCGGCTTGGCCGCGGCCTGCGCCTTGGCAAACGCGACCCCAAGGTCGTCGTCGAGGCCCATCCCCTCGCCGGTCGAGCGCATCTCGGGACCGAGCGCGATGGTGGCGCCGGGGAAACGCACGAAGGGGAACACCGCCTCCTTCACGCACCAGTGCTTCGGCGTCTGCTCGCGCGTGAAGCCGAGGTCCTTCAGCTTCGCGCCGGTCATGACCTTGGCCGCGAGCTTCGCGAGCGGCACCCCGATCGCCTTGGCGACGAACGGCACCGTGCGCGACGCGCGGGGGTTCACCTCGAGGACGTAGAGCTGGTGGTCCTTGATCGCGAACTGGACGTTCATCAGGCCGACGACGTGCAGCGCCCGCGCCAGCTCGTAGGTGGCCTTGCGCACCGTGGCGAGCATCTCGGGCGAGAGCGTGTGCGGCGGCATCACCATGGCGGCGTCGCCCGAATGCACGCCGGCGTACTCGATATGCTCGAGCATGCCGCCGATCACGGAGGTCTCGCCGTCGCTGATGCAGTCGACGTCGAGCTCGATCGCGTCCTCGAGGAACTTGTCGATCAGCACCGGCTTGTCCGGCATGACGTCGAACGCCTGCCGCACCACGCCGCGGAACTCCTCCTCGTTGTAGACGATGAACATGCCGCGGCCGCCCAGGACGAACGACGGCCGGAGCAGCACGGGGAAGCCGACCTCCTTGGCGAAGGTGAGCGCGTCGGCCTCGTTCATCGCCGTGCGGTTGGCCGGCGACTTGAGGCCGAGGCGGTCGAGGATCGCGGAGAACAGCTTCCGGTCCTCGGCGGTCTCGATGCTCTCGGGCGAGGTGCCGATGATGTTCACGCCGTTCGCCTTCAGGGCGGTGGCGAGGTTGAGCGGCGTCTGGCCGCCGAACTGCACGATCGCGCCGCTGCATCCTTCCTGCTGATACACCTCGAGCACGTCCTCGAGCGTGAGCGGCTCGAAATAGAGCCGGTCGCTGGTGTCGTAATCGGTCGAGACGGTCTCCGGGTTGGAGTTCACCATCACGGTCTCGAAGCCGCTCTCGCGCAGCGCGAAGCTCGCGTGCACGCAGCAGTAGTCGAACTCGATGCCCTGGCCGATGCGGTTGGGCCCGCCGCCGAGGATCATGATCTTCCGCTTGCCCTTCGGGGGCATGACCTCGTTCTCGTCGCCGTAGCTGGAATAGTAGTACGGCGTGAACGCCTCGAACTCCGCCGCGCAGGTGTCCACCAGCCGGTAGGTGGTCTGGATGCCCCGCCGCTTCCGCTCGGCGCGGACGGCCGCCAGGTCGCTCTTCAGCAGGTGCGCGAGCTGCACGTCGGAGAATCCGAACTGCTTCGCCCGCCGCAGGGCCAGCGTGTCGATCGAGGCCAGCGTGTGCTGCCGCAGCGCCTCCTCCATCTCGTGGATCTCGCGCAACTGGTGCAGGAACCACGGATCGATCTTCGTGAGGTCGAAGATCCGCTCGACCGTGTAGCCGGCACGGAAGGCATGCCGGATGAAAAAGATCCGCTCCGCGTTGGGCGTGCCCAGCTTGGCGTTGATCACCTTCTCCTCGACCGGCTCGTCGCCGCCGTGCTTGCCGCCGCCGCCAAAGCCCCGCGCGCCGATTTCGAGGGAGCGGAGGCATTTCTGCACCGACTCCTTGAACGTGCGGCCGATCGCCATCGCCTCGCCGACCGACTTCATCGCCGAGGTGAGCGTCGCGTCCGCATCCTGGAACTTCTCGAAGGTGAAGCGCGGGATCTTCGTCACCACGTAGTCGATCGTGGGCTCGAAGCTGGCCGGCGTCAGCCGCGTGATGTCGTTGCGCAGCTCGTCGAGCGTGTAGCCGACGGCGAGCTTGGCGGCGACCTTGGCGATCGGG
>CALFZM010000399.1 GCA_937952235.1 uncultured Opitutia bacterium | reverse complement strand
TACGAGATTTCTGCCTGTCTCGTGGGCTCGGAGATGTGTATAAGAGACAGTCTCCGGGTCGCGCGCCAGCGCGTCAGGCTGGGGCGCCCCGGACTGCTGCCAGGTGGCCGAGGTCATGATGTACCGCTGCAGGGCCTTGATCGACCAGCCGTGCGCGATGAACCATGCCGCCAGGTGATCGAGCAGCCCGGGGTGCGACGGCGCCTCGCCCGTGGCGCCGAAGTCGTCGGCGGTGGCCACCAGCCCGCGGCCGAAATGCTGCTGCCAGACTCGGTTCACGAGCACCCGGGCCGTGAGCGGATTCCGCGGACTGGCCAGGGCGTCGGCGAGGCCGAGCCGG
Organism: uncultured Opitutia bacterium; assembly: GCA_937952235.1. GTDB lineage: Bacteria > Verrucomicrobiota > Verrucomicrobiia > Opitutales > Opitutaceae > ER46. Next base: position 32,385 of record CALFZM010000399.1, on the reverse strand, counting down.
CCGTCGTCCGCGTAGACGCGGTCGTCCACGGCGGCCAGCACGCGCGGTAGGCGGCGCGGCACCTCCGCTCCCGGCTTGAGGCGGTCGCCGCGGATCAGCACCTGCGGCGCAAAGGGCCGGGCGCCGACCGCGACGACTTGCGCGCGGTCGACCGGCGCCGTCGTCTCGAGCAGGGTGAGTTTCTCCCGGATCTTGGCCGCCGCCTCGATCTCGCGCCGGGCCACGATCTGGGCCTCGGTGATGAACCGCAGCAGGTCCTCGGCGACGGCGGCGCGGGAGTATTCGAGCGGGGAGTCGGGCGCGTTGATGACCGCGGCGAGGGGCGAGGTTTCGGGCTGGGCAAGCGCCGCTGCAATGACGCGACCGTAGGCGTCGGCCACGTCGAACATGCTTGCGAGCGGCTGCGCCCGCAGGGCCGCGAGCGCGGCGGGGTCGTGCCGCTCCGGTGCGCGGGCCGCGCGGACGAGCACCTCGGCCGCCGCCGCGGCGAATCCCTCGCGCGGCAGCCGCATGAGCTCGGGCCAGAGCGCGAAGTACCGCTCGCCCCGCGCGAGGCTGCCGGCGATGAGCCGGTCCCACGCCGGTGCGCCGCCCAGGACGAGCAGTCCGCGCGGCGTGTCGAGGGGGACGAAGCCCGCGACAACGCGGTGTTGCGCTGACTCCGCCACGAGGCGGCGCAGGTACTCCGGGGCGAGTTCGCGCACGAGCCGGCGGGCGCGGGCGGTGCTGGCGTCGACCTGCTTTTCGTAGTCCGCGAAAAGCGCGGCGCGCGCGGCGCGATACGTTGCGACCGCGGGGGCGGCGGCGCCTTCCACCGGTCCGACTTCGGGCAGGTCGAGCGGGTCCTGGCTGCTCGCGAGAATGCCGTAGAGCGAGTAATAGTCGGCGGTCGGCACGGCATCGAACTTGTGGTCGTGGCAGCGGGCGCAGGCGAGGGTGAGCCCGAGCAGGCCGCGCCCGATCGTATCGATCCGGTCGTCGATGATGAGTTGGGGCGCCTCGAGGTTGCCCTCGAAGCGGCGCCCGAGGGTGAGGAAACCGAGGGCGCGGAGATCCGGCCGCTCCGCCGGCGGCATCAGGTCGGCGGCGACCTGCTCGCGCACGAAGCGGTCGAAGGGCCGGTCGGAATTGAAGGCGTCGATGACGTAGTCGCGGTAGGTATGAGCGAAGGGAATCCGGCGTTCGCTGTCGGTGGATTTCTCCGTCGTGTCCGCATAGCGCGCCACGTCGAGCCAGTGCCGGCCCCAGCGCTGGCCGTATTCGGGCCGGGCCAGCAGGCGGTCGACGAGCGCGGCGAACGCCGCCGGGCCGGGCTGCGCGGCGAAGGCCTCGGTGCGTTCGAATGTCGGGGGCAGCCCGAGCAGCGTGACGTACGCCCGGCGCACGAGCGTGCGGGGATCCGCGGGCGGATTGGGCGCGAGGCCCTCGGCGGCCAGGCGGGCCCGGACGAAGCGGTCGATCGGGTGGGCATCGGGCGGCAGGCCCTCGGGGCTGGGCACGGGAGGCGATGCCACGGGCCGGAACGCCCAGTGGTGCCGGGCCTGTTCCAGCGTCATCGCCGGGGCCCGCGCCGCCCCGGGCTCCGCCTGGCGGGGGTCCGGCGCGCCACGCCGCACCCATTCGGTCAGGACGGCCACGGCCGCCGGCGGCAGCGCCTGTTTCGGCGGCATCTGGAGGTCTTCGTTGCCGTAGCCGATCGCCTCGATGAGCCGGCTGCGCCCGGGCTCGCCGGGGACGATGACCGGGCCGCTGTCGCCTCCCGCGTGCCACCCAGGTCTCGAATCGAGCCGCAGGCCGCCCTTCTGCTTGTCTTCCCCGTGGCATTCGAGGCAGTGCTCGACCAGCAGCGGCCGCACGTCGCGCTCGAAGAACGCGACATCATCGGCTGCCGGCGCCGGTTCGGCGGCCACGGACAGACCCGGGCCGGACAGCACGAGCAGGGTGACGATGAGGGGGCGGGTCATCGGGGCCGCCGCCAGCGAATACGGCTCCCGGCGCAAGGGACAGGAAAAAGGCGCCGGAGCGGAGCGGCTGGTTCTCGCGGGGCGGCGGCCGGGCGCGCGGGCGGTCGGGCGAGGAGCGGCGCAAGGCTCCCGGCCTGGCTGGGCTCAGTCCGCCCGCAGCAGCGCCCGCACGAGCCGGTCGTCGCCGTCGACCGCGGCGGGTTTCACCCCCAGCACCGCGCAGAGCAGCGGGTAGACGTGGATGTTTTCCGTGGCCGGTGCGACGACGCCGCGGCGAAACGCCGGGCCGTGCGCGATCAGGATGCCATGCATGGAGGGGAGGGCCGGATCGTAGCCGTGGTCGCCCTGGAGGAAACCGCGCTCGCGGTAGCGCACCTTGAGCCGCTCGTAGTTCGCGCGCGTGCCCACGAGCCAGCCTTCGTCGGGGAGCACCCACACGGGTGCGATGCGCGACGAGTCCTTGAAATGAAACCGCGCCGGCAGGTCCGCGGCAAGGTGCACGCGCACGTGCGGCAGCCGGCCGAGGGCGCGGGCGAGGGCCGGGGCGTCACCACGGAGCGGGCGCGCGGCGAGCACGCTGCCCTCGGATTCGATAAGGAGGGCGTCACGGTCGACGACGTCATCGATCAGCACCACGCGATCCACGTGCGTGGCCGTCATGCCATGGTCGGAGACCACCACCAGGTTGGGCTCGATGCCGGCGGCGCGGAGCCGGGCGAGGATCGCCGCGATCCGCTCATCGGAAAGCTTCACGGCCGCGACGAGCTCCGGAGAGTCCGGCCCGAAACGGTGGCCCGCGCCATTGGTCTCTTCCAGGTAGAATGTCACGACATCGGGCCGCTGGCCTGGCGGCAGGGACAGCCACTGCACCAGACGGTCGAGGCGGTCGGCAAACGGGATGCTGTAGTCGAAGCGTTGCCAGAAATCGGGGCGCACGCCGCCGATCTCGACCTCCGAACCCACCCAGAACGCGGTGGCGGCGCGCCGACCCTGCTTGATCGCGGTCACCCAGATCGGTTCGCCGCGCCACCAGCGGGGGTCGAGCGCGCGGGCGGGTTGATTGTAATGGAAGAACTGCTGCGACTCGGGCTCGTAGAAATCGTTGTTCACGATCCCGTGTCTGGCCGGGTAGAGTCCCGTCACCAGGGTGTAGTGGTTGGGAAACGTGTTGCTCGGAAAGACCGGGATCAACGCCTCGAGCGCCGCGCCCTCCCGCCGCAACGCGCGCAGCGTGGGCGCTGCGGCCGCATGGCGGTCCGCATAGTCCCAGCGGAATCCGTCGAGCGAGATGAGGACCAGCGGATGCCAGGCCGCGTCGGCGGCGCGGGCGCACGAAAGCGCGAGGAGGAAAACGACGATGAACTTCATGCGGGCGCGTTGGAAGCGGGGGCGAAGAACCGGTGGCCGTCAATCGAAGGGCGTTCGCTTCGGGCCGCTCCGTGGCTGCGATGCAGCGCCGCCGTCCGAAAAGGGAGCGCCGTGCTTGTCCGCGGCAGACCCGCCGGAGCCGGCGCCTGGTCAAGGGGGTGGAGGCCGCAGCGTCGCCAGGGTCGCGCCCCAGGAGCCGGAGGTTTCGTCGCCGGAGCGAATCGATGCCACCCGCGGCGAGCGTCGCAGCAGGTGGTGCACGGAGGTGCGAAGGGTGCCGGTGCCCTTGCCGTGCACGATCCGGACTTCGCGCAGGCCGCGGGCGGCGCACGCCTCGAGGTACGCGGGAATCAGTTCGCCGAGGTCCTCGGGGCGGAAGGTGTGGAGATCCAGTTCCCCCGTGATCGGCAGGGGCACGGGCGCCTCGTCCGCAGCGGGATCAGCCATCGCCAGCGCCGCCCTGGCTCAAGGCTTGCCGGTGGACTCTCCGGGCGGCGGACCGGCCGGCGGCGGCGCCGCCGCGGGTGGCGCCGGCGGGATCGGAGCGGGCGAAGGTCCATCCGAGGCGGTGGGAGCGGCCGGATCGGCGACGGGGGCGGCCGCAGCGGCGGGAGTCGCGGCGCCCGGTTTGTGCGGGTCTGCGGGGTCGGGCGCCGTGGAGGCGTGGCCGTCCTGGTTCTCGTAGTACTCGTGCCCGTATTCGTCGTAGTGCGGGTGATCCGTCGTGCCGTGGGGCCCGGCGGGGTCGGTGGCGGAGGCCGCCGGACTCGCGCCCGCGGGCAGCGCGGCGGGGGGCTCGTACTTCGCGGCGTTCTGCTTCCGTTCGTCCTCGTCCAGGGCACGCTTGAACTCCTCTTCCACGCCGGCAGCGGCCTTCTTGAACTCGCGCATCGTCTTGCCGAGTCCGCGCGCGAACTCGGGCAGCTTGTTGCCACCGAACAGCACCAGGACCAGGACGAAAATCAGCAGCATCTCCGGCGCACCCAGCCCATCGATGAAGGCCAGCGCCGTGCTCAGGTTATCCATGGGGGGAATGTGGCCCATTTGGTCGAAAAATACAGCGTGATCTCCGGAGCCGCTAGCGGACGTGCACGCTCACGGCGAAGCGGGCGGTCGCTCCGGGAGCGACGTGGTGCAGCCCCACCTTGTGCTCGGGGGCGTTGGCGGGCCCCATCCATGGCTCGACGCAGAAGTACGGCGCCTCCTCGTTGAGCGTCCACGTGACGAAGGTCGCCTCCGGCGCCGGCACCTTGTCCGTGCCGAGCTGCACGGCGATGTCGCCCGGCCGACCTTTTTCGCCGAATACCACCTCGTTGCTGCGCAGGCCGGTGTGGAACGTGTCGACGAGCGCCGGCTGCGCGAGGCTCTCCTCCACCTGGAGTGTCGGGCCGGGAATCAACTGGCCGCGCGCGTCCTGCTTGAGGCGCTTCGTCGCCGGAATCCGGATGAGGTAGTCGCTGCGGCGGGCGCCTTCGGTCCAGGGCACCGTGAAGTAGAAGTGGTGGCCCGCCGACCAGGGCAGCGGCTCCCGACCGCGGTTCGTGAGCGCGAACTCGCACGAAAGCCCCACGGGATCGAAGCGATACGTGACGGTGAACTCGTAATCGTAGGGGTAGGCTTCCCGTGCCTCGGCGCCGGGATTGAATTGCGCGACGAAGCCGCGGGCATCGAGCCGGGTGACGGTGAAATCGCCCTGCCGGGCGATGCCGTGCATCGGCATCGGGCGCCGGACGCCGTCAGCCGCGCGCCAGAAGTGAATGTCGCCCTGGTCGAACACGCGGGCGTTGAACGGAAACAGGATCGGATTTCCCCCGCGCACCTTGGCGAAGTCGTTGAAGTCGGCGTGCTCGGGCCAGTAGAGCACGTCGCGCACGGAACCGTCCGCGAGCGCGATGCTCCAGTTCATCAGCCGCGCGCCTTTCTCCGGCAGGGCCAGGAAGGTGGAGTTGCCCACGCGCCAGCGGGTGAGGCTCTGGCCTTGATAGGTCAGCTTTTCCATGTCCGGCCATGTTTTCTCCCCGATGCTTGGGCGCCAAGTGTTTTCGTGGAAACGCGCGGGCGTTTTCAAGCCCCGCGGCGCTTGCGCTGACGGACGGCGCGGCGTATCTGTCGGCTCGACGATGTTCCTCCGGCTGTTGCAGTTCCTGCTTTGCGGCGCGGTTCTGCTGCCGGGCCTTGCGGCCCGCGCGGCGGAGCGGGACGTCGACGCCGGCGCCGCGGCCCGGCCCGGCGGCCTCCCGGAGGCCCGGCCCGCCCGGGTCTATGTGATTCCCGTCCGTGAGGCGATCGGCTCCGCGGTGCACTATATCATTCGCCGCGGACTCAAGGAGGCGATCGAGCAGCAGGCGGATGCCGTGGTGCTCGACATGAAGACGCCCGGTGGCGCGCTCGACTCCACGCTCGAGATCATGGAGGCGCTCGCGAAGTTCCCGGGCACCACGATCACCTATATCAACACCGAGGCGATGTCGGCGGGTGCGTTCATTTCGGCCTCCACGCAGGAGATCTGGTTCGCCCCCGGGGGCATCATCGGGGCCGCCGCGCCCGTCAGCATGGGCGGGCAGGAGGTCGAGGCGACGATGCGCCAGAAGATCGTCAGCTACCTCAAGGCCCGCATCCGGGCGGAGAGCGAGGGCAAGGGGTACCGTGGCGAGGTGGTTTCGGCCATGATCGACGCCGACTACGTGCTCAAGATCGGCGACAAGGTCATCAAGGACAAGGGGGAGCTGTTGTCGCTGACCGCGGCCGAGGCGGCGCGGACGTACGGCGACCCGCCAAAGGCGCTGCTCTCCGCGGGCACGGCGAAATCCATCGACGATCTGCTGCTCCAGCGTTTCGGCCCCGCGGCTCCGGTCGTCACGCGCCTGGAAGTCACCTGGTCGGAATCGCTCGCGGTGTGGCTCAACGCGATCTCCAGCCTCCTGCTCGGCGCGGGGTTGCTCGCGCTCTACATCGAGTTCAAGACGCCTGGCTTCGGTGTCTTCGGCGTGGTCGGCATCGTCTGCCTGGCGATCGTTTTCCTGGGCAGCTATGTGGCGGGCTTGTCCGGACACGAACCGATGCTGGTCTTCGCGCTCGGTCTGGCCCTCGTGGCCGTGGAGTTTTTCGTTTTTCCCGGGGTGATCGTCTTCGCGCTGACGGGACTGCTGCTGATGCTTGGCTCCCTCGTCTGGTCGATGGCCGACCTGTGGCCCAATGAGCCGATTTCCGTGGCGTGGTCCAGCGACGCGTTTGTCCGTCCCTTGGGTAACCTGGGGCTGGGCTTCGCCATCGCGATCGCCCTGGCGCTGGCGCTCGCGAAATTGCTGCCGCGGGGCTGGTTTTTCCAGCGGCTGGCGGTGTCGGGGGCGTCGGTCGGCGCCGCCCAGGCCGCCGGTCTGCCCACGTCCGAACGCACCGCTTTACCCGGGACCGAGGGACTCGTGGGCCGCACTGGCGTGGCGGCGACGGGCCTGTATCCTTCGGGCCAGGTGGAGATCGAGGGCCGGCGTTTCGAGGCCCGGCTGGAGGTGGGGTCGGCGCCGGCCGGCACGCGGATCATCGTGCGCCGGCGGACGGATTTCGGATTGCTGGTCGACCGGGAGGAGCCCCGTTCATGACGCTCATCCTGATGCTGTTCGGTGCGGGTGTACTCCTGCTCGCCTTCGAGGTCATCGTGCCCGGCGCGATCCTTGGCATCATCGGCACGGTGATGATCCTGGCGGGTGTCGTGCTTTCGTTCGACCAGTTTGGGACGGACGGCGGCTTGATCGCCACGAGCGCGGCGGTCGCGCTCACCGGCCTCACGCTTTTTCTCGAGTTCGTGCTGCTGCCGAAGAGTCGCGTGGCGCGAAAGCTCTCTCTCGCCAACACGGTGGCGGGCACGAGCCAGCCTGCGCTGGCCGACCGTCAGGCCGTCGTGGGACGGGAGGCGGTGGCCGTGACGGCGCTGGTGCCGACCGGCTACGTGGAGTTCGACGGCCGCCGTTACGAGGCGTTCGCCCGTCACGGTCACGCCCGTCCCGGCGACCGGCTGCGCATCATCGACGTCGATAATTTCCGTCTCATCGTTTCCCAACCCACCAAACAAGATCCTCAATGAGTATTCCCCTGATCGTTGTCCTGGGCCTCGCGGCCATCATCGGCCTAGTCCTCTTCGGCATCATCTTCAGCCTGGTCGGCGCCTGGGTTAAGGCGATGTTCAACGGCGCGCCGGTCGGCATCGGCAAGCTCGTGGCGCTGAAGTTTGCGAGCATTCCCTACAACCTGATCGTCGACGCTCGCATCACCGCCGTGCGCGCGGGCATCGAGCTCTCGGCGGACCAGATCGCCTCGCACTACCAGGCAGGCGGCAACGTCGTCCCGACCGTGCAGGCGCTCATCGCCGCCCAGAAGGCCGGAATCGAGCTGCAGTGGGATCGGGCGTGCGCGATCGACCTCGCGACGAAGGGATCGGGCAAGAGCGTGGTCGAGGCGGTGCGGACGTCCGTCGATCCGAAGGTGATCGACTGCCCGAATCCCGAGGGTGGCCGCACCACGATCGACGGCGTGGCGAAGGACGGCATCCAGGTGAAGGTGAAGGCGCGCGTGACGGTGCGGACCAACCTCGACCGCTTCGTCGGCGGCGCGAAGGAGGAGACGATCATCGCCCGCGTGGGCGAAGGCATCGTGACCACCATCGGCTCGGCCGAGACCTACAAGGTCGTGCTCGAGTCGCCGGACAGCATCTCGAAGGTCGTGCTCCAGCGCGGCCTCGACGTGGGCACGGCGTTTGAAATCCTTTCCATCGACATCGCCGACGTAGACGTGGGCGAGAACGTCGGCGCCAAACTCCAGGAAGCGCAGGCCGAGGCGAACAAGAACATGGCGCAGGCGCAGGCGGAAATCCGCCGCGCGGCGGCCGTCGCGCTGGAGCAGGAGATGAAGGCCCGCGTGCAGGAGATGCAGGCGAAGGTCGTCGAGGCGCAGGCGCAGGTGCCGCTCGCGATGGCCGAGGCGTTCCGCGCCGGCAAGCTCGGCGTGATGGACTACTACAAGATGGAAAACGTGCAGGCCGACACCCAGATGCGGTCGTCGATCGCCCACCCCGAGGCCAAGAAGTAACCGGGCTCCGCCCGCCGCCCGTCATGCTGGAGTGGATTCTCGAGCGCCTCGGCCTGGTCATCTTCCTGGTGATCTTCATCAGCCAGATCGTGCGCGCCATGCTGCGCGCGCGAAAGGCGCGGGAAGAACACGAGGCCGGTTACGACGAGACCGACGAAGGCAGGCGCGTGCGGGAGATCCGCGAGCGCATCCGCCGGAGCGCGGCCGAGCGCGGCGGCGCGCCGACGGCCGCTCCGCCGCCGCTCGCGCGGGAGCCGGGTGAGCCGCCCGTGGCGCGCCCGGAGACGACGCAGTTGCCCGAGGTGTTCGGCGGTCCGCTCGGCAAGATGCTGGAGGAGCTCCAGCGGCGCGCCCAGCCGCCGGCCCCCGAGCCACCCCTCTACCGGCAGGCGAACGACCACGCGGAGGCGGTTCGCCAGGCGCAGCTCGCCGAGGAAATCGAGGCGCTGGAGCAGCAGCGCGCGGCCGCCGCGCGACGGGCCGCGCACATCGCGGCGGCGGCGCAGGCGCAGGCACAGGTCGGAGCCGCCGCCCGAGCCGCGCGCGAGCGCGCGCTGGGAGATCTGCGTGATCCCGACGCGCTGCGGCGGGCCGTGGTGCTGCGCGAGGTGCTGGGCACGCCCGTGGGTTTGCGGTGACGGCCGAACGCGGCCGGCGGTGAGGCGGCCTGCCCGCTTGAAGCGGCTGCGGGCCATCGGCCCCGCGCGCGGCCGCGATCAGGGAGGCGGCAGTTCGCCGCGCGTCACGCCCGGCGGCAGGCCCATGGCCACCCGGCGGCCGTTGATCTCGAGCATCAGGTTTTCCGGGATGTTGGCCTCGATATAAACGGCGCCCGGACGCGAGACGGTCTTCGTCTCCCCCGGCGTGACCAGGCCGGAATAAAGGAACTCTCCGTCCGTGCCGTCCGCATTCTTCTTGCGCACCGTGACCTGCACCGGCGCGAGGGCCACGAGACCAAAGGTGGGGCCGCGCACGGAGGGGGTGGCGCTCCGCGGCGTGCTGGGGCTGCCGCTGAAGAACAGGGCCTTCACGATGAAGGCGAGCAGGATGACGATGACCACCGCGCCGCCGATCTTGAGATAGCGGAAGACGACGGCGGGATCGGGCCCGGACGGCAGCGTGCTGGCCGGACGCGGCCGCGCCGCCCCGCGGTTGCTGGCGGGCGCCTCCGCCGCCGGTTCGGGAGCGGGTGCGGCGCGCTCGGGGGCTTCGGCGGACGCGACGGAGATGTCCATGCGTCCGTAGATCTCGCGGTTGGGCTGGCGCGGCCGGGATTCGCCGCGACCGAGGGCGGCGTAATCGTTGATGATCCGGTCCGCGGGCAGCTTCAGGTAATTCGCATAGGTCCGCAGGAAGCCGCGGGTGTAGATCTCCGTGAGCCCGATATCGAAATGGTTGCCTTCGAACTTCTGCAGATAGTCGCCCCGGATCTTCGTCGCCTCGGCGGCCTCGCGGATGGAGATGCCCTTCTTCTTGCGCGCTTCCTCGAGGCGTTCGCCGATGGTCTGCATGGGGTTGGCTTAGAAAGGGGACGGGGTGAAGTCACCACGAAACACACGATTTGCGCGAAAGGTCCAGACAGCGCTGCGCCGCGGCTTCGATTTCGTCGAGCGTCGATGACGCACGCGCGATCGGGACGACGCCCTCGGACTGCGTCGTCGGCTCAGAGCGTGTCCGGATCGACGAGGATCTCGCGCGGACTGGAGCCGTTCTCGGGACCGACGACGCCCTTCTTCTCCATGAGGTCCATGATGCGGGCCGCGCGGTTGTAGCCGATGCGAAGCCGGCGCTGGATCATCGACGTGCTGGCGCGTTTCGTGGAGCGCAGGACGTCGATCGCCTGGTTGTACAACTCCTCGTCGTCGCCCAGCTCTTCATCGCCGCCCTCGCCGTCCTCCTCATCCTCGCGCGCGGCGCGATCGATCTGCTGCTGGACGGACTGCGCGTACTGCGGCGGCCCGTTGCGCTTCAGGAACTCGACCATCTCCTGTACCTCCTCGTCGGATACAAAGGCGCCCTGCGCGCGCACGAGGCGCGAGGTGCCGGGCGGGGAAAACAGCATGTCGCCGCGGCCGATCAGCGTGTCGGCGCCCTTCGTGTCGAGGATGGTGCGCGAGTCCACCTGCGATGCGACCTGGAAGGCGATGCGCGAGGGCAGGTTGGCCTTGATCACGCCGGTGATGACGTTCACGGAAGGGCGCTGCGTGGCGATGATGAGGTGGATGCCGGCGGCGCGCGCGAGCTGGGCCAGGCGGGCGATGCTCGTCTCGATCTCCGCCGGCGCCACCATCATGAGATCGGCCAGCTCGTCGATGATCGCCACGATGTACGGCAGGCGTTCCGGGATCTCGATGTCGTCGTCGAGGCTCGGATCGACGCCCGCGATCGCGGCCTGTGCCTCCGGTGCGGGCTCGGGCTTGCCGCCTTTCTTGCGGTGGTTGAAGCCGACGATGTTGCGGACGTTGGCCTTCGCGAAGATCTGGTAGCGCTGCTCCATCTCGCCGAGCAGCCACTTCAGCGCGGCGGGCACCTTCTTCGGCTCCGTCACCACCGGAATCAGCATGTGCGGCAGAGAGTTGAAAATCTTCAACTCCACCACCTTCGGATCGACCATGATCAGCCGCAGGTCCTTCGGACTCTTCGAATACAGGATCGAGGCGACGATGGAATTGATGCAGACCGATTTGCCCGAACCCGTGGCGCCCGCGATGAGCAGGTGGGGCATCTTGGACAGGTCGGAGATCAGCGGCGCGCCGGAGACGTCCTTGCCGAGGGCGATCGGGATTTCCGCCTTCACGCCCGACCAGTCCTCGCTTTCGAGCAGTTCGCGCATGCCGACCGGCGTCGGCTTCTGATTGGGCACTTCAACGCCCACCGCGGCCTTGCCGGGAATCGGCGCGAGGATGCGCACCGACTGCGCGCGCATGCCGAGGGCGATGTTCTTGTCGAGGCCGGCGATCTTCTCCACGCGCACGCCGGCCGCGGGGACGACCTCGTAGCGCGTGATGACCGGACCGACGTGGATCTCTCCGAGCGTCACTTCCACCCCGAACTCGCTCAGGATTCGCAGCAGGTTCTCGGCATTCTGGCGGTGCTCCTCCTCGCTGTTGCTCGAGTCCGGCCGCGCCTGCTCGCGCAGGAGGGTGAGGGGAGGGAATTCGTAGGTGGCGTCGTCGCTCTGCGGCAGCGTGACCTTGGCGGCCTTCTTCGGCACATCGGGCTTGACGATGTTCAGCGCCACCATGCCGGCGGCTCCGACCGCGAGCGGCCGGGGATCGGTCGCCGTCTCCATCGGCGGCGTCGTGCGGCTGCGCGCCGGCAGGGGCGGCGTGGTGCCGCCGCGGCTCGCCGGCGTGGCGGGCTCGGCGGGCGCAGGCTCGGATTTTTCGGCCCGTCCGTTGCGCGGCACCTCGGTGGCCGGCTCGGCCCCCCGGCCGTTCCTCGCGAGCGGCTCTTCGCCGTTGCGGGCGGCGAAGGTCTTCTTGCCAGATGGCCCCACCGTGAGCGGCGGCGTCGTCTGCCCCGTCGGAGGCGTCGCCGCGAGCGTCGCGACGGCCGATTTCTGCCGCTCCCGCAGCTCCTTCTCCTTGCGCCGGGCCTCGGCCAGCTCCGCGCGAAGCCGGGCGCGATTCGCCCGCCAGGCGGAAAAGCCCGCGATCGCCTTCTCGAACTCCGCACCGATGTCGCGGAGGAAGACAAACAGCAGCGCCCCGGCGTAGATCGTGCCGAGGATCAGCCCGGAACCGAACGGCCCCAGCGCATCCGCCATCACGTGATGATAAATCGAGCGGCCGATGTAGCCACCGTACCCGAACGGGAAATAGTCGCTGCCCCACCGCTCCTCCTGGAACATGGCGGCGAGGCTGGCGAAGGCCACGCAGGCGACGGTCATGGCAATCGTGCGCGTGCCGGAAAGGTGCTTCGAGTTCCGGACCGAGACATACAGCATCCAGAACAGGAAGATCGGCACGAGCCACGTGCTCACGCCGACGGAGAAAAGCAGGATCCAGATCGAGTCCGCACCGAGCCAGCCCATCAGGTTGCGCCCGATCGCCGCGGTGGAGCGGAACGGCAGGCCGACCTGATTGGGGTCGTAATCCAGCACCGCCACGCCGAGGAAGGCGCCCGAGACGAAACACAGCAGTGCCGCCACCCAGTTGGGTCGGTACCGCGGGCCTTGGAACGAAGGCCCGGTGTTTGAGTTTGAAGTCTCTGACTTGGGCATGTGGTATCGACAGCGACCGCGCCGCCGGCGTGCGGATACCACGCTAGCGAGTCCAGCGGTCAAATGTAAATAGCCGCTGACTTTTTTCACAAAAAACTCGTCACCCGCCCATGCGCGAACTCCTCCGGTTTCAGCCCTTGTATCAAGAACGTGTGTGGGGCGGACGGGCGCTCGAATCGACCCTGGGCCGGACGCTGCCGCCGGGCGCTCCGATCGGCGAAAGTTGGGAAGTGGTTGATCGGCCGGAAGCGCAGTCGGTGGTGGACGGCGGGCCGTGGAACGGGCAGTCGCTGCGCGCGGTGCTGGAAAAACATGCCGCCGAGGTGATGGGCCCCGCGTGGCCGAGGGCGAGGGCGTTTCCCATCCTGATCAAGTGGCTCGATTGCCGCGAGCGGCTCAGCCTCCAGGTGCATCCTCCCGCGGCGGTCGCGGGAGAGCTGAAAGGCGAACCCAAGACCGAGAACTGGTACATTGCGCACTCGGTCCCAGGCGCGGGCCTGATCGTGGGCCTGAAGCGCGGCGTCAACCGGGCTCAGTTCGAACAGGCGTTGTCCGCCGGCACCGTCGAGCATTGCGTCCATCATTTTCGCGTCGCGGCCGGCGACTCCATCCTGGTGCACAGCGGCCAGGTGCACGCCATCGATGCCGGCAATCTCATCCTCGAGATCCAGCAGAACTCCGACACCACGTACCGCGTCTACGACTGGGGTCGCGTGGGGCTCGACGGCCAGCCGCGGCAACTGCACCTCGCGCAGTCGCTGCGGTCGATCGACTGGACCGATTTCGAGCCGAAGCCCGTGCGCGCGGCGCCGACGTCGGGCGTGATCGCCGACTGCGCTGAGTTTCGGATCCGCCGCGTGGTGCTCGGCGCCGGCGAGCGCCTGCACCTTCGGGCCGGCGAGCAGCCCCGGCTCGTCAGCGTCGTGAGCGGCACCGTGCGCGCCGGAGGCGAGAATCAGGCCGCCCCGCGCCACCCCGGCCCCGTGCTGACGCGGGGTGACAACGCCCTCGTGCCCTTCGCGGGCGCGTTCACGTTCACGGCTGAGGCCACCACGATCCTGCTGGTGACGGAGAATTTCGCGGGCTAGGGGTGAGCGAGCTCTGCGCCCGTCGGGGGCGTGCCGGCTCGTCCGCTTCCCGCCGCCGGGGCACGCGTGCCTCCGCGCCGCCCGCAGAAACTTGTGCCGGGGCTTCCGACAGCGCGCTTGAAGAATGCCGAAACCCGTAGTTTAGTCCCCGCTCTTTTTCATCATGCCCGAGCCCGAATCCGAAGCCACGAACGCACAACCGACGCCGGCCGCCGAAGCGACGTCGAATCGCGCGGCCGAAGAATCGAACGACTCCGCCGCACCGCTGGCGGCGGCCCGCGCGGAGGCGGCGGCCAATTACGACAAGTACATGCGAGCCGCGGCCGATCTGGAGAACTTCCGGCGGCGGACGATGCGCGAGAAGGATGACCTCCGTCTTACCGCCACGGGGCGGGTGCTGGAGGACATCTTCCCGGTGCTCGACACGCTCGGCATGGCGATCCAGGCGGCGCGGCAGCCGAACGCCGACGTCAAGTCCCTGGTCGGCGGCGTCGACATGGTGCTCACGCAGTTGAAGACCGCGCTCGGCAATCACGGCCTCAAGGAAATCCAGCCGGCCGGCCAGCCCTTCGATCCGCACCAGCACGAGGCGATCGCCCACCAGCCCAGCGCGACGGTGAAGGAGGAGCACGTCATCGAGGTGGTGCGCACCGGCTACGTGTTGAACGGCCGTCTCCTGCGCCCGGCCTCGGTGGTGGTGTCGAGCGGACCCGCCCCGGAGGGCAAGCGCTGAGTCGAAAGCCCGCGGCCGCCGCCGTCGCGGCCCCGCCACCTCGAACATGTCCAAGGAAGACTACTACCAGTTGCTGGGCGTCGAAAAGGGCGCGAGCGCCGACGAGCTCAAGAAAGCCTACCGCAAGAAGGCGGTGCAGTTTCATCCGGACAAGAACCCGGGCAACAAGGAGGCCGAGGAGATGTTCAAGAAGATCTCCCACGCCTACGAAGTGCTGAGCGATCCGGACAAGCGCGCAGCGTACGACCGATACGGCGCGGCGGCCTTCGAAGGCGGCGGCGCCGGTCCCCGGCCCGGCGGGGGGATGGGAGGCGGGTTTCACGACCCCTTCGACATCTTCCGCGAGGTCTTCGGCCAGCAGGGCGGCGGCGGCGGCAGCATCTTCGAGGAGATGTTCGGCGGTGGCGGCGGGCGCGACGGTGGCCGCGACGGGGCCGACCTCCGGTACGACCTGGAGATCACGCTCGAGGAAGCGGCGCGCGGGGTGGAAAAGGAAATCACCTTCCGCAAGAACGTCGCGTGCGAGCGCTGCGACGGGTCGGGCGCCGAGCCGGGCTCACGCAAGATCTCGTGCCCGACCTGCCGCGGCTCCGGTCAGATCCGGCGTTCCGGCGGCATCATCACCTTCACGCAGACCTGCCCGACTTGCGCGGGCGCGGGCACCCGCGTGGAGAAACCCTGCACCGCCTGTCGCGGCGAGGGGCGGACGCCAAAAAACACCAAGCTCAATGTGCGGATCCCGCCGGGGGTCGACACCGGCTCCCGCTTGCGCTCTTCGGGCAACGGCGAGGCGGGCCAGGCCGGCGGCAGTCCGGGCGATCTCTACATCGTGCTCACCGTGAAGGAGCACGAGCTCTTCGAGCGGCAGGGCGAGGATCTGTTCTGCGAGATTCCGATCAAGTTCACCCTCGCCACGCTCGGCGGGACCATCGAGGTGCCGACGCTGTCGGGCAAGGCTTCCCTCAAGATCGCTCCTGCGACGCAGAGCGGCACGACGTTCCGGCTGCGGGGCAAGGGCATGCCGAGCCTCCGCGGCGGCGCGCAGGGAGACCAGCTCGTCCGCGTCCAGGTCGAGGTGCCCACGTCGCTCACGAGCGAGCAGCGGAAGATTCTCGAGGAGTTCGCCCGGGTCAGCGGCGACGCCGGCGAGCCGACCTCGCGGTCGTTTTTCGAGAAGGCGAAGAAGTTCTTCTGACCGTGGCGGCCGGCCTCACTTCCGGCCCAGCTTCACGTCGACCCAGACCGCGAGCGTCAGCACGACGCCGCGGGCGACGAACTTGATCTCGGGCGACACCGCGAGGAGCGTCATGCCGTTGAGCAACGTCGCCATGATGAGGGCGCCGAAGACCACGCCGGCGACCGTGCCGCGTCCCCCGCGCAGGGCCGTGCCGCCGATCACGCAGGCGGCGATCGCGTCGAGCTCCATGAGATCGCCCACCGTCGTCGTGGACGCGCCCGAATAGGCGGTGGTGAGAAAACCCGTGAGGGCGACCGTCACGCCCATGAGCATGTACGCGCCCACGAGCACGCGCGCCACCGGGATGCCCGAAAGCACCGCCGCTTCCTCGTTGCCGCCGATGGCGTAGAGGTAGCGGCCGAAGGGCGTGTGCTGGGAAAGGAAATACACCGCTCCTCCCGTCCCCGCGAGGAGCAGCAGCGAAAGCGGCACCCCCCGCGAGGCGTTGCAGAGGAGTGCGAGGCCGACGATGCCCGCCGCCGTCGCGACCCGGATCAGCGCCTCGCGCGCCGCGCTCCGCACCGGAAGTCCGGCCGCGGTCCGGGCCCGACGGGCCCGCCATCCGAGCCACGCCATCGCCGCCGCCACGAGGGCCGCCAGCGCGAGTCCGGCCCGGGCGGGCAGGTAGTAGGTCGTGAGCAAGGCGTAGAGATTGTCCTCGTCGCCGCGCGACACCGGCACCGTGGCGTTGGCGATCACGAGCCAGAACAATCCCTTGAAGATGAGCAGCCCGCCGAGCGTGATGATGAACGACGGGATGCGCTGCCGGACGATGAGCGTGCCCATCGCCGTCCAGAGGACGAGCGCCGCCGCGAGTGCAATCGCCAGGGCGAGGGGCGCGGGCCAGCCGTGGTGGAAGACGAGCACCGCCGCGATGCCGCCGATCAGGCCGACCCCGCTGCCGACCGAGAGGTCGATCTGCCCGGTGAGCAGGATCATGAACATCCCGAGCGCGAGCGTGCCGGTGATCGAGAACTCCACCAGGAGCTGGGTGAGATTGCGCGGCCCGAGGAATGCCGCTTCCTGCAGGGCGAAAAACGCGCCGATGCCGAGCAGGGCCAGCGGCATCGCGAGGTTCTGAAGCGGAAAGCGGAGATTCATGCCGGGTGGGCGGGGAGCAACGGTGTCGGATCTCACGCGGCGGTGCGCCCCATCGCGGCCGCCAGCAGGGCTTCCTGGGAAAAGTCCCCGCGCTCGAACTCGCCGCCGATGCGGCCGGCCGCGATCATGATGATGCGATCGCTCATGCCCATCAGTTCGGGCAGCTCGCTCGAGACGAGGATCACCGCCCGGCCTTCCGCCGTGAGGCGGTTGACCAGGGCGTACACTTCGAGCTTGGCGCCCACATCGATCCCGCGCGTCGGCTCGTCGAGCAGCACCACCGCCGGCTCGGTCATGAGCGCCTTGCCGAGCACGACCTTCTGCTGGTTGCCCCCGGAAAGTCCGCCGACCGGTGTCTGCTGTCCGGGCGCCTTGATTCGCAGTGAATCGAACAGGGCCTGGTTGCGCCGGTGCTCGGCCGGGCGATCGAGCCGGCCCGGCGCGCGGGTGAACTGTCCCAGGCTCGAGAGCGAGAGATTGAAACCCACGCTCTGCCCGAGCACGAGCCCGTGCCGCCGCCGGTCCTCGCTGGCGAGCACGAGGCCCCGCTCGATCGAGCGGCGCGGCGTCGGCGCGGGGTAGGGCGCGCCCCGCAGCACGACTTCTCCCCGCAGCCGGTGGCCCCAGGCTCCGAACAGATGGAGCAGCAGCTCGGTGCGGCCAGCGCCCATGAGGCCGCCGAAGCCGAGCACTTCGCCGGGGTGGACCGCGAACGAGAGGTCCTGGAGGAACGCCGGTCCGCCCCGGGTTCGCGCCACGGCCAGGCCCCGCACTTCCAGCAACGGCTCGCGGCCTCCGGTCTCGAGCCGCGCTGGCGGGTGCTCCGGTCGCGGGTGCGGCGGCAGATCCGATCCCGCAGGCGCCGCGTCCCGTCGCCGCGGATACAAGTCCGAGATCTCGCGTCCCACCATGTGCCGGATGATCTCCGGGATCGTCGTCGCCGCGCGATCCCGCGTCGCCACGGTCGCGCCATCGCGCAGCACCGTGATGCGATCGGCGATCGCCATCACCTCGTCGAGCTTGTGCGAAATATAGATGCAGGACGTTCCCCCGGCCCGCAGCCGCCGCAGGTGGTCCAGCAGCACGCCCACCTCTGACGCAGGCAGGGCCGCCGTCGGCTCGTCGAGCACGAGGACGCGGGACTGCTTGTCCACCGCGCGGGCGATCTCGACCAGCTGCTTCTGGCCGATGCCCAGCGCGTGCACCGGGGTCTGCGGCGGCAGATCGAGGCCGAAGCCCTTCAGGAGCGAGGCCGCGCGCCGGTGCAGCTCCGGCCAGTCGACGCGCAGCCCGCGCCGCGGCGGCCGGCCGAGAAAGAGGTTCTCCGCCACGCTCAGTTCCTCGACCAGGGCGAACTCCTGCGTGATCACGGCGATGCCCGCCGCCTCTGCTTCGCGCACGGACCGGAAGGCCGCGACCCGGCCGCCCACGCGCAGCTCGCCCTCGTAACTGCCATGCGGATGGATGCCGGCGAGCAGCTTGATCAGCGTGGACTTGCCCGCGCCGTTCTCGCCGCAGACGGCATGGACCTCGCCCGGCTGCAGGTCGAAGGCGACGTCCCGGAGCGCCGTCACGCCGGGAAAGCGTTTCGTCAGATGGCGGGCCTGCAGGATCGGGTTCATCGCAGGAGCGGCGCGCGGCATCCGTCGCATACGCCATGGAAGATCGCCCGGTTTCCGCCCGCGGCTGCGGGATCGATCGATCGCATCACGCGTGGTGCGCCCGGGGCGGGCCTACTTCAGGTCGGCTGCGCGGTGGAAACCATCGGCGACGACGGTCGACATCAGGTTGTCCTTGTCCACGACGACGACCTGTTCGAAGATCGAGGGCACCGCCCGGACGCCGTTGTCGAGCGTCGCGGTGGTGGCGGGCCGCCCGCCTTTCGCGACCTCGACGGCGACGCGCGCGGCGAGGCCGGCGAGCTGCTTGAGCGGCTTGTATACCGTCATCGCCTGGGTGCCGCGCAGGATGCGCTGGCAGGCGGCGAGGTCCGCGTCCTGGCCGGTCACCAGCACCTTGCCCGCGAGGCCTTCCTCGAGCAGCGCCTGGATCGCGCCGCCGGCCGTGCCGTCGTTGGAAACAACCACCGCGTCGAGGTTGCGGCCGGCCTTGGTGAGGGCGGCATTCATGATCCGCTTCGCGTTCTCGGGTTTCCAGTCGAGCGCCCAGTCCTCGTGCACGACTTCGATCCGGCCCGCCTGGATGAGCGGCCGGAGGATGTTGTCCTGCCCCTGCTTGAACAGCTTCGCATTGTTGTCCGTCGGCGCGCCGTAGATCCGCACGATCCGCGCCGGGCGTCCGGCGGGCAGTCGGGCCGCGGCATAGCCGGCCTGGGCTTCACCGACCTTCACGTTGTCGAACGTCAGGTAATAGTCGATCGGCGCGCCGAGGATGAGCCGGTCGTAGGCGATCACGGGGATCTTCGCCTCGCTCGCCGAGCGCACGGCGCGCGTCATCGCGGCGCCGTTGTGGGGCACGATCACGAGCACGTCGACGCCGCGGCTGATGAGCGATTCGACATCCCGGACCTGGCGCGTGTCGTCGCTGTTGGCCGACTGCACGACGACCGTCGCCCCCAGCTTCCTTGCCTCCGCGATGAAGGTGTCGCGGTCGCGCTGCCAGCGCTCTTCCTTGAGGGTGTCGAGCGAAAGGCCGATCACCGGCTTCTCGCGCGAGGCCGACGCGATGGAGGCCAGGACGGCGAAGGCGAGCAGGAGGCGAAGTTTCATGGCGCGGCGAGGGGAGGGTTTACAAGCGCGGGAGGAAGCGCGAGGCTTGCGCGCACGTGAAACTGGACAATCCCAAACTGTTCGACCTGGGCGACGCCGTGGCCTGGCGCGAACGGTGCCGTAAGTCCGGCCGCAGCGTGGTCCTCACGAATGGAGTCTTCGACCTCCTGCACACCGGCCACCTGTATTACCTGCAGCAGGCGCGCCGGCTGGGTGACGCGCTGGTCATCGCGCTGAACGCGGACGAAAGCGTGCGCGCGCTCAAGGGCCCGTCGCGTCCGGTGCAGACCGAGGCGCAGCGGGCGTACGCGCTGGCCGCGCTCGCCTGTGTCGATGCGATCGTGATCTTTCGCACGCCCCGCCTCACGGCCGAGATCCGCGCCCTCCGACCCGAGGTCTACACCAAGGCGGGCGACTACACGCTGGAGAAACTCGATCCCGAGGAACGCGCGGCGCTCCAGGCGGTCGGGAGCCGGATCGAGTTCATGCCCTTCCTTCCGGGGTTCAGCACGACGCAGTTGATCGCGCGCATCCGGGAGGCGGGCGCGATCTGAACCCACTTCCCATGCGAGTCGTCATCCTCGGTTCCGGTCGCGGCTCCAACGCCGAGGCCATCCTTCAGGCCCAGCAGGCCGGCCGGCTCGGCCGGGCGCGGGTCGTGCAAATCTTCTCCGACCGGCCCGATGCCGGCATCCTCGCCCTCGGCCCGAGGCATGGCGTGCCGGCGCACTTCCTCGACGCCGCGCCCTACAAGACCAAGCTGGATGGCGCGGCCGAGCAGCATTACATCGCCGCCATCCTCGCGTGCCAGCCCGACCTGATCGTGCTGGCGGGGTTCATGCGCGTGCTGAAGCTGCCGTTCCTGACCCGCTTCGAACGCCGCATCATCAACCTGCATCCCAGCCTCCTGCCGAGTTTTCCCGGGCTGGATGGCATTGGCCAGGCGTTCCGGCGCGGGGTGAAGATCACCGGCTGCACCGTCCATTATGTCACGCCGGAGGTCGATGGCGGCCCCATCATCGACCAGGCCGCCGTGCGCATCGAGGAAACCGATACGCCCGAGACCCTGGCGGCCCGGGTGCACGCCGCCGAGCACGCCCTGCTGCCCGCCGTGATCGCGCGCCTCGCCGGCGCTCCGTGACCAGGATATGGATACACCCGCCCGCATCCTCATCGTCGAGGACGAACCGGCGATCGCCGACACCCTCGTCTATGCGCTGCGGACGGAAGGCTTCGAACCGGAGTGGTGCGCCACGGGGCGGGCGGGGCTGGCGGCGCTCGGCGCGCGGGCGTTCGCCCTCGTGGTGCTCGACGTTGGTTTGCCCGACGGCAGCGGCTTCGACATCTGCAAGGCCATCCGCGCGCGCTGGCCGGTCCCGGTCCTCTTTCTGACGGCGCGCAGCGGGGAGCTGGATCGCGTGCTCGGTCTCGAACTCGGCGGCGACGACTACCTGGTGAAACCCTTCAGCCCCCGGGAGCTCACCGCCCGCGTGAAAGCGATCCTGCGCCGGACGCAGGCGGGCCCCGGTCCGGCGGCGAACGGCGCAGCCTCCGGGCTGATCGTCGACGACGAGCGCTGCACGGTCCGCTTCCGCGGCGTCACCCTGGAGCTCACCCGGTACGAGTTCCGGCTGGTGAAGGTGCTGGCGGCGAGGCCGGGCCGGGTTTTTTCCCGCGACCAGCTGATGTCCGCGGCGTGGGAGGATCCCGGGGCCAGCTTCGATCGGACGGTGGACGCCCACGTGAAATCGCTGCGGGCCAAGTTCCGGGCCGTGGCCCCCGAGTGTGACCCGATCCAGACTCATCGCGGGCTCGGCTATTCGCTCCGGGAGGATGCGTCCGGAGGCGGCCGCGGATGAGCGCGTCCCGCCCGCGGCCGCTGAGGATCCGCACCGCGATCTTTGGCGTCTACGTCGCGGCTTCCGCGCTGGGCTTCGCCGTCATGGTGGGCGTCGTGCTGCGCGACGTGCGACTGCGTTATGTGGAATCGATGCGCCGCACGCTGGGCGACACCGCACAGTTCCTCGGGGCGTTCGTGGCCGGCAGCGGGGGGCCGGGCGGCGAATGGACGGCCCGGCTCGCCGCGCTGCCGCCGCAGGCGCACCTGCTCCGGGTCTTTGCCTGCGATGCGGACGGCCGCGTGACGTACGATTCGGCGTCGGGCCGCGACGTGGGTGCGACCTACGGGTGGATGCTCCGGCCGGCCGGCGACGGCTCCGGGGTGGACGAGCCGACGCGCAGCAACGCGGCGGCGGCAACGGCCGAGCTTTGCGTGGCAGCGGAGGTGCGGCAGGACGGGCGGCTCCTGGGCTGGGTCGGCGTCGGGCGGCCGCTGGCGTCGGTGGTCGACGCCATCCGGCAGGCGCGCTGGCGGCTCGGCGCCTGGCTCGTGGCCCTGGCCCTGGTCATGACGGCTGCCGGCTGGTGGATCGCATCGAAGCTGACGCACTCGCTCGAGCGCCTCACCGAATATGCGCTGGCAGTACGCGACGGACGGTCGGCGACTCCGCCGCAGTCGCGGGCGCGGGAGGTGGCGGCGCTGGGACGAGCGTTCGAGGAGATGCGCGTTGCCCTCGAGGGCAAGGCCTACGTCGAGCGTTACACCCAGGCGCTGGCGCACGAATTCAAGGCGCCGCTCTCGTCGATCCGCGGCGCCGCCGAACTGCTGGCGGAAAATCCGCCGGAGGAGGACCGCCGCCGCTTCCTCGGCAACCTGCGGGCGGAAGCGGACCGGCTGCAGCAGATCGTGGAGCGGCTCTTCGAGCTGGCAGCGCTGGAGTCGAGGCGTCCGGCGTCGGTGCTCGGTGCCGTCGACCTTGCGGCGATCGCCCGCGAGGTGCTCGACGCGCAGCAGGGCCTGGCATCGGCCCGCGCCGTGCGCTGCGAACTGCGGGTCAGCGGGCCGGTGCCGGTGAAGGGCGAGGCGTTTCTGCTCGGCCAGGGTGTCGGCAATCTCGTGCAGAACGCGATCGAGTTCACGCCGGCGGGAGGCGATGTCACGGTGACGGTTAGCACCGCCGGCGGCCGGGCGAACGTGACGGTGGACGACACCGGTCCGGGCGTGCCGGACTTTGCGCTGGCGCGGGTGTTCGAGCGCTTCTACTCGCTTCCGCGGCCCGACACCGGGCGCAAGAGCAGCGGTCTCGGCCTGAGCATCGTGCGGGAGATCGGACGGCTCCATGGCGGCGAGGTGGTGCTCGAGAATCGGCCGGGCGGCGGCGCACGCGCGACGTTCTGGCTGCCGTGCGCGGAATCGGGATAGACTGGCGCAGGACGAATTCACGCCCGCTTCATCGTGGCTTCACGGGCCGCGTTCACGCTGGACGCATGGAAGCTCCGCCTGTGGTTGCGCCGCGCGCCGTCCCGGTTCGCCGGCACGCCGTCACCTTCAAACTGGTGTTTGTCGCCGTGCTCATCCTTCTGTTGCAGGTGCCGTTGCTGCTGGTGAACGGCCTGCGGCAGGAGCGCAGTCGCAACCGCGCGGAGGCGCTCGAGCGGCTTGCTGCCCAGCCGCTGCCGGGTGTGCCGAGCGCCCAGCCCGCGCGCATCGCCATCGTGATCGACAGTTATCGGGTCGTGGAGCGGGCATTGAAGCACGGCGTGCTGGTGATGGCGCTGGTGTTTGCCGCGTACTTTTTGTTCGAGATCATCGGCGGGCTGCGGTTGCACGCCGTGCACTATGGCCTCGTCGGCGCGGCGCTTTGCCTCTTCTACCTCGCACTCCTGGCGTTGGGCGAAGTCCTCAATCCGGGACCGGCCTACCTGGGAGCGGCAGCGGCCTCGTCGGGGCTGATCGTCTGTTACAGCGCGGCTGTCCTCCGCAGCTGGCTGCGCGCGGCTTCGATCGGCGCCCTGCTGGCAGCGGTGCATGGCGTGCTCTTCGTCGTGCTGCGCATGGAGGATTATGCGCTGCTCGCGGGGACCGCGGCGTTGTTCGTCGCGCTCGCGGCGGTGATGTACTTCACCCGCAACGTCGACTGGCAGGCGCAGGAACTGGGCGGCGCGACGCCCGTGGGAGGCCGGCGGTGAGGCCGAAGCGCGTGCCGCGCCTCTGGTGCGCCCTGCAGGGGTTGCTGCCCCTGGGATCTCACGCCACGGCGGACGGAGGGCGAGGAATTGACATTGCGCTGGGCGCGGGCGCGCGGGAACTTGCCCCGATGTCCCTGGTGGAGTTCAAGGTGGAAATCGCGGCCGCGGCGGCTTCAGCGGCGGATGAGACGCTGCTCGAGCAGGGTATGGAAAACTGGAGCGTGCTCGAGGACGTGATCGTGCGCCGTGCCTGGATCCAGGGTATCTGCACGGACGATACAGAGGCGCGCCATCAATGGGACTTCCTGGCGCCGCACCTGGCCGCCGCGGGCGTGCAGCCCGGCGGGGAGGCGGTCCTTCGGCCGCTGGGGGACGCGGATTGGCGCGACAGCTACAAGGCGCATTTTCACGCGTGGCGTTTTGGACGCCTGCACTGGGTGCCGGTGTGGGAACGCGCGCGGTTCGTGCTGCCGCCGGGAGAAGCCGTCCTTTGGCTCGACCCGGGTCTCGCGTTCGGCACTGGCAATCACGAAACCACCCGCCTGTGCGTGGAACGCCTGGTGGCGGCCGTGGCGGAGCGGAGCGACGTGGCGGCCATGCGGGTGGTCGATGCCGGCTGTGGTTCGGGCATTCTGGCGTTGTCCGCGGCGCTGCTGGGGTGCGAGCGGATCGCGGGCTTCGACCACGACCCCGAGGCCGTCCGGGTGAGCGAGGAGAATGCCGCGCTCAACGGGCTGACGGACCGGGTGCGTTTCCACGTGGGCGATCTCATGTCGGGTCTGGCCGAAGGACGGGGCGCGGTGGACATCCTGCTCGCAAACATCCAGTCGGACATCCTGATCCGGTTCGCACGCGAACTGGCAGATGCGATCGCTCCCGGCGGGCGCCTGATCCTGAGCGGCATCCTGGTGGGCGAGAACGCGGCCGTGCGAGCGGCATTCGCCCCCGTGGCGCCGGGCTGGAAGGTCGAGCACCGGGAGATGGGGGAGTGGAGCGACGTGCTGCTTACGCGTCCGTAAATCCGGTTAGCTGCCACGTTCAAAACAGCCGGCGCCCGGCGGCCTGCTCGTGTGCGAGCCGGACGAGAAACTCTTCCCGACTGATCTCGCGGGCGCCGAGAACGGCGAAGTGAGGGGTGAGTTGCTGGATGTCGATCCAAGTCGCGCCGCGTGCCCGCAGGTGCTCGATCAGATGCAGGACGCAAAGCTTCGATCCGTAGTCGATAAGGTGAAACATGCTCTCGCCCGCGAAAACCCCGCCGGCGCTGACGCCGTAGAGTCCGGCTACGAGTTGATCGGCCCGCCAGGCTTCCACGCTATGCGCATGACCTTGCCCGTGCAGGTCGAGGTAGGCACGTTGCATCGCCGGCAGGATCCAGGTGCCGTGCTGGCCGCGTCGTGGCGCGGCCGCACACGCGGCGATGACTGCGGGAAACGCTCGATCAACCGTGAAGAGAAGATCGGCGTTCGCGCGTTGCGCCCCACGAAGCGTGCGGGGCACGTGAAGCGCATCGAATTCGAGGATGGCGCGGCGGCGGGGGCAGACCCAGGGTATCGCCTGCGGACGATCGGCATCCGGCCAGGGAAAAATTCCGGCACGATAAGCGGCGATGAGGCGTTCGCGGGAAAGGTCGGAGTCGAGGGCCACCAGACCGAACGGGTCGGAGGGATCGGGCGCAGACCAGCGAGGAAGGGGGGACGGCATTCGCTTTGTCATGGCAGCGCCCCCCCTAGGCGGGCGAGCGATTCACTCCTGGGAAACGTCAGCGTAATTCCTTGCTTGCGGAGGACGACGGGAGCTTGGCTGGAGCCTTGCATGCCGCACGCGCTTCAGGGGCCCGAGGTTTCTCCCGCTGGCGTCGCGCCGGGCGCCGCCAAAGTGCAGGAGGCGAACCCGGCGCAGACGCATGGAACGGGGGAGGGCAATGATGCGAGCTTCGGTCTCTGGCCGGGGCGCGGCTCTTGCAATCGTGGCCCTCAGGGGCCTGCGACGCGTCCCGTGAAGGCACGCGTCGATGCCATCCAGGGCGGCATGAGCGCCCGAGTTGTCCTGCTGCTCTCCTTTCTGATTGCGGTCACGATTGGAGTGCGGGCCCATGACCCCGGACTAAGCACGGCGCAGGCCGATCTGCGGGAGGGAGCGGTGTTCATCACCAACGGCTACGCCCCGGCGGATGTGCAGGAGTATCTCCCGATGACGTTGCGGCGGGACGGGAGCTGGACGCAGGAGGATTTTGAAGCAGCGCACGAGGCCTTGATTGGGGTGGCGCCGGATCTCTGGGAGGTTCGGACAGGGGGACGTCGTCTGACGCCCGCGAGCGTCCGAGTGGAGCTCTTGCCGGAGGACAACGTCAGTTTCTTCCTGGTGTTCCGAGGCGTTGTTTCGGGCGAGCGCCTTACCCTCCGAGCGCCCCGGCTGGCCGAGCTCCCAAACAACCATCGCCAGTTTCTCGTCGTGGCGGACGCGCGAGGGACGGTGGTGGGCAGGAAGCTGCTCAGCCTGCGCGACGCGACGCTCGAGGTGGACCCAGGCGCGGCCGAAACGGGAGCGCCGGCGGCGGCGGCGACGTTCTGGGGTTTCGTGTGGCTCGGCGTCGAGCACATCTGGATCGGGTACGATCATCTTCTGTTCCTTTTCGCCCTCCTGATCGTGTGTCGCAGTTTCCGGTCCATCGTGGGCATCATATCGTGCTTCACGCTCGCGCACTCGATCACTCTTGCGCTGGCGACGTTTGATCTCGTCAACCTGCCGCCACGCGTTGTGGAGGCGGCGATCGCTGGCTCAATCGTTTACGTTGGATTGGAGAATCTGTGGCGCAGGGGACAAGAGCCGCGCGGGCGCTGGCTGGTGACTTTTGGATTTGGCCTGGTGCATGGCTTCGGCTTCGCGAGCGTCCTGCGGGGTCTGGGCATCGCGTCGGGGAGCCAAGGGATCGCCCTGCCACTGTTTGCCTTCAACCTGGGAGTAGAACTTGGCCAGGTGGCGGTGGCCGCGATCGTCCTTCCCGTGATCTGGCGCCTCCGGCGATCGAGCGGATTTGTCCGCCGGGGCGTTCCTGCACTTTCGGCTGTCGTGGCGCTCGCTGGCTTCTACTGGCTGCTGGAGCGGACTTTGCTCGGATGATTGAATATGGGCCCGTCCTCGCGAAGCCATCGGTGGGGGTGGCGGGATGGTGACTGCGGGACCGCATGCCGTCCCGTCATGCCCGGCAATCCCTTGGCCGCGGAGGCTCGAGGAAAATTGAAACGCGCCTGACGGACCTTCGCTGGTCTTACGAGAAGAGGTCGGTCGCAGTGCGGCTGAGGAAATCCTCCATGTAGGCGGTGGTCGCCTTCCCTTCGATAAAGACGGGGTCGGCCATGATCGCGCGATGCAGCGGAATCGTGGTCTTGATCCCCCTGATCAGATACTCGCTCAGCGCACGATAGGCGCGCTCCAGGGCGACTTTGCGCGTAGGCCCGTAGCAGATGAGCTTTCCGATCATTGA
Organism: uncultured Opitutia bacterium; assembly: GCA_937952235.1. Taxonomy (GTDB): domain Bacteria; phylum Verrucomicrobiota; class Verrucomicrobiia; order Opitutales; family Opitutaceae; genus ER46. The sequence continues at coordinate 5,342 of CALFZM010000399.1, read as the reverse complement.
ATCATAATATGGCGGAATCGTGTAGCCGCTATAGGCGTGGGAATCGACCCGTACCCCGTGCCCGCCGGGAGCGTAATAAAGGCCGATCGTACCGGGAGAAGGAGCGAAATTGCGGGCAGGATCCTCAGCGTTGATCCGGCATTCTATGGCGTGCTTCTCGAACTTGATGTCGCCCTGGTCGAAATCCAGTTTCTCACCGTTGGCCACGCGAATCTGCTGCTTGATCAGATCTATCCCCGTGACCTCTTCGGTCACGGGATGCTCGACATGAATCCGCGTGTTCATCTCGATAAAGAAGAAATTACCTTTGGCATCGACCAGGAATTCGATCGTTCCGGCATTTTCGTATTCAGCCGCCTCCGCCGCCTTCACCGCCGCCTTGCCCATCTTCTTGCGCAGGTCCGAAGTCAGGAAAGGCGAGGGCGATTCCTCGATCAGTTTTTGATGCCGGCGTTGGACGGAGCAGTCGCGCTCGCCCAGATGCAGCACCTTGCCGTGGGAATCGGCCAGGATCTGGAACTCAATATGCCTCGGCTTTTCGATGTACTTCTCGATATAGACCGCACCATTACCGAACGCCTTCTCGGCTTCTCCGCGGGCTACGTGGTATTCTTTGGCAAAGGAGACATCGTTATGCGCAATACGCATGCCGCGGCCCCCGCCTCCGGCCACAGCCTTGATGATGACGGGATAGCCGATCTTCCGCGCGATTTTCACCGCCTCCGCCTCGGTCTCCACCGGTCCGTCCGATCCCGGAACGATCGGGACGCCCGCTTTTCGTACCGTATCCTTCGCAATGGCCTTGTCCCCCATCATTTTGATGGACTTGGACTTCGGGCCGATGAACTTGATGTTGCACGACTCGCACTGCTCCGCGAACTTGGGGTTTTCCGAAAGGAAACCATAGCCGGGATGTATGGCATCGACGTCTGCGATTTCGGCGGCGCTGATGATCCTGTCGGCGCGAAGATAGCTATCGGCGCTTTTGTTCCCCCCTATGCAGATGGCTTCGTCAGCGAGTTGTACATGCAAAGACTGAACATCTGCTTCCGAGTATACCGCCAGCGTTTTGATACCTAACTCGCGGCAGGCTCGCACGATGCGAAGAGCGATTTCGCCTCGATTGGCGATGAGAACTTTTTGGATCATCAGAGCGCGAAAGTTTGGGAAGTGCGGACAAACAACTCCGTCCGGCGCGCATATCGCGCGGCGGCGATTGTTGATCCGTCAGATCATTCAGCCCTGCTTGACCTTGAAAAGGCGCTGGCCGTACTCAACCGGCTGGCCGTTTTCCACGAGCACCTCGATGACGCTCCCCTTTGCGTCAGCCTGAATCTCGTTCATGATCTTCATCGCCTCTATGATGCAGACCACCGTATTCTCCGCTACCTTTGTGCCGACGTCGGCGAACGGTTTGCTTTCAGGCGATGCCGCGCGATAAAATGTCCCTACCATGGGTGACTTGACGTAGGTTACCCCGGCTTCCTCCTTTGCCGATGGAGCAGTGGCCGGCGCGGCGCTAAGCGGGCTCGGTACTGGGGCCTGAACATCCGAGGTCGCAAACGGAGGGAGAGAACCTCTTCCTGTGGCTACAATGGGTAGCCCATTGGGGCCCCGGCGAATCTTGAGCTTAAAACCCTCTTCCTCGACCGCGAACTCAGTGAGCTCCGACCGCTTCATGAGTTCGATGATTTGTTTGATCTGCTTCAGGTCCAAAGGATGCCTTGGTTGGGATTGAAGTGGCTGGAGGCGTTAGTTGGAAATCAAGGTCGGTCGTTCAAAAGTAATGCGTGATGCCAAGCAATCACGGATTTTGAGCTTCAAATCGGGAGTTGGTGGAAAAGGGAGATTTTGCCCAAAAAGCATGCAAGATGCCCCGGATTCGCGGAAAAAGCTGCGAAAAACTCCGATTTCCCGCAATACGACAATGCTTCTGGCAAGGGAGCTCAGCGGAAGAATATCCCCGATTCGGGGCCGTTTTCTGCGTAGTTTCAGCGAATCTCCCCTCATTTCGTGTGTCTTTCGCTGAAATCGACCGCATTTGAGCTTCCGAATTCCTAGGCTGGTTGCTGCCGGAGAGATTCGGCTTCCGGTAAATGGCCTCCAACCTCAGCTGCTGCACCAGCTGGCGCACGCGTTCGCGATTCACGTCGTGATCCATCTGCCGCGAACCGAAGAACGGATACGCCAGATGCGTTTCATCGATGACGCGCGTCAGGCGCAGGTTCTCATCGGCTAGGATCGGGCTGGTGGTAGTAGCCGGCCCGCACCAGCCCGGGCAGTTCGCACTGCCGGGTGATCGGCAGCGCGCGACGTCGCGATTCGAACATGCTGCGGCGCTGCTCAGCGAGCGAACTCGCCAGCGTGTTTGAGCCACTCCACCTCCATATTCAGCCGCCCGATCTCCTCGAGCCGGTCCCTCGCCTCCTACGCGTTCTGGTCCATCCTGCGAGCGAACATGCCCGAAAGCCGCTCCGCGGCTTCCTCTCCCCTTGGGTCACCTGCACCGGGTGAACCTGACCCTTCGCCGGGATGGCGTGCAACGGCTGGATACCTCTCAGGGCGTCGAGACCGAAATTTGCTTTCACATGACGTCCGTGCTGAATCGTTCTCCTGACAGGCTTTACGTTGCGACCTTTCCAAAAATAGCGGCCCGGACGTTCGGACCGCTATCCAGGCGCATTTTGAAATTCAAAGTAGTCTCCGCCCCCTCGGGCAGACAATCCTATCAGACCGCCCTGGTTCAGGGGTTCCGAACGGGCTCTCCTCTCTTTTTCCGTCGCGCTTCGTAATGCGAACACATCAGGCCAAAACCCGGCCTGACCACCCCTCCAGCAGTGAATCGAACGAAGCCGTGCTGCGCCGCGACGCGCACGAGTTCACCGCGATGTTGCACGCCCAGCTTTCGATGAAGTTCGCGCCTTACCGTAGAAACCGTTGCCGGGCTGAGCTTTAACCTATGGGCCGCAACGACATTGTCGCACCCGTCGCCAATCACCGATAGGACCACCTGCTCAAAGGTGGTCAAAAGCCTAAAAAGCGCGTCAGACGCCGATCCCACGCGATGCATATGTTCGATGATGCTTTGGCTCCAGTAACGCTTTCCTTCTGCCACCGTTCGAAGTGCGAGGGAAAGCTCCTCCGCCGTGCCCGACGCGGAATCAAAAACACCTTCAACTGAGAGCGATCGGAGCGCGGCGAGTACCCGGTACTCCAGCCGAACCGTTACGACCAAGACTCGTAGCGATCGATGCGCCGGCAGCTGCCCTGCCAAAAGGTCGACGATGTCGCCATCAAGGGATGCGCCCACTCCTGTTACGAAGACATCCGGCCGTAGGGTCGAGAGCTGCCGTTTGGCCGAATCAAGCGAAAGAGCAGTCCAGACTTTGGCAGGCGGAAATACACACTGAACGTGCTGCCGGAGAGCTTCCGCGTAGATTCGGTCGGCTTTGAAGATCAGCACGTTCTTAACGTGCGCATGATTGGGTAGGGTTGGGGAGTCCATGCCGGCAGCCCAAACCCGAAATCAGCCAACTCCAACGACGACACTGTAATTTTTCCGTAACCGGCTGTCCCGATAGATTCGCCTGCCGTCCTCAAAGCGGATGAAGATGCACAAACAAAGAGCAGTCTCCTATCGGGCGTCAGATTAGCCGATTAGCCGCTTTTGAACCCGCGTAACGATATCCGGATTTCGGAATCACTTCAATGAAGGGCCGGATCGAAATATCCACCCTCCTGCAAGAGATTGATAACTTACCGAGCAATACTCGCATATTGCTTGTATCTCCACAAAAGCGACGGCCTAGGATCTCTCCATAGAGATATTCATACGAAGCCACTCCCCCGGCGGATTGAACAAGCAGCTCTACGAGCGACGATTCGCGAGGTGATAAAACTACTGCTTTCTCGCCGTGCCGGAACGTGCGGTCCAAGGATGAGAACAATCCGCCACAGAAGGTGACTTCAGGGCGGGGCCGATGGCCCGGCGGTTGAATCGCGGTGTGTGCGTTCCTCTTCACATACTGGCCAGCGTAGGCGAGGAAAACTTCGGTCCGGATGGGATCTCGCATTGCGCAGTCGGCACCAAGCGAAATCTGCCGCGCCTCCACTCTGGGGCCCTCGCCGGCTTCGAGGAGAACGATCGTCCGCACGGCGCCCGGACCACGCCTCTGAAGATGCATCAGAAGGTCATCGGAAAAGCCGTCGTCAAGTCGGCGACGGACCACAAAAACTCTCGGTCGATGTCGCTCCAGGGTTCGGAGCGCTGCGCGGATCGAATGACACTCCAAGGTCGCAATGCCTCGCGATTCGAGAAGGGCTGCAAGAGCGCTACGTTCGGCCCTCGCAGAACTGACAATCGCAATCACAAAGCGGCCGATAAGCGGTTCCCGTCACACCGGCAGCACGAGCACAATTCTGAAGTGCGTTGCCTGCGGAGGCATGGAGAAACCAACCAAGCCTTGCCCTTGCTGAATGCCTGCCAGCAGACTCCGCGCGGGGAACTGTTCCAGCGGTGCATAGTTGCCCTTCAGCCAAGCCTCGAGTTCGGAACGTCCCGGAGACGTACCACTCGCCGTTATTGTGACCACGACTCCAGGTTGTCCGTTCAAGGCACTTCGCCGGTTGATCCACAGGAAACCCAGATGCTTGGGGTCGCGCACCGCGGCATCTAGACGGCTCACATTCTCACAAGAAACACCTACAGTGGAACTGGGCGGTGCAACCGTCGCTGCGACGCCAACTGACGCCACCATGGTTAGGAGGAACTGCATTCCCGTCAGTCCGCGAATCGAGATGCGGGAATCAAACGACCCAAAGCTGAAAGTCTTATTTGACTCCTCTGCTCTGCAAGTGCGATTTATGATGGCTATGGCGTCATTAATCCCTTCGCTCACCACTGCAGGAGAAGTGTCGCGCAGCCCGTAGGACGAATCGAAGTAGTTAGCGGATACCGTCATTGCGGCTTCCGCAGTTCGACGTGCTTCCTCAATATTGCGTTGTATTTGTCCCAACTTGGGGTCGGAATGCGCTCCTTTTCCCGCCAGCGATGTCACTGTGTGTAGGTGAGCATTAACGGTCGTAAGGAGGTTTGAGGTCTCCTGCAATGCGCCCCGCGCGTTCTCTGAGGCAACACGTTCGACCTCTCGCTCGAGACCAGCGATTAGGAGGTCCCTCGAGATGGTTTCAGCTCGCTGCGCCAACTCCACCTCATACCGCCGACGACGGGTTCGATCAATCCATTCCGGAAACCGTGCTTCGAACCCAGATTTCGGAGGAAACGGCTTAGAGGCTATCCGAAAACCTCCGTTGTATATAGGCATGTAGATTGCTGAGAGTAG
>CALFZM010000398.1 GCA_937952235.1 uncultured Opitutia bacterium | reverse complement strand
GTCGGGATCCGTCCGCAGCGACGTGAGCTGCTGCAGCCGGTACGAGAGGTTGAGATCGGCGTCGGGAAAATCGACCCACCAGCCGATCCGCCGCCCGCGGTGAAAGGGCGGATTGGGCTCCTCGGTCGGCCGCACCTTGAACAGCGCGCGGGCGAAGGTGAACACATCCTTCTCGAACCCGCGGGGGTTGCTCCAGGTCGGCGTGCCGGTGCTGTGCGAAGCCACCTCGCGCGCGGTCCGGACCACATCCTCGTCGATGACGCCGCTGCCTTCCGTGCGCACGAGCGAGCCGCCGAAGTCGCCCTCGTTGCCCCAGCGGTCCGGGCCGTTGTAACTCATCCCGCCCCGGGCGCCGCTGGACTGGGCGGCGAGCGGGCCGGCGGCGAGCACGGCGGCGGCGGCGAGGAACTGGAGTGCGCGCGGAGCCATGGTCAGTGCGTCATCACGTAGAAGATGATATTTATCCCGAGGGGATACGCGACCTTCTCGGAGAAGTTCTTGAAGTAATATTCGTACTCTCCCTCCCGCTCCCAGCCGTCGCCGTTGTCGGTGTTGTGGGTCGCGATCACCATCATCCGGCCCTTGTCGTCATGGATGGCGCGGTGGTGCACGGTCTGGCAGTCGCCATCGTGGTTCTCCCAGGTGACGCCCGAGTACTGGCTGTTTTCACCGGTGCCGACGTTGGGGACCTGGGCCTTCGCCTTGATCTGAAACACGCAACTGTAGAGCGGGTGATCGAGCGGAAGCTCGGTAAAGCCTCGATCGGGCAGGACGCGCTTCATCTCGCGCTCGACATTCTGCCAGGCGCTTTCGCCCCAGAAATCGTCGAACATCAGGAAGCCGCCATTCTGGAGATATTTTCGCAGGGCCACGACCTCCTCCTCGGAGAATGACAGCGAGCCCGGCTCGACGATGTAGATCCAGGGGTAGTTCGCCAGTTCGGGATCGAGCAGGTCGATGATCCGGCCGTCGGGGTTGACCTTCATCGAGGTCATCTGCTGCAGCCGGTAGGACAGGTTGAGGTCAGCGTCGGGCAGATCCGTCTGCCAGCTCCCGCCGCGCCGCCGGTAATAGCCGCCCGTGCTGTACCGGACGCGGGTGAACGTGAACACGTCCTTTTCCTGCGCCTTCGGGTTGGTCCACTCCGGCGTGCCGGTGCTGTGCGAGGGAATCTCGCGCGCGGTGCGCACGTTCTCGCCGCTGACGGCGCCTTCCCAGTAGCCGCGGCGGCCGTAACGGCTTTGGGCCATCACGGCGGCGCCGACGACGGCGAAGAGGACGAGGACGGGAAGAAGGCGCTTCATGGCGGCGGCGCGGACCGGGCGGGTTCGCTGCGCGGCAGCTCGACCTCCGGGGCCGGCGCTTCGGCGTTCCGCGCCGCGCGCGTCCGGTCGAGATCGAGGAGCAGGCCGAGCGCGTCACGAAAACGGGGCGTTTCTTCGAGCGCCATCAACAGGTGCCGGCGCGCCTCCGCCTCGTCGCCGCGTTTCCGCAGCAGCCTGGCGAGCTGGTAATGCCCGTCGGCCCGTTCCGGCACGTCGAGCTGGAGCAGCGTGCGCCAGGCGACGATGGCGGTGGAGTCGTCGCCCAAGGCGGCGGCTGCCTGGGCCAGGTAACGGTAGGGCGGCGGCACGAGCGGGTTGACGGCCAGGTAGCGCCGGGAGTTGCGGCTCACTGTCTCCCAGTCGCCGTCGGCCGCCGCGAGCTCCATCAGCCGGAGGTAACCCTCCGTCGCTTCGTCATCCACCTCCGCCCAGCGCTGGAGCGTCGCCCGCTCCGCGGCGGTGTCGCCCAGGGCGCGGTGCGCCGCGGCGAGCGAGCGATAGACGGAATCCGGGCCCTTGGCCTGCGGATAAAGTTCCACCAGCCGCTGGAGCGGAGCCCGGGCCTCGGCCCATTTCTGCTGCTCCATCAGGCGCTGCGCCTCGAGCCGCAGCACCCAGTAGTTGTCCGGGTGATCTTCCTTCCACGCCGCCAGTTTCTCCGCCGCGGACGGCAGCAGCAGCTCGGCGTCGGGCTGTTTCCAATCGAGTTTCGGGCCGAGCGCCTGGGCCTTTTCCTTCGCGTACGCGGCAAAGGCCGTTTCGAGATCTTCCAACGGACCGGCGGCCCGCTCGATCGCGACGTTGATCTCGGTGCCCTCGCGGAGGGCGCCGAGGATCTGCCGGATCGCCGGCAGGCCGTGCTTCTCGATGAGGTACTCGACCACGAGCGACGACTGCAGGTACGCGAACTGAAGGTGCCTCGGCGATTTCGGGGTCAGGAACGCCGCGCTCAACCGCCCCACCGGCGACAGCTCGCCGCCGAGGATCATCTCGCGGTAGCGGGCGTCGATGCGCATGCCCCACGACGGATCGGCCTGGCGCTCCTCGTAGACGGAGATGCCCTCGCTCAGCCAGCGCGGCATCTTGTTCTTCGTCATCTGGAGCGTCACCACGTGGCAGAACTCGTGCCAGAGCACGGATTCCCAGTTCGTCGCCGAGCTGCTCGTCGCGGGGCTGTTGGCGGTGACGACGCGCCCGAAACACACGCCGAGGAACCCGGCCACGTCGGGCAGGCCGAAGGTCCGCACCGCGAAGTCGCGCTGGTCGGCGAAGATCTCGATGTAGGTCGGCCGGGCCAGTTCGATGCCGTACTTGGTGGTGAGCGCCGCCTTCGCGCGCCGCAGTAGCGCCAGCACGCGCGGGCCGTAAACCGCGACCTCGGGCGCGGCCATGCGGATGACGAAGTCGTCATCGGTCAGCGCGGCGTACTTGTTCATCGTCTCGCGCAGCGTGACGAGGTTGTACGCCTCGACATCGTACTCGTCCCGCTTGTGCACGGCCTCGGCCAGCGCCCAGCCCTCGGCGTCCTCGCCGAGCCGCAGCAGGTCGCTCGCGAGCTGCGCCATCGCCGGCAGGTATTCGGGATCGAAGCTGCGTGCGCGGCGCTGGTAGGCGGCGCCTTCCGCAAAGCGATACTTGGCGGAAAGCTTCTCGCCGATGAGGTAGTCGACCCGCGGATTGGTCGGCCAGGAACCGAGCGCCTTCTCACGGGCAAAGCGCTCGCCCACGGGGTCGTTCTTCAGGTGGGCGATGACCGCGCGGTAGGCCCAGGCGTCGGGGTGGGAAGGGTTCACGTCGAGCACCTGTTCGATGACCTTCTCCGCTTCGTCGTAGGCCTCGCCATCGATGTGATGGTCGACGAACTGAAGCAGCGTCGGCACGTGGCGCGCGTTGATGCGCAGCGCGGCCTGGAAGGAGGCGAGCGCTGCCTCGCGATCCCCGCCCGCGTACGCCCTGCCCCGGCCCCAGTGCAGGTCGGGGTCCTCGGGCAACTGTTTCAGGCCCTCCTCAAATACCTTGGCCGCCAGCGCGTAGTCCCGCTTGTCGAGCGCCACCTGGCCCCGCGCGAGGTACACGTCGCGCAACTTCGGGTCGCCGCGCTGGGCGACGGCGAACAGCCGCTCGAGCACGTCCTTGGGGTCGGCGCCGAGTTGCAGCGCGGCAAGGCCGAAGACGACAAGGTCGGCCGGAGAGCGGTACTGGTAGGAGCTGTCGCGGACGGCGAGGCGCACTTCGTCGACCCGCTGCGCGGCCTCCTCGGTGCGCCCGTTGGCCAGCGCGACGTCGCGCGCGAGCCAGCGCAGCCGGATGCTCCGGCTGTCTCGCGCCAGCGCTTCCTTCATGACGGCATCGGCCTCGCCGATCCGCCCGACTGTGAGCAGGGCGCGCACCAGCAACAGCGACCATTCCGTGCTCCCCGGGTTGTCCCGCAATTCGCCCTGCACCTGCTTGATGACGGCGGCGTAATTTCCCGCCAGCAGCCCGCGCTGCACCTCGGCGGGCTCGGCGCCGAAACCCACCAGGGTGGATCCGGCCAGCGCGAGTACCATGGCCCCCACCCTGCCCCAGCATCGCCACTGCGACAAAGGCCCGGTCGGCGCGCCGGAAGCGCGGCGGCTCCGGGTTCCTGTCATGCAGTCATGGGGGGACCGTGGGTTGGGCATGCAAACGGGGACGTGGCCTCGAGGTAGACGCACCTCCTGTCGAAGAGTGATGCGTGCTCCGCAGGTTTTCTCAAGCTCCGGCATGCAGGTTTCCGGCCACTTCACGCCGACGGGGTGCCGGCGATGATGTCCGGCGCGCAAGTGGCGGGGAAATTGCTCAGCCGAAGGCGGGGATGCCGGGCGGAGGGCGCCGCGCTTCCGCGCCAGCGTGGCCGCTGGCCCCCAAGCAACCTATGAATTCGAAACTCGTGAAAGGCGGAGCGGCTTGTCCTCCTGTCTTCGGTCCAAAGCGTCCTCAAGCCGCTGCCGATGGAAGGTCGGAATGTCAGTCGCCTGGGGACAGGCGGCTCCACCTTCGGCGCGACCCTTCCGCTCCGTTCCCCCCATGCGCCACCTGATCGTCCTCCTCCTCCTCGCCGGATCCGCGGCCGCCGCCGATTTTTCGGCGCGATTCGACGCGCTCCGGCGCGCGGCCACGCCGGCCCAGCTTTACACGTTGCTCTATGCCCTGCCCAAAGGCGGCGACCTGCACAACCACCTCGGCGGGTCGGACATTCCGGAGTGGTTATGGGAGGTGCTGACGAACCCGGCGACGAACGGCGGCGACACCTTCTACACCCGCGTCCGGCTGCCGGTGCAACCCGACGCGCTCGGCGCCGGCGTGGCGTTTCGCACCATCCGGCGCCACACCTACCTGCAGCTTTCGCCGGCGGCGCGGGCGGAGTACGTGCCGCTGACGGAGCTCACCGCCGAAGAACGGCGCGCGTGGTGCGACGCGTTCCGGCTCGATGCGCCCGGGGAGGGCCGGCGGGAGTTCTTCGACGGGCTGTGGGTGCGACGCGGCGACATCGGCCTGAGCCTGCCCGTGCGGCTCGAACTCCTGGCCCGCAACATCAAGGCGTTCGCCGCGGAGGGAGTACGGTACGTCGAGACGCAGATCGGCACCGATCGAATGTACGCCAACGACGGCCAGCCCGTGCCCCTCGAGCGCATCGTCGCCGAAACCCGGGCGCTGCTCGCCCGCGCGGACATCGTGGCGACCGGCCTCACGGTGCGCTTTCAGGAGACCGTCGTGCGCTTCCTGCCCAACGCGGAGACGCGGCTCGCGGAGGCCTTTGCGCTGGTCGACGCCCATCGCGACCTTTGGGTCGGGATCAACCTCGCGGGCATCGAGGAAAACAACCGTGGGCACCCGAGCCGGTTCCTGCCGGTATTCCGCCAGTTGCGGGCGCGTTACCCGACGCTCGCGCTGTCGATTCATGCCGGCGAGATGGACGCGCGCGACAGCCACATCCGCGAGACCCTGTTGCTCGGCGCCAGCCGGATCGGGCACGGGCTGAATCTCATCCATGACCCTGACACGCTCCTTCTGCTGCAGCAGGGCCGGCGCGTGCTGGTCGAGGTGGCGCTCGTCTCCAACCGGCTGCTCGAATATGTGCCGGACCTCGCGCGGCATCCTTTTCCCGAGTACCTGCGCACGGGACTGCCCGTGTGCCTCAACACCGACGACCGCGGCATGTGGGACAGCAACCTGACCGACGAATACTACACCGCCGTCACGACCTTCAATCTCTCGTGGGACGAACTCGTCGCGCTCGGCCGCAACTCGCTCCAGCACGCCTTCGCGCCCCCCGAGCTGAAGCGCCGGCTGCTCGAGGACTATGAGGCCCGGCTGGCGGCCTTTACCGCGCAGTTCGGCCCGGGCAGCATCGAAGCGGCCTTCGCCCGCCTCGGCGAGGTCCGGCCCGTCGCCTACGGCTACGCGCGACGCACCTGGGGGTTCACGTTTCCCTGAATCGGACTTCCGCGGCGGGCGGCGTGCTCCGCCGGGGCCCGGCCGCTGTCTTTCAACTCTCCCGAAAGCCGCCGCACGGTCAAGAGGAGCGGCTTGTCTTCAAGCCGCTGCGGACCGAAAAGCGGGACGTCAGCCGCCTGGGGACAGGCGGCTCCACCTCGAACGGATCGTGCCGGCCCGGACAGCGGCCATGACCTTGCTGAAACGCTCCAGCCTCAAGCCGGCCTGGCAAGCGCGTGCAGCATCCGCCGGGTCGTCTCGGTGCCCTTGCGCATGACGTCGAGATTGAAGCTCTCGTTGGGCGCATGGAGGTTGTCCTCGGGCAGGAAGAGGCCGAGCATGACGGAATCGAGTCCGGTCTTCCGCTTGATGTCGGCGATGATGGGCACGCTGCCACCTTCACGAAGATAGATCGGTGGACGCCCCCAGACTTCCGCGACTGCCTGTTCCGTCGCCCGGAACGCCCGCGCGAGCACGGGCGACTGGTCCTTCGGGGTGTTCGACCGCCCGGGCGGCACCACGACGTACGGATCGCCCTTGTGCTGGTCCACGAAGTCCACCTTGACGCCGGCGGGCGTGCGCGCGCGGATCGCGTCCATGACCAGCCGCTTGATCGTCTCCGGCACCTGGTTGGGCACGAGCCGGCAACTGATCTTGGCGAACGCCTTGCTCGGGATGACCGTCTTGGTGCCTTCGCCCTGGTAGCCGCCGCCGATGCCGTTGAACTCGAGCGTCGGCTGGAAACGCACCGCTTCGAACGGCGAGTAACCGGCGGGCGTGTAGAAGGTGTCGATGCCCAGGAAATTCGCGTAGGACTTTTCGTCGGCGCCGAGCTTGCGCAGCTCGTCGCGCTCCCACGGCTCGACGTCGAGCACGGCGTCGTAGAAGCCCGGAACGTTCACCCTTCCGTCCGCCGTATGCAGGGTGGCGAGGATCTCCGCGAGGGCCTGGATCGGATTGCGCAATGCCCCGCCGTGCAGGCCGGAATGGAGGTCGCCCTTCGGGCCGGTGACGTGGACGTCGAACAGCGCCAGCCCGCGCAGCCCGTTCGTCAGCACCACCTGGTGGGGATTCGGCAGCGCCGTGTCGGAGAGAAAAACAAAATCGGCCGCGCGCAGCCGGTCGGCGTACGCCTCGAGGAAGCGCGGGAAGCTCGGGCTGCCCATCTCCTCCTCGCCTTCGATGAGAAACGTGATGCGGAGCGGCAGCGCCGGGTTGTCCTCGAGCGCCTGGGCGACGGCCGCGATATTGGTGAGAAGCGGTCCCTTGTTGTCCGCGGCGCCCCGGCCGTAAAGGCGGTTGCCCCGCAAGGTCGGCTCGAACGCCGGGGTCTGCCACAGGTTGAGCGGATCGGCCGGCTGCACATCGTAGTGCCCGTAGATCACGACGTGGGGCCAGGCCGGATCGCCGCCCCGCTGGGCGAAGATGATCGGGTGCAGCTCGGTCGCGACGACCTCGACGTTGAAACCGAGCGACCGCAGCAGCTCCGAGACAAACTCGCGGGCGCCGCGCATGCCCTCCCGATAATTCGAGTCGGTCGAAACGCTCGGATGACGGATGAACTCCTTCAGCTTCTCAACGGGATCGAACATCCGGCGAACGTGGAGCAATTTCCGTATCCGCGCCAATCGAAATGGGCGGGACGCCGCCACCGCCGTGCGCACCTCGGCAGGGAGGACAATCCGCCCCCTCCCCCCGCGTGACCCACCCGCCGCCGGTCAATTCGAATACTTCCCGCGGTTCTTTTCGTAGATCGGCACCACGGACGGCATCATGGCCTTCAGGTCCTCGATGCGCTTGGTGTCGGCCGGATGCGTCGAGAACAACGCGCTGAGGGCGCCCTCGGACTTGCCGCCGGACGCCTTCTGTTTTTCGGCCATCATCTTCTGCCAGAAAGTGACCGACGCGCGCGGGTCGTAGCCGGCGCGGGCGGCGTAGATCGCGCCCATGCGGTCGGCCTCAGTCTCGTTGGCGCGCGAATGCGGCAGCACGCGACCGAGGGTCGTCACACCGCCGTAGGCCACGTCGAACAGCGCCCGCGTGCTGGAGTCGGTCTTGGCCTCGACGGCGGCGGAACCGATGGCACCCACGCCGGCGATCACCATCGCCTCCGACATGCGCTCCGCACCGTGGCGCGCGATAACGTGCCCGATCTCGTGCCCCATCACGATCGCCAGCTCCGCGTCGTTCTCCGCGAGCTGCATCAGACCGGTGTAAACCCCCACCTTGCCTCCCGGCAGCGCGAACGCATTGAGCTCCTTCGACTCGAACACGACGAACTCCCACTTGGCGTCCGGCAGCTCGCTGCCCACCGCGGCCGCGATCCGCTGGCCGATGCGCGTGACGCGCGCGTTGGCCGCGGCGTTGGTCGAGACCTTTTCCTTCTCGCGGATCGCCTGGAAGGATTGCGCGCCGAGCGTCACTTCCTCGCCCTGCGACAGGAGCACCAGCGATTTCCGGCCCGTCACCGGATTGGTGTAGCAGCCGGCCAGGAGCAGGACCGCGAGAGCGAACAGGGCGATCGGGGAGCGTCGGTTCATGGTGGGGAGGTTGGATCCTGCGCCGAATGGGGGAAAGAGGAAATAGCTGTGACCGCAGCCGCTCCCGGCGGTTCGCCCGGGCCCTGGTTTACCGCAGCCGTGCTCGAAAGGGAGAGGAGCAGGCCGCCGGGGGACTGGCGGCTCCACCTGGATGCAGGCTCGGCCAGCCATGAAAACGCCTGCACGGAAAGGAGGAGCGGCTTGTCTCAAGCCGCTGCGGACCGGTCCGTCACACGTCAGCCGCCTGGGGACAGGCGGCTCCACCGCTCCTGCATGGCCTCAGTGTTTGAAGTGCCGGCTGCCGGTGAAGACCATCGCCATACCGCGGGCGTCGGCGGCGGCGATGACCTCGGCGTCGCGGATCGCGCCGCCGGGCTGGATCGCCGCCGTCGCGCCGGCGTCGGCTGCGGCCAGCAGGCCGTCGGGAAACGGGAACAGCGCCTCGCTCGCGACGACGGAGCCCCGCAGGTCGAGCCCGGCCTCGCCGGCCTTCCACACCGCGATCCGCGAGCTGTCGACGCGTGCCATCTGGCCGGCGCCGACGCCGAGGGTGCGCTCGCCGCGGCAATAGACGATGGCGTTGGACTTCACGTGCTTCCCGACCTTCCAGCCGAACATCATCGCGGCCCACTCCTCGGCGGTCGGCTGCCGTTGGGTCACGACCTTGAATTCACCGACGTTCCCGAGCGTGCGGTCGCGGTCCTGCACCAGCACGCCGCCGACGACCGAGCGGATCTCCTGCAGCGCGTCCGCACCTGCCAGCTCCGAGCTGGTCGAGGGGATGCCGCCCTTCGCGACCATGAGCCGCAGGTTCTTCTTCTTGCCGAAGATCGCCAGCGCCTCGTCGCTGAAGCGCGGCGCGATGATCACCTCGGTGAAGATCTCCGCGATCGCCTGGGCCAGCGTGGCGTCGAGCGTCTGGTTGACGATGATGATGCCGCCGAAGGGCGCCTGCCGGTCCGTCGCGTAGGCGTGGTTCCAGGCCTCGATCAGCGAATCGGCGCTGGCGACCCCGCACGGGTTGGTGTGCTTCAGGATCGCGACGGTCGGCCGCTCGAACTCGCCGATCAGGTACGTCGCGGCCGTGATATCGAGGATGTTGTTGTACGAAAGTTCCTTCCCCTGGAGCTGCGAGAAGTGCTCGTGAAACGTGCCGTAGAGCGCGGCCTGCTGGTGCGGGTTCTCGCCGTAGCGCAGCGCCTGGGCCTTCCGCCAGGTGCGCGTGAGCGTGGCGGGAAAACCGCCGAGCGCGGCGAGGTCGGGTCCGGCCAGCTGGCCCTCGAGGTAGGCGGCGATGGCGGCGTCGTAGGTCGCCGTGCGCTGGAAGACCTTCAACGCGAGCCGGCGGCGCAGCTCGCCGAGGCGGTCCGAGGCGGCCCCCTCGCCGCCCAGCGCGGCCAGCACGTCGTCATAGTCGGCGGGATCGCACACCACGGTCACCGACTCGTGATTCTTGGCCGCGCTGCGCAGCATCGAGGGGCCGCCGATGTCGATGTTCTCGATCGCCTCCTCGAAATGCACCCCGGGTTTCGCGACCGTCTGTTCGAACGGATAGAGGTTCACGACGACCAGGTCGATGAGAGCGATGTCGTTCTGGCGCGCCTGCGCGAGGTGGTCGGGCTTGTCGCGGCGGCAGAGCAGCCCGCCGTGGATCTTCGGGTGGAGCGTCTTCACCCGCCCCTCCATGATCTCGGGAAAGCCGGTGTGCTGGCTCACCTCGGTGACCGGCAGCCCCTGCTCGGCGAGCAGCCTGGCCGTGCCGCCGGTGGAGAGCAGCGTGTAGCCGTGTTGCCGGACGAGGGCGGCGGCGAAGGCGGCGAGACCGCGTTTGTCCGAGACCGAAAGGAGGGCGAATTTGGCCATGCGGGTCCGATCAAAGGCGAAAGTCGCGGCGCGAAAAGCGGAAAGACGCGCCGGACGAGGTCCCAACTTCCCGCTTTCGGATTTCCGGAAATCGACTTTGGTTGGCGGCGTGTCCCCTTCCAGCGAAGTGCCCGGCCTCACCGCCCAACTCGACAAACTCTGCTATCATCACGGTGGCGCGAGCCTGCCGCCGGACAAGCCGCATGCCTTCGTGTACTTCATCACGATCCACAATGGCTCGGATCGCACCGTCACGCTGCTCGGCCGCAAATGGGTCGTGCTGCACGCCGACGGCACGCGCCTCGTGATCGAGGGCGACCGGATCGTGGGCGAGACGCCCCGGCTCGCGCCGGGCGAGCAGTTTTCATATAACAGCTATCACGTGACGGGCTGCGATGCCTCCGCCCGCGGCAGTTTCCACGGCGTCGACGAACAAGGCCGCCGGGTCCACGTCATCCTGCCGCCGTTCGAGATGCAGCTCCCGCGCGACTGATTTCGTTCTGGTCGCTCCGCGCGGGATTTGTTCTGTGTGAGGGTTCATGAAGCTCATTGACCTGAACCGCGATGGCGGCATCGGTGCCAACGCGTTGTTCGTCCAGATCGGCGACCTCAACCTGCTGATCGACTGCGGCCTCCACCCCAAGCGGGTCGGCCGGGTCGCGGCGCCCGACTTCAAGCCGCTGCGGGGTCTCACCCTGGACCTGATCATCATCACGCACTGCCACCTCGACCATATCGGCAGCCTGCCGGTCGCGATGCGGGAATTTCCCAACACGCCGGTCATCATGACGACGTCGAGCCGGATGCTGATCGAGCGGATGCTGCACAACTCCGCCAACGTGATGATGCGGCAGCGCGAGGAGGAGAACATCCCCGACTACCCGCTTTTCACCCACGACGAGATCGACCGGTGCGCCCGCCGGCTCACCGGCCTGCCCTTCGGGCACGCGAAGCGCTTTCGCGGCGCGCGGGACGAGATCGAGATCACCTTCCATCCCGCGGGCCACATCGCCGGCGCCGCGGGCGTCGAGATCCGGCACAAGCACCGGCACATCTTTTTCAGCGGCGACGTGCTCTTCGACAACCAGCGCACCGTGGCGGGAGCGAAGTTCCCGGCCGGGCATTTCGATACCCTCGTGCTGGAAACCACGCGCGGCGCCACCGTCCGCCAGGAAGGCCGCGAGCGCGCCCGGGAGTTCGACCGGCTCGTCACTTCGATCAACGACACGATCCAGCGCGGCGGCTCCTTCCTCATCCCCGTCTTCGCGCTCGGCCGCATGCAGGAGCTGCTGACCGTGCTGCACGACGCGCGCAAGTTCGGCAAACTGGTCGATTGCCCGCTCGTGGCCGGCGGCCTGGGGCTCGACCTCGTCGACTACTTCGACGACATCGCCCGCAAGACCAAGCACATCCAGTTCACCCGCTCGATCGTGAAGGACCTCAAGGTGAAGCCGACGCCCCGCAAGCTCGAGCCGGGGCGCGAGCCGTCCGAGCCGACGCTCTTCCTCATCAGTTCCGGCATGATGGTCGAGCGCACCCCGAGCTACACCGTCGCCTCGGGCCTGCTCGGCCACGCGCGGAACACGATCGGTTTCGTGGGCTACTGCGATCCCGACACGCCGGGCGGCCAGCTGCTCGCGGCGAATCCCGGCGACTCGTTTCCCTTCAGCGCGATCCACGTCCAGACGAAGGTCCGCGCGCACATCGAGCGCTTCGAGCTCAGCGGCCATGCCGATCGCGAGCAGTTGCTCGAATTCGCGGTGCAGACGGAGGCGCGCAGCATCGTCCTCACGCATGGCGACCCGCCGGCCCGCGCCTGGTTCGTGCATCAGCTCGGCGAACAGATGCCGAAGACGCGCGTGATCGACCCGGTGCCGCTGCAGCCTTACCAGGTCTGAGGAAGGAGGAGCGGCGGCTGATGCCGTTGCGGTGGAGCCGCCTGTCCCCAGGCGGCTGACGTGCGATGGACCGGGCCGCAGCAGCTTGAGGACAAGCCGCTCCACCTTCCAGCGCAGCCATTCTCACGGCCGATTTGAAGCCCGGCTGCATGAGTCCGGCTTCGAGCGGCGGCGACTTTGCTTGATGTGCTCTAAGCCAGGCCCGAGGCGCGGCGCGCCCGGTCGAGCACGGCGCGGGCGACGGTGCGAGCGCGCTCCGCGCCCTCGCGCAGCACGGAGTGCACGTGATCGAGGTTGGCGGCCAGCTCGGCGCGCCGCGCCCGCGCGGCGGCAAAGTGGTTCCAGTAGTGCTCGAAGAGCGCCTTCTTCAGGTCGCCATAGCCCAGGCCGCCGGCTCGCAGGCGGTGCTCGAAGTCGAGCGCGACGTCCGCCGGGGCGAAGAGCTTCAGGAGCTGGATGGCCAGGTTGCGGTCGGCATCGGGCTTGGGCTCGGCTGGCGAACGCGAATCCATCACGATGCCCATGATCCGCTTTCGCGTGGCCTTTTCGTCGCCGAAGATGTCGATCGTGTTGCCGTAGCTCTTGCTCATCTTCTGGCCGTCGAGGCCGGGGATCACCGCGATGTCCTCGCGGATCTCCGACTCCGGCACGACAAACGTCTCGCCGTACGTCTGGTTGAACTTGATCGCGATGTCGCGGGTCATTTCCAGGTGCTGCTTCTGGTCGCGCCCCACGGGCACCCGCTGCGTGTCGTAGAGCAGGATGTCCGCGGCCATCAGCACCGGGTACGCGAAGAGCCCGAAGTTGGGCGAGATGCCCTTGGCCGTCTTGTCCTTGTAGCTGTGCGCGCGCTCGAGCAGTCCCATCGGCGTCAGCGTGCCGAGCAGCCACATGAGCTCGGCGACCTCCGGCACGTCGCTTTGCCGCCAGAAGACGCTGTGCGCGGGATCGAGTCCGCACGCGAGCCAGTCGAGCGCGACTCCCAGCGTGTTCCGCCGGCGCTCGGCCGGGTCGAACAGCGACGTCATCGAATGATAATCGGCGATGAAGTAGAAGCACTCGCCCCGCGCCTGCGCGTCGATGGCGGGGCGCATCGCGCCGAAATAGTTGCCGATGTGGAGCGTGCCGGAAGGTTGGATACCGGTGAGGGTGCGGACCATGGTGGTGTGACGAGAGCGGAACGGGCGCGGCTCGGGATCGGTTCAGTCGCGCCGTGGAATCAGCCGGATCGCGGGGCGCGCATGGGCGATCGTCGCCTCGGGCAGGACGCCGCCGAAGGCGATCGCCGGGGTCACGAGGGCGCGCCGGCCCAGGATCGTGCCGGGGTTGAGCACGGCATTGCAGCCCACCTCGGCCTGGTCGCCGAGGATCGCGCCGAACTTGCGCAGGCCGGTTTCGTAGGTGGCCCGCTCCGTGCGGACCACCACGGGCGCCTGGTCAAGGCGGAGGTTGGAGCAGATCGCGCCCGCGCCGAAGTGGGCGCGGTTGCCCAGGATCGAGTCGCCGACGTAGTTGAAGTGCGGCACCTGCGCGCCGTCCATGAGCACGCAGTTCTTGAACTCGCAGGCGTTGCCCAGCACGCAGCCTTCGCCGACGATGACGTTGCCCCGGATGAAGGCGCCCGGCCGGATCTCGGTGCGCGCGCCGATCCAGCTCGGCCCGATCAGCGTCGCGTACGCCGGCAGCCGCACGCTCGGGTGAAGCCACACTGCGCCCTCCACGCTCACGCCGGGGGGCAGCGCGCGGGGCGCGGGATCTTCGGTCAGCGCCGCGAGCGCCGGCCCGATCTGCCGCAACCACTCCCAGGGAGGCACATCCGCCCGGAAATGCGCCGCGAAGGGCGCGAGCGACGCGGGAAGCGTGAAGAAGTCGGAGGCCTGCATGGCGACGTTGGCCGGCCATCCGGCCCGATGCCCGCGCGGTTGGCAACTGAAACGATGCTGCCGGGCGCCGCGCGCGGCGGTGTCCACGCGGGCCGGCCGGCGTTGACTCCCGTCGCGGACGCGCCGTTGCTGGCCCCATGCCCTCCTTCCGCCCTCTCCTCGTGCCGCTCGCCGTCCTGCTCGCCGTCGCCCCGCTCGCGGCGCAGCCCGCGCAGGAACTGGGCGAACTCGTGAACCGGATCCGGGGAAAACTGGGCGCCGGCCAGTCCACGGCGGAGCAGCTCGCGCCGGAGCTGGCGGCGTTCGACGCCCTGAGGGCGAAGTACGCCGCACAGCGGTCGGAGGAGGTGGCCCGGATCACGGAGATGCAGGCCGCGCTCTACGGCCAGATCCTGAACGACCTGCCGAAAGCCAAGGCGCTGTGCGACCAGCTCAGGAAGGACTACGCCGGCCAGCCGGTCGCGGAGCGCGCCGAGGCGTTGTACGCTTCGCTCGCCCGCGACGCCGCGATCAAGGCCGCGCGCGATGCGCTCGTCGGCAGCCCCGCGCCAGAGCTGAACTTCACCTGGTCGAGCGGCCCGGAGGTGAAGAAGCTGTCCGACCTGCGCGGCAAGGTCGTCGTGCTCGACTTCTGGGCGACGTGGTGCGGGCCGTGCGTCGCATCGTTCCCGCAGGTGCGCGAGCTGACCGCGCATTACGCGGGCGCCGACGTCGTGGTGCTCGGCGTGACCAGCCTGCAGGGCAACATCATGGGCCTGGAGCCGGCGCGGATCGACACCCGCAACGATCCCGCGCGCGAGAAGGAGCTCATGAAGACCTACATCAAGGCCAAGGAGATCACCTGGACCGTGGTCTTCAGCGAAGAGCCCGTCTTCAACGAAGCCTACGGCGTGAGCGGCATTCCGCACATGGCCATCGTCGCGCCCGACGGCAAGGTGCGGCACACGGGGATGCATCCCGCCGAGCCGCACGCCTCGAAGGTGGCCAAGATCGACGCGCTGCTGAAGGAGTTTGGCAAGCCGCTGCCGGGCCAGCCGGCCGGCCGCTGAGCCCGCGGCGCGGCCGCATCGAAAGGTGGAGCGGCTTGTCCCTGTCTCTTATACACATCTCCCAGCCC
>CALFZM010000397.1 GCA_937952235.1 uncultured Opitutia bacterium | reverse complement strand
GCGTACACCCAGGTCGTAGGACGGCGCGTCGAGGGTGCGACGCGCACCCGGCTGGCCGGCGGCGCGAAGATCGACTACAAGTGGAGCGAGTTCACCACGCTCTCGTTCAGCACGTCGTACAATTTCTTCCACGAGAACGGCGACACGCGCCTGAACAACCTCACCTACACGCTGCCGGCCGCCGCCAACACCAACCCGGCGGCGGCGCTCGCGACGCTCAACGCGGCCGGGGATCGCACGGGCGGCGGGTTCATCCATCCCAATTTCACCTCCACGATGACACGCGTGCTGGCCGGGGGAACGGGCACTTTCAGCACGGTGCAGGTCACTTCGAACGACAAGTCGGGGCGGACGTTCATGTTCAATCCGTCCGCGAAGCACCGCTACCCGGGCCTGCTCATCGACTACACCGGCAGCTACTCGAAATCTTCGAACTGGTACGACGTCTCGCACGACAACCAGAAGTTCAAGTCGCGCCCGAAGGGCACGGTTTCCGCCCGGCTCAACAACATCGGCTGGATCGTCGATCGTTCGCGCGACCTCGAGTTTCCCACCATCACCCAGACGCAAGGACCGGACCTGTATAACCTGGCCAACTACGGCACGCTGACCCTGAACCAGAACGACCGGCAGGGTCACGACACGGTGCTGACCGGCAAGGTCAATGCGCGGAAGGATTTCATCCTGCGCGTGCCCGTGCAGGTGAAGAGCGGTCTCTCGTATCAGCGGCAGGAACGCAAGCTCTCGCAGCAGGCGTTCAACTACTCGTACCTCGGCACCAACGTGGAGCAGTTCGTCGACACCTCCGACTACCACTACAACGACGAGCGGGTGTACGCGAGCCGCGGCGGGGTCCCGCCCTGGCCCAGCCCGTATGCGATTGCGCGGCACCAGCGCGAGCATCCGGAGCTGTGGGCGCTCGACGCCACGGTCAACGAGCGTACGCCGCTGCAGAATGATCGCTCGATCCGCGAGACCGTCACCGCGGCCTACCTCCTGGGCAACGCGCGATTCGGCCCGCTCAACGTCCTGACCGGCGTGCGCATGGAGGAGACGGAGAACGATGCCGAGGGCCCGCTGCAGTACCTCTCGCCGGCAGAGCGAGCCAGGCGGGCCGCCTGGGTGGGGCCGGTGACCGATGCCGAGAATCGGCGGCGCGTTCAGGCCGAGTGGGGCGGTCGCGCGACGGCCGGGGGCAAGTACCGGAATTTTTTCCCGAGCGTGCATCTGAAGTACGAGCCGGTCAGCGGCGTCGTCGCGCGGGCGAGCTGGTCGAACGGCATCGGCCGGCCCGCCTTCGGCAACATCATCCCGAACAACTCGGTCAACGACGACACGCAGCGGGTCACGGTCAGCAATCCCGACCTCAAGCCGCAGTATTCAGATAATTATGACCTGCGACTGGAATACTACTTCAAGTCGCAGGGCATGGTCGAAGTCGGCGTCTTCCGGAAGAAGATCAAGGATTACATCCGGACCGACAGCAGCACGCTGATCGGCACTGGCGCGAACAATGGCTTCGAGGGTCAATTCGAGTCCTACACGCTGGTCACCCAGGTGAACGACGGTTTCGCGCAGATCGACGGCTTCGAGGCCAGCTATCAGCAGCAGCTGGACTTCCTGCCGGGGTGGGCGCGCGGCTTCGGCGTGCAGGCCAATTTCACGAAACTCAACACCAAGGGGCCCAACCGGCAGCTGGCCGGGTTCCTGAACAAGACGGGCAACGCCGGGGTGAGCTTCCGCGGCTTTGGTTTCGACGTGCGGGTGCTGCTGAACTGGCGCAGCGAATACAAGACAAGCGAGAACGCGAACCCGGCGCTGGTCCAGTACCAGAAGGATCGAAAGATGGTGAACGTGAAGACGCGCTACACGCTTTCGCGGCGCGCGGTGCTGTTCTTCGACGTCGAAAACATCTTCGCGGCGCCGCTCGACAACATCTACGCGGCATATCCGGATCGCGTGGTGAACTGGCGGAGCTTCGAACCGAAGGTTGTCTTCGGGGTAGAGGGGCGCCTGTAGCCTGAAAGCCGCGCCCGACTGCGGACCGGAAAGCGCCGGGCGGATTAACGTTCGTGTCGAACTGGAGCAATGGGCAGATACCAAATGGCACGAGTCTCCACTTAACATAATCTTCCTTGTGCGACTCCCACTGGGGAACAACGACTTCCGCCCCTCTTTTTTCACGGCCCCACTTGAAGACGTCCCAGACTTCCCAGACATTAACGCATGGCCAAATATACTCTCACGCTCGAGGACAACACCGCTCGCATGCTCGAGCAGCAGGTTTCGACGTCCGGAGGCAGCGTCCCGGGATTCGCAGCCGCTCTAATCACCCCTTTCGCGAAACTGCCCCTTCACCTGCAGGAGCACGCCCGCAAACAGATTCTCGACCTACTCACGCAGCACGAAGCCGCGCAATTTCTCGCCGCCGGGACTCCCGCTCCCGCACAGCCGCCGCTAACCAGCGAAGCAGGAAAGCGGCATGCTCAATTTTCGCGGCAGCATCAACCAACTCGCCCGCTCCGATTTCCGAAAGGTAAGCGTGGCGCGAAAGAGATAACGCCTGCCGTTGGAGTCTGACCGCCTCAATCGCCGCCACCTGCATGTCAATTTCGCGCACAGAGCGATTTACGACCTTTGCAGCGCGGACTTGACCGGACGCAATTCCGGAATGCCGGTAGCGCGCACGCTTGACACCGCTACGACCGCTGCGCCGCCTCCGCGCGGACTGGTCTTCGCCTCCGGCTCCGGAACCGATCCGCTATGAAGGAGGGAAAACCGGGAGGATTCGCGACCCCTCCCGGCCCCTCGGACGCTGGCCCGATAATCGACCGATGCAAAGAGGCTGGGACAGTTGGTACCATTATACAAGGTTAGAGGGAGAACGCAGGGGCGGTTAGCGCCGGCCAAGGCCGGCCCCAACCGCCCCGCTGAAAGGCACCCCAGACGCCGAGGAAGCCGGATTTCCGACGCTTTGAAGCCGAGGAGGGACCGAGAGTACCCCCACGGTCGCAGAAGGCGGGAAGAGCCCTTCGCCGTGGTAATCCGCGGGAGCCATCGCCGGAGATTCAGGCTTCACAGCCTCAGCTTTCGGCTTCGCCTCAGCTTTCGGCGCCTCAGGCCTACGGACGTAGTAGCGGGTACCATCCGTCAGTTCAGCGAAATTACGCTCCACCCGCCGCAATTCGTCCGCTTCCGTGAGAGTGCGACCGTCGGACAACTGCACATTGATGCGCCGACCGCGCACCGCATAACCGACCACCCAAACCGGATTGGAAGAAACAGCCGCCGGCGGTTGCTGAGCCAACGGCTTCGCGACCTCGACAGCCACAGGCGTCCGCACGGGCACGGACAGGGACTCGACCGCTTTGACGGGATCCGCATTCGCGAGCTCAGGTTTGGACACCGGCGTCGCCTTAGACCCCAAATACCAACCCGCACCCTTGCCCATCAACCACGGAACGAAGAACGCAGACGAGCAAAGGAGGATGCCCAAGGGAATCACCCACAAAATCGGAATGCCCTTAGCTCTCCGTCCGATGTCCGCTTTACCCCCGTGCACGCCAATGCCTTTGGCCGTGTCATAGCACTCCGCCACGCCATCCAACGAGAAGGAAGCCGTTTCAAACGGCTCCGAATTGCCCTGCGGCTCCGAGAGATAAGACTTGCGAACGAAACGCCCACGACCGCGAAAAGCGCCCCACTTCGCCGTGTACTCATTTCGCAACACGGTAAAATCCTCCGCCACGGACCGAAACTGCTTATCGAGGTTGCCCGGCGCCTGAGTGATGACCCAGACGATATC
>CALFZM010000396.1 GCA_937952235.1 uncultured Opitutia bacterium | reverse complement strand
GCCAGGGGTTGGCCCATTCCCATCCCCACGATGTTGTCGAACGATGCCAGCTCGGTGCGGGCGCGCGGCGTGCGGGCGTCCTCCCGATAGCAGACCTGCAGGAGCTGCGCGACGATCTCGCCGGCGTTCAGGTCCCGCTTCAGGCCGGCGAGTCCGCTGGCGCAGAACACGCATCCCATCGCGCAACCGACCTGCGTGGAGATGCAGATGGTCTTGCGCGAGTGATCGACGCCGACACCCTCCTGCGGCGCGCGAATGATCACCGTCTCGATCAGCGCGTGATCCCCGAGTTCAAGCAGGAGCTTGTCGGTGACGTCCTCTGACTGCCGATTGAGCACCAGGGTCGCCGGCAGGAACTCGAAGGTCTCGGCCAGCCAGGCGCGCAACGGCTTGGGCAGGTTGGTCATCTCGTCCCACGACCGCGCGCGCTTCTTGTACAGCCAGTCCAGCACCTGCCGGGCGCGAAATGCCGGCTCGCCGCGCGCCTGCAGCCGCTCGGCGAGCGGCGCCAGCGTCTCGCCGGTGAGCGGTGGTTTGGCGGGCGTGTACTTCATGCGTGGAGCGGGACGGTGCAGCGCCGGGGGGCGTTCGTCAAAGATTCCCCGGCCTCGCCCGGGGGCGGGAAAACGCGCCCGAATCCCGCGGGTGGGCTTGTCACGGAGCTGCGGCTGCCGAGACTGGCGTTCACCCCTCCCATGCACCTGCCCCGCGGTCTCACCCTGGGCGTGGCTTTCGCCGCGCTGTCGCACGTCGCCATGTCCGCCGAACCCTCCCGCGCTTTTCAGGGCCGGATCGAGCGCCTCGATCCGGCGTTCGACCGTCTCGTCGCTCCGGAAGCCGGGCTCGAAAAGCTCGCCGACGGCTTCACCTGGTCCGAGGGCCCGGTGTGGTTCAAGGGCGAGCTGCTGTTTTCCGATGTGCCGGAGAACGTGATCTACCGTTGGCAACCCGGTCAGACCCGGGCCGAGGTGTGGCTCAAACCGAGCGGTCTGCTCACGCCCCAGCCCGGGTTCCGCGAACCCGGCAGCAACGGACTCGCGCTCGACCGGCAGGGACGGTTGCTGGTCTGCCAGCACGGCGAGCGGCGGATCGCGCGCTACGAGGGCGGCAAGTTCGTGGCGCTCGCGGAGCGTTATGAGGGGAAGCGTTTCAACAGCCCCAACGACCTCGCGGTGACCCGGCGCGGCGACATCTACTTCACCGATCCTTCCTACGGGCTCGAGGGGGTGAACAACTCGCCGTTGAAGGAACTGCCGTTCAACGGGGTGTATCGGCTGGGCACCGACGGTCGCGTGACGCTGCTCGCGCGCGATCTCACCTTTCCCAACGGCATCGCATTTTCGCCCGACGAAAGGATCCTCTATGTCGGCATCAGCGACGGCCGCGCGACGCGGATCGTGGCGTTCGACGTCGCGCCCGACGGCATGGTCCGGAACGAGCGCACGTTCTTCGACGCACAGCCGCTGCGGACCGGTGGCGCGAAAGGCTCCGTCGACGGACTCAAGGTCGACCGCGAAGGCAACGTGTGGTCAAGCGGCCCCGGGGGAATCCTGGTGATTTCGCCCGCGGGCAAGCTGCTCGGACGGCTGCTCACCGGCGAGGCCACGGCAAACTGCAACTGGGGCGACGACGGCGGCACGCTCTACATCACCGCGGACATGTTTCTCGTCCGCATCCGCACCCTGACGAAGGGCGACGGCTGGTAAGCGCCCAGACTCGCTTGGCGACGCCCGTGCCCGCGTCGGACGGCTGCGCTCCGTCGCAGCCGCACCTCCGAGCGCCGTGGTTTTGGCCTCGACCCGTGGCTGCGGGCGAAAAAAAACGCCCGCCGGCAAGGGCGGGCGTGAAGGAGCGGGTCCGGCTGCGATCAGCGTCGGGCGAGCGTGCGGTTGAGCGCGCTGACGATCGCCTTGATCGACGCCAGCTCGATGTTGGTGTCGATGCCGGCGCCGAACAGGGTCTGGTTCCGCTCGGTCTTGATCTGGATGTAGCTCACCGCCCTGGCTTCGGAGCCCTTGCCGAGCGAGTGTTCGGCGTAGCTCAGCACCTCGAACTTCGGCAGCGGTGTCGTCGCCAGCGCGTGGGTGAACGCGTCGATCGGCCCGTTGCCTTCGCCCGTGAGGGCGTACGCCCTGCCTTCGATGGTCAGGGCAGCCTCGCACTTCACGGCACTGTCGCGTTCCGTCGTCTTGAAGTGCTGCAGGGCGACCGGGGCGGTGCGCTCCAGGTATTCGCGCCGGAAGACCTCGTGAATGTCGGCCGGCTGCAGCTCGGTGCCGCGGGCGTCGGCGACATCGTTGATGATGCGGCCAATCTCCTTGTGCATGAGCTTGGGCAGGCTGTAGCCGAATTCCTGCTCGAGGACGTAGGCCACGCCGCCTTTGCCAGACTGGGCGTTGATCCGGATGATCGCCTTGTAGCTGCGGCCGATGTCGGCGGGGTCGATCGGGATGTAGAGCACGTCCCAGGGCGCATCGGTCTTCTGCAGAGCCCAGGACTTCTTGATCGCGTCCTGATGCGAGCCGCTGAAGGCGGTGAACGTGAGTTCGCCCGCATAGGGCTGCCGCGCCGGCACCTCCAGCCGGGTGGTGCGCTCGTAGACCTCGCGAATCTCGTTGATGTTGGAGAAGTCGAGGTTCGGGTGGATGCCGTGCGTGTAGAGGTTCAGCGCCACGGTCACGATATCCAGGTTGCCCGTGCGCTCGCCGTTGCCGAAGAGCGTGCCCTCGACGCGGTCGGCGCCGGCCAGCAGCGCGAGCTCGGTGGCGGCGACCCCGGTGCCGCGATCGTTGTGCGTATGCAGCGAGACGAGGGTGCGGTCGCGGCGGGTGAGATGCGTGCACATCCACTCGATCTGGTCGGCGTGGACGTTGGGTGTCGCATATTCGACCGTGGCGGGCAGGTTCAGGATGATCTTGTTCTCGACCGTCGGCTGCCAGACGTCGGTCACCGCCTCGCAGATCTCCAGGGCGAAATCCAGCTCCGTGCTGGTGAAGCTCTCAGGCGAGTACTCGAAACGCAGCCGCGTGCCGGCGGCGAGGAGCGGCTGCGCGTGGTGTTTCACCCACGCGGTGCCCTGGGTGGCGATCTTCACGATGTCCGCGCGCGTGGCGTTGAAGACGTACTTCCGCTGGGCGGGCGAGGTCGAGTTGTAGAGATGGAAGATGACGTTCTTCGCGCCGCGCAGCGCCTCCATGCTCCGCGTGATCAGCTCCTCGCGGCACTGGCAGAGGATCTGGATCGCGACGTCGTCGGGGATGCGGTTTTCCTCGATCAGCCGGCGGCAGAAATCGAACTCGATCTGGGACGCGCTCGGGAAGCCGACCTCGATCTCCTTGAAGCCGATCCGGACCAGCAGGTCGAAGTATTCGAGCTTCTCCGCCACGCTCATGGGCTGGGCGAGGGCCTGGTTGCCATCGCGGAGATCGACGCTGCACCAGACGGGAGCGCGGGAGAGCGTACGGCTGGGCCACTGGCGGTTGGGCAGGGAGACCGGGGGAAAGGGCCGGTATTTCGTGACGGGAGCAGGTTGCATGACCAAGGAAACGACTGACGAAAAGTGAGAGAGATGAGTCTGACGGGGAGTCCGCACCGGAAAACCGGACGGACAACGTTCGCCGCGACACGGCGGCGACGGCTGCATCCAAGCCTACGCACAACCCGCCGCTACGCGGCGTCCTCAGAGGTCGTGCGCGATCGTAAGTCGAAGCGAAGCCGGCAGCAAAACGTGCATTATCGAGCCCTGTCGTAGCCGCGCGCGCCACGGGAAGTCAAGGGTGGGCTCGGGTATCTCGGGGCGTACGGTAACCCGCCGGGGGAAGGCACGTCTTGCCTGCTGTGCATGTCCTTGCATCCATTCGCCCATGCCTGACGACGCCGACCAGCCGTTCGATCTGGCTGGGTGCCTCGAGCGGGTGCGCCAGCGCGATCAGGCCGCGGCGCGTGAACTGGTGGAGCACCTTTACCCGTTGGTCATCCGGATCGTCCGTTCGCACCTGCCCCGGCGGGTGGCCGAGGAGGATCTCGCCCAGGAAGTTTTTCTGAAGATGTTCACCCGCCTCGGCCAGTATCAGGGAGCGGTCCCCTTTCCGCACTGGGTGTCGCGGATCGCGGTGACGACGTGCATCGACCATCTGCGGGCGCAGAAGCGCCGGCCGGAGTTTCGCTGGGCGGATTTGTCCGAGAGCGAGGCCGATGTGCTCGATGCGGCAATGACCAACGAGAACGACGTCGCGGCCAACGACGCGCTCGCCGCCACCGAGCTCGTCCAGAAGCTGCTGGCACAATTGAAGCCGGACGACCAGCTGGTGATCCGGCTACTCGACCTGGAGCAAAAGACGATCGCCGAGATTGCGCAGCTTACCGGCTGGAATCAGTCGCTGATCAAGGTGCGGGCGTTTCGCGCGAGACGGAAGTTGCAGAAATTGTTTCAGGAACTACAACGAAAGGAACGAGCATGAACCACAAAACGAACGATCCGCGTGGTGCCTGGCAGCGGCTTGCGGCGGCGGCGCGGCAGGCGCCGGAACGGCAGGATACGGCGGCCCCCTATGGATTCGCCACGCGGGTGGCGGCGCTCGCCCTGGCCCAGGAGGCGCGGGTGGTGTCCGTCCTCGAACGCTTCGCCCTCCGCGCGGTCGGGGTGGCGGCGCTGCTCGCGCTGTTCAGCGTGGCCTTGAATTACGAGGCGCTGGCCCCGGTGCCGGCTGCGGCTGCTCCCGGCATCGCCGCGTACGATGAGCCCGAGCTTGCGCCGACGGACGATGCGGTCGCGATCGTGCTCGGCCTGGCGGACTGAGGATGGACGTTCCCTGGAAAGTCATCTTCGCCTTTCTCGGGGTTTTCGTCGCGGGGACGATATTCGGCGGAGTGTTCACGATCGGCGTGACGGCGCGGCGGTTCAACCTGCCCGCGCGGACTGCAAGCTGGCCCGAGCGTCACCTTCCGCCAGCGACCCAGCCGGGCACGAATCCTCCCGCGCCCGCGCCCGTCCCGGCGTTCCGACCGAATTCCATCACGGTTCAGTTGATGAATCAGTTCGTCCGGCGGCTTTCGCCTTCGACCGAACAGCGGGAGGAGCTGCGCAAGATCCTCGGCCGCGCCGGTGAAGACCTGCAGCGGTTGCGGCAGGAGAACATCGCGGATGTCGCCCGTGTGACCGAGCGGATGTACGCGGACATCTCGGGCGTGCTCACGCTCGAACAGCGTTCCGAGTTGGAGCGCATGCGGCGCCAGACCGAGGAGCGATTCCTGGCGGAGCGGAAGAAACGCGAGGAAGCGGCCGCGGCCGAGAAGGCGGAGAAGGCCGGCAAGGCCGGGCCTGGCGGCAGGGCGGGAGCCAACAAGGCGCCTTGAGCGCCGCGCGGAATTAGCAGTTGCGCTGTCGCGCGAGCCACCCATGGTTCGCGGCGGCCAGGTGCCATGCATGGGCAGGCGCGTGAACTCCGCCAGGACCGGAAGGTAGCAACGGTAGCGACGTTCTCCCAGTGCCGTGGAGTGCCTGGCCACTTTTTTTGCCCGCCTCCCGGGGCGTTGGAAAATGGCGGAAGTTGGAGGTTGAAAGTTGCCGGCGGCGGCGCTGGCCTGCGGGGCGCTCGCACGCGGCGGGCGGAATCTCCCTCACGTTTTCTTCCTCGGTTTGTCTTCCACCTACCAGGTCATCGCCCGCAAATGGCGGCCGCAGACGTTCGATGACGTCGTGGGGCAGGATCATGTGGTCCGCACGCTTCGGAACGCCATCACCCGTCAGCGGATCGCCCACGCTTACCTTTTCGTCGGACCGCGCGGCACCGGCAAGACCTCGACCGCGCGCATCTTCGCCAAGGCGCTCAACTGCACCGGCGGTCCGAAGGCGGACTTCGATGTCGATGACCCCGCCTGCAAGGCGATCGCCGAAGGCACGCATCTCGACGTGATCGAGATCGACGGCGCCTCCAACAACGGTGTCGATCAGGTGCGCGACCTCCGCGAGACCGTCCGCTACGCCCCGGCCCAGGGGAAGTTCAAGGTCTACATCATCGACGAGGTGCACATGCTCTCGGCCGCGGCATTCAATGCCCTGCTGAAGACGCTCGAGGAGCCGCCGGCGCACGTGAAGTTCGTCTTCGCCACCACCGATCCGCAGAAAGTGCTGCCGACGATCGTGTCGCGATGCCAGCGGGTCGATCTGAA
>CALFZM010000395.1 GCA_937952235.1 uncultured Opitutia bacterium | reverse complement strand
GGCCCTTTGCCGGCCCCCGGTGCTGAGCTACTCGCTCAAGGTCGAGCCGGCGTGCCATTTCATCAACTGGCAGCAGGACCCGCAGGGCAACTACCTGGCGCGGCTCGTGTTTCCGCAGCCGACCCGCCGGTTTTCGGTCGAGGTCGACCTCGTGGCGGAGATGGCCGTGTACAACCCCTTCGACTTCTTCCTCGAACCCGGGGCGGAGAACGTGCCGTTCGCGTACGAGCCGAAGCTGGCGCAGGAACTCGCCCCGTACCTGCGGTGCGACGACCTCGCGGCGGCGCCCGCCTTCGCCGCGTTCGTGGCGACGATCGACCGCCGGCCGCAGCGGACGATCGATTTTCTCGTCGCCCTCAACCGGCGGATCAACGGCCTCGTCCGCTACATCATCCGCCTCGAGCCCGGCGTGCAGTCGCCGGAGGAAACGCTGACGAAGGCCTCGGGCTCCTGCCGCGACTCCGGTTGGCTGCTCGTCCAGGCTCTCCGGCACTGCGGCCTGGCGGCGCGCTTCGTCTCCGGCTACCTCATCCAGTTGAAGGCCGATCAGAAGTCGCTCGATGGCCCGTCGGGCACGGAGCGGGACTTCACCGACCTTCATGCCTGGTGCGAAGTCTACCTGCCCGGCGCGGGCTGGATCGGACTCGACCCGACCTCCGGCCTGCTCGCCGGCGAGGGGCACCTGCCGCTGGCGTGCTCGCCCGAACCTTCGAGCGCGGCACCGATCACGGGCGCGGTCGACGAGAGCGAGGTGACGTTTGATTTCACGATGTCCGTGTCGCGGCTGTACGAATCGCCGCGCGTGACGTTTCCCTACACCGATGCGCAATGGTCGGCGATCGACGCCCTCGGCGACCGGATCGATGCCGCGCTCCGCGACCGCGACGTGCGGCTCACGATGGGCGGCGAGCCGACGTTCCTGTCGATCGACGACATGGACGGGGCGGAGTGGAACACCGAGGCGCTGGGGCCGCGCAAGCGCCAGCTCGCCGAGACCCTGGTGAGGAAACTTTGGGCGCACTACGGCGCCGGCGGATTCCTCCACTACGGCCAGGGCAAGTGGTATCCGGGCGAGTCGCTGCCGCGCTGGGCGCTCAGCGCGATCTGGCGCCGCGACGGCCAGCCCGTCTGGCGCGATCCCGCGCTCCTGGCGGACATCGCGCAGCCGTCAGGCGCGACGGCCGCCGACGCGGAACGCTTCATCCGGCGGCTCGGGCAGGTGCTGGGCGTCGGCGACACCTGGGTGATGCCCGGCTACGAGGACGCCTGGTACTACCTATGGAAGGAGCGCCGGCTGCCCGCCAACGTCGACCCGCTGCGGAACAACCTCGCCGACCCCGAGGACCGGGCGCGGCTCGCGCGGGTCTTCGAGCAGGGGCTGCATCAGGTGGTCGGGTACGCGCTGCCGGTCGAGCGCGCCGCACCCTGGGGCTGGGCCAGCGGGCCCTGGTTCCTGCGCGCTGAGACGCTGTTTCTCATTCCCGGCGACTCGCCGATGGGCTTCCGGCTGCCGCTGGACTCGCAGCCGTGGGTCGCGCCGACGGAGGCGCGCCACCTCGTGCCGCCCGATCCCCAGCTCGAGCTGCCTCCGCTGCCCGACGCCGCGGCGCTGGCGCGCCAGTACACGGTCCCGCCGGCGGGTGCCCGGCCCGACGCACGCGCGTCGCTCCGGCAGGCGGGCGGCACGCCGGGCCAGGATCACGACCCGCGACCGCAGTCGCTGCCACCCGCCGACCGACCGCCGAGCCCCTTGGAAAGCGCGCCGTGGATCGTGCGCACCGCGCTGTGCGTGCAGCCGCGGGAAGGCCACCTGTTCGTCTTCATGCCGCCGGCGCGCACGACGGAGGATTACCTCGACCTGCTGGCGGCGATCGAAACCACCGCGGCGGAGCTCGCGCTGCCGGTCGTCATCGAGGGCTACCTGCCGCCGCACGACCCGCGGCTCAACGCCATCAAGGTGACGCCGGACCCCGGCGTGATCGAGGTGAACATCCATCCCTCGGCGGGATGGCGCGAGCTGAAGGAGAAGACCGAGTTCCTCTACGCGGCCGCGCGGGAATCCCGGCTCGGCACGGACAAGTTCATGGTCGACGGCCGCCACACCGGCACCGGCGGCGGCAACCACCTCATCCTCGGCGGCGAGCGGCCGTCCGACAGCCCGCTGCTCCGCCGCCCGCACATGCTGCAGAGCCTGATCGCCTACTGGAACAACCACCCGGCGCTGAGCTACCTCTTCTCGAGCCTGTTCATCGGGCCCACGAGCCAGGCGCCGCGCGTCGACGAGGCGCGCAACGACGCCCTGTACGAACTCGAGATCGCGTTCCGAGAACTGCGGCGGCAGCAGGAGAGCTCCGGCGCGGTCCCGCCCTGGCTGGTCGACCGCATCTTCCGCAACCTTCTGGCCGACGTCTCGGGCAACACGCACCGGGCGGAATTCTGCATCGACAAGCTCTACTCGCCCGACAGCGCAACCGGCCGGCTGGGGCTCCTGGAGCTCCGCGCGTTCGAGATGCCGCCGCACGCGCGCATGAGCCTCGCGCAGCAACTCCTGCTGCGGGGGCTCGTCGCGCGGTTCTGGGAGCATCCCTACGCGCCGGAGCGGCTGGTGCGCTGGGGCACCGACCTGCACGACCGGTTCATGCTGCCCCACTATTGCCGGCACGATTTCGACGACGTGATCGCCGACCTGCGCGGATGGGGCCTGCCGTTCGACGCCGCCTGGTTTGCGCCGCACTTCGAGTTCCGGTTTCCCCTCAACGGCCGCGTGCAGTACCGCGGCATGGAGCTCGAGCTGCGCCACGCGCTCGAGCCCTGGCACGTGATGGGCGAGGAGGGCGCGGCCGGCGGCACGGTGCGCTATGTCGACTCGTCGGTCGAGCGTATCCAGGTCAAGGTGACGGGCTTCACGCCGGAACGATACGTCGTGGCTTGCAACGGCGCGCGCGTGCCGCTCCAGGCGACGGGCGTCAACGGCGAGTTCGTCGCGGGCGTCCGGTACCGCGCCTGGCAGCCGGCCGCGTGCCTGCACCCGACCATCGGCGTGCACAGCCCGCTCGTCTTCGACCTGGTCGACACCTGGAACAATCGCGCCATCGGCGGCTGCACCTACCACGTGGCCCACCCGGGCGGCCGCAACTATACCTCCTTCCCCGTCAACGCGTACGAGGCCGAGAGCCGGCGCTTGGCGCGATTCTCGCCGTGGGGCCACTCGCCCGGCCACGAATTGCCCGTGCCGGTCCGTGCCGTCGCGCCCGAGCTGCCGCACACGCTCGACCTGCGCGACCCGTTCAAGGTGGCGCGGGCGTAAATTGATCCGGGAGCGCGGACGTCCTCGTCCGCATCAGGGGTCGATGCGGACGGGGACGTCCGCGCTCCCGGGACCCTCGTATTCCCCCTTTTCTCCCCACCCCTTCGGGCTCACTCTCCCCGCCGTGTCCGCCTCCGTCCCGCCGTTTGCCATCGATCCTTTGCCCGGCTACGTCCCGGCGGCGGATCGTTTTGACGAGCTGAAGGACGCCGAAGGCCGGCTGCGCCCGCACTGGGCGGAGTTCCTGCGCCACCTCGGGCCGGATCCCGGCGCGACGCTGCGGGTCGCGCAAGCTGCGTGCCGCCGGGCGATCGTCGAGCAGGACGTGAGCATGAACGTTTACGCGGGGGCCCGCTCCGCGCCGCAGCCCTGGCCGCTCGACGCGGTGCCGCTGCTCGTCTCGCCGGAAGACTGGACGGCGCTGTCCGCCGGCCTGCGCCAGCGCGCGCGCCTGCTCGACGAGCTGCTCCGCGACCTGTACGGGCCCCAGCACCTGCTGCGGCGCGGTTCGCTCCCGGCGGCGCTCGCGCTGGCCAACCCGCAGTTCCTCCGCCCGTGCGTCGGGCTGGCCCGGCCGCGCCAGCCGCTGCTGCACACCCTCGCGGTCGATCTCGCGCGCTCGCCCGACGGGCAGTGGTGGGTGCTGCGCGACCGCGTCGACGCGCCGTCCGGGCTCGGCTACTCACTGCAGAACCGCATCCTTACCCGGGAGGTCCTGCCGCAGGCCTTCCGCCGCGCGCCGGTGGAGCGGCTCTATGAATTCTTCCGCGGCTTCCGCTCCTCGATCGTCGGCCTGAGCCGCGGCCGCGGCGACGAGGAACCACGCGTGGCATTCCTCACGCCCGGCCCCGCCAACGAGACCTACTTCGAACACGCCTACCTCGCGCGCTACCTCGGCTTCCCGCTCGTCGAGGGCGCCGACCTCACGACGCGCGACCGGCAGGTATACCTGCGTACGGTCGGCGGGCTGCGCCGCGTCGACACCCTCGTGCGCCGCGTCGATTCCGCGTTCTGCGATCCGCTCGAACTGCATCGCGACTCGCTCCTCGGCGTGCCCGGGCTCGTCCATGCGGCCCACGACCGGCGCGTCGCCATCGCCAACCAGCTCGGCGCCGGCGTGCTCGAGACCACGGGCCTGCTCGCCTTCCTCGCGCCGCTCGCGCGCGAGGTGCTCGGGGAGGAGTTGCAACTGCCGGGCGTGGCCACCTGGTGGTGCGGCCACGAGGAGGCGCGGCGCTACGTGCTGGAGAACCTGGATACGCTCGTGCTCAAGCCCTCCTTCCGGGCGCCCGGGCCGTCCACGACGCGCTACGGTCCCGCCCTCGCGCCCGGCGAACGTGCGGCGCTCGCCGCCGAGATCGCCGCGCGACCCTGGGAATTCTGCGGGCAGGAGCGCGTGCACCTCGGCACCACGCCGGCGTGGATCGACGACGCCCTGCGGCCGGCACCGTTTGTCCTGCGGCTCTTCGTCTCCTGGCAGGACGGCGACTACCACGTCATGCCGGGGGGCCTCACGCGTTTCCAGCCCCGGGGCGACGACGCGCTCGTGACGCTGCAGCAGGGAGGCAGCACCAAGGACACCTGGGTCCTGCGCGCGGGCGGCGCCGACTCTGCGCCGCCTCCGCCCGCCGTGCCGCTGGCCGATGCCGTCTTCCGCTCGGCCGACACCCCGAGCCGGCTCGCGGACACGCTGTTCTGGCTGGGTCGCTACCTCGAGCGCACGTCGCAGCTCACGCGGCTGCTCGACAAGCTGGACCCGCTGCTGCGCGACGAGATCGCGTCGCTCGACCCGGCCGTCGCCAGCGCGGCGCTCCGCCTGCTGCTTTCGTTGCAGGGGGCGGCGGTGCCGCCCGAGGCGAAACTCGAGCAACTCGGCGCCTTGCTCGAACGCTCGGCCGGCGATCCCGCGCTGCCGGCAAGCCTCGCGGCCAACCTCGCCCATCTCACGCGCAACCTCGACCACGCCAAGGTGCGGCTGCCGCCCGAGGCCTGGCGCTGCCTGCGGCAGCTGCGCGTCGCAGCCGGGGCGGCCACGCCGCCCGCGCCGGCCGACCTGGCCGCACCGCTCGCC
>CALFZM010000394.1 GCA_937952235.1 uncultured Opitutia bacterium | reverse complement strand
AACGGCCGCACGGAAAGGTGGAGCGGCTTGTCCTCAAGCTGCTGCGGACCGGTCCGTCGAACGTCAGCCGCCTGGGGACAGGCGGCTCCACCTTGACTGCGGGTGTCCGGCTACGCGGGCGCGCGGGCGCCGAAGATGATTTGCTTCGGCGCGGCGCGATCGGCCATGACTGGCGGCGCGTGCTGTATTTCCTGCTCAAGTGCCTCGGCTGGCTGACCGCCCACACCCCGGAGCCGCTGCTGCGCGCGTTCGCGGTGCTCGCGGGTGACTTCATCTTTTTCTGCCTGCCGCGGCGCCGCCGGCTGATCCTTTCCAATCTCCATCACGCCTTCCCCGATAGACCCGTGGCCTGGCAGCGGGCGATCGGGCGGGAAAGCTGCCGCCGGCTGATCGAGACGGGTCTGCTCTCGCTCGCGACTCCGTACCTCGACGCCGCCCGCTACCGCCGGATCATCTGCGCGGCGCCGGAACTGGTGTCGGCGTACGAGCTCCACCACGCCGACCCCGCTCCGACCCTCATCTGTTCGCCTCACCTCGCCTACTGGGAGGCGCAGACGGCGATGGCGCTGATCGTACCCGGGCCGTTCCCCGAGTTCGGGACCATCTTCCGGCCACTGGACAATCCCGCCGCGGACGCCCTGGTGAAAACCTCGCGCGAACGCTACGGCATGCGGCTGCTTTCGCGGCGGGAGGGATTTGCCGAGGCATTGAAGATCCTCCGGCGCCGGGGATTCGTCGGCATCCTCTTCGACCAGAACGCCGGCCTGCAGGGTGCGCTTACCCTGCTGCTCGACCGCGTGTGCTCGACGACGGAGCTGCCCGGGCTGATGGCCGAGAAGTTCGACGCGCGCGTGTACGGGATCTTTCCGCGGCGGACCGCATTCTGGCGGGTCGAGATTGGCGTGCAGCGGATCGAGCACGACGGCACGGGCGACGCCGTGACCCTGGGGCTCAACCGCTGGCTCGAACGCGTGCTGCGCGGCGACGACAACCTTTGCGCGTCCTGGCTCTGGGCCCACGATCGCTGGCGCAACCAGGACATCCCGTCCCGGCGGCTGCGGCTGGAGGCGAAGCGCAACCTGCTCGCCGGCGACCTCGCGGCACGCGGACTCGTCGCGCCGCCGCGACGCACGCGGTTGTGGATCCGCCTGCCCAACTGGCTGGGCGACGTCGTCATGGCGCTCCCGCTCCTCCGCGCGATCCGGGCGTCGCGACCCGACGCGGAAATCACGCTGGTGGCGGGCCGGGCCTTCCTCCCGCTGCTGGAAGCCTGGGGAATCGGCGACCGGCTGCACGCCCTGCCGCCGCGCGGGGCGGGATACTTCCGGCACTTTCGCGCGCTGCGCGGCGAGTTTCCCGACGTCTGGATCCTGTTCACCAACTCCGTCCGCGGCGACCTCGAGGCCCGGCTGACGCAGTGCCGCCAGCGCTTCGGCCTGGTGCGCGCGGGCCGGCGCCGGCCACTGCTGTCGCACGCGTGGCGGGTGCCCCCGGAATTCGACGAGCGCGCGCGGCACCAGCTCGACCTGTGGGAAAACTTCCTCCGCCACTTCGGGCTGGCCGCACCGCTCGAGCGCGCGCCGCTGCCGCTGCCCGGCCAGGCGCAACCCGCAGCGGACGCTCCCATCGGGCTGATCTGCGGCTCGGAGAACACCCCGGAGAAACGCTGGCCCGCGGCCCACTGGCGGGCCCTGATCGAATCCCTGCCCGGGGAACGGTTCGTGCTCTTCGGCACGCCGCGTGACGCGGCGATCACGCGCGCGGTCGCGACGGGCTTTCCCGCGGCGCGCGTGCAGGATCTGGCCGGCAAGACGGACCTGCTTGGCTTCGCGCGCGCCCTCGCCGGCTGCCGCCTGCTCGTGACCAACGACACCGGCGGCATGCATCTCGCGAACGCGCTCGGCGTGCCGCTGCTCGCGCTCTTCGGGCCCACCAATCCGGTGCGCACCGGACCGGTGTTCGCGGCGCCCGCGCAGATCCTGCAGGCCCCTGGCTCGGCTCCGACCGGCGGGGGCAACCTCGCTGACCTCGCGCCCGAAACCGTCGTCACGGCCTTGCGTGCGCTCGCGCCCGCCGCAAGCTGCTAGTGCCCATCACCCGTGCCGCTGCTTCACGTCACCGACCTCCGCACCAGTTTCCACACGCGCAATGGCGTTTTCCGGGCCGTCGACGGCGTCAGCTTCTCCCTGGAACGCGGCGAGACGCTCGGGATCGTCGGGGAATCGGGTTCGGGCAAGTCGGTGACGTGCTACTCCATCATGGGGCTGGTGCCCCAGCCTCCCGGCCGGATCGAAAGCGGCAGCGCGGTCTTCGACGGCGTCGACCTCCTGCGCTGCACGCCCGCCCAGTCGCGGGCGATCCGCGGCAAGCGGGTCGCGATGATCTTCCAGGATCCGATGACGTCGCTCAATCCGTACCTGCGCGTGGCGGACCAGCTCGTCGAGCCCCTGCGGATTCACGAGTCCATTTCGGGGGCGGAGGCGCGGAAGCGCGGGCTGGCGATGCTGGAAGCCGTGGGCATCAACGATGCGGAGCGCCGGATGAACCTGTACCCGCACGAGTTTTCCGGCGGCATGCGGCAGCGCGTGATGATCGCGATGGCGCTGATCACCCGGCCGGAGCTGCTGATCGCCGACGAGCCGACGACCGCGCTCGACGTGACCGTGCAGGCGCAGATTCTCGAATTGATCCAGCGCATGCAGCGCGAGCTCGGCATGGCGGTGATCTTCATCACGCATGACCTCGGCGTCGTCTCCGGTCTGTGCGACCGGGTGCAGGTGATGTACGGCGGACGCATCGTCGAGACGGCCGACACGCGAACGCTTTTTCACGCCCCGCGCCATCCGTACACGCGCGCCCTGCAGCGCTCGATCCCGGCCCTGCAGCAGAAGGGATCCGAACTCTACACGATCCGCGGGCTGCCGCCCGACCTCTCCAAGACCTCGCCCGCCTGCCCGTTTGCGCCGCGCTGCGAGTTTGCCGTCGAAGCGTGCGTGACCACACCGGTCGGATTGGTGGAGGTCGCCCCGGGCCACGCCCACGCCTGCCTCCGCGCGCAGCGGGGCGAAATCTGAGCCGCGGGCGGAGCGGCGCCGGCCTCGCTTTCCCAGACCTCGATGTCCCATGCCTGAACCGATCCTCGAGCTTCGCGACGTCAAGACGCACTTCCCGCTGCGGCAGGGATTCCTGCTCAAACGCGACGCGGGAACCGTGAAGGCCGTCGATGGCGTGACGCTCTCCATCACCCAAGGGGAGGTGCTCGGCCTCGTCGGGGAATCCGGCTGCGGCAAGTCGACGCTCGCCCGCACCATCATGCAGCTGGTGCCGACGACGGCGGGCACGGTGGTGCTCGAGGGCCGCGAACTCACGCGCGGGTCGGACGCCGAGGTGCAGGCGGCCCGGCGGCATCTGCAGATGGTGTTCCAGGATCCGTACGCCTCGCTCAATCCGCGGATGACAGTCTTCGACACGCTGGCCGAGCCCCTGCGGGTGCACCGCGTGTGCACGCCGGCGGAGGTGCCCGCCCGCGTCACCCGTTTGATGGAGCTCGTCGGTCTCGCGCCGCGCTTCATGCAGAAGTATCCGCATGAGTTTTCCGGCGGACAGCGGCAGCGCATCGCGATCGCGCGCGCGCTGGCGCTCGAGCCCCGCATCGTGATCGCGGACGAGCCGGTCTCGGCGCTCGACGTCTCGATCCAGGCGCAGATCCTCAACCTCCTGTCGCAACTCTGCCGGAAGATGAACCTCGCGCTCATCTTCATCGCGCACGACCTGTCGGTCGTGAAACACATCTCCGACCGGATCGCGGTGATGTACCTTGGCAAGATCGTCGAGCTCGGTCCGGCGGTGGACGTGATCGAACGGCCGCTGCATCCCTACACCCGCGCGCTCGTGAGCGCGATTCCGGTGCCGAATCCGGACGTGGAACGCACGCGCCAGCGGATCGTGCTGCCCGGCGATCCGCCCTCCCCGATCGACCCGCCTGCCGGCTGCGCCTTCCATCCCCGCTGTCCGTACGCCGTCGAGGCCTGCAAGGCGGCCGTGCCGCCGCTGATTCCGGCGGATCCCGCGCGCACCGTGGCGTGCGTGCGGCTGGGGGAGATTTAGAGCCCGTTAATCAATCCTGTCGCCCAAACCAAAACGCAAAGTCGCCAAGGAACGCGAAGATTCGCCACGTTTCCTTGGCGTCTTTGCTTTCTTGCGCGTCGTTGCGTTCAGGATCCCGCTCTGAGCGGCGATGGCCGCATTGGATGTGCTTGGGGGTCAGTTCAGCGAGCGAGCCAGGACCTCGGAGATCGCGGCGCCGTCGTCGTCAGGGCAACGGAGCGCAGCGCACGCGGCAACGGGCCGTACGACCCGCGGGCCGGGAGACCGCGAACGACGTTCACCGCAGTTGCCGCAGCGCCTCGTAGCACGCCACGCCCGCGGCCGTGCTGAGGTTGAGCGATCGCAGGTCGGGATTGGCATGCGGGATCGTCACGCGCCGGTCGGCCAGTTCGTCGTGCAGCCAGTCCGGCGCGCCCGCACTCTCGCTGCCGAAGACGAGCCCGTCGCCGTCGGCGTAAGCGACGTCCCAGAAGCTGCGCGTGGTCTTCGTCGTGAACAGCCAGAGGCGGCGCGGGCCCTGCGGACTCGCCCGGAACGCGGGCCAGTCGGCGTGCTCGTGGACGTCGAGCGACTTCCAGTAATCCATGCCGGCGCGGCGCAGGTTGCGGTCGTTGATGACGTAGCCGAGCGGATGGACGAGATGGAGGCGGGAACGGGTCAGCGCGCACATCCGGCCGATGTTGCCGGTGTTGGGCGCGATCTCCGGCTGGAAGAGGACGATGTGCACCATGCGGCGGGCGCGGTCAGCGGCGGCGCTGCTTCATGGCCTGGTCGACCTCGCGCTGGACGACGCGCTTCTTCAGGTCGTCACGGCGATCGTGCAGCTTCTTGCCGGTGCCGAGGCCCACCTCGACCTTCACCAGCGCACCCTTGAAATAAAGCCGGAGCGGAACCAGGGCCTGGCCGCCCGCCTCGAGGGCCATGCGGATCTTCTCGATGTAACGGCGATGAAGGAGCAGCTTGCGGATGCGTTTCGCGTCGTGGTTGTGGATGTTGCCGAACGCGTACTGCTCGATGTGGGCGTTATAAAGCCAGACCTCGCCCTTTTCCACGCGGGCAAACGCATCGTTGATCTGCGCGCGTCCGGCGCGGATCGATTTCACCTCGGTGCCGCGAAGCTGGATGCCAGCCTCGAACCGCTCGTTGATGGCGTAGTCCCGCAGCGCCTTCGCATTGCGAATCTCGGTGAAACGCTCGGACCCTTTCTTGTTCGCGGCCATGACTGACGGCACTGTCGCGGCTCGGGGACTGAAAGTCTAGGCGCGATCGGCGCCGCGACGCCCGGGCAGCAAAAAGCCCCGCCGGGCAAAGCGGGGCTCGGGGCCGGAAAGGCGGCGCGATTTACTTCGCGAGCTCGTGGCTGATCTTGCCCTCGATGATCTCGCGCAGGGCGGTGTCTTCCGGGGAGAGCTTTTCGAGCGACTCGACGAGCGGACGATTCCCGCGCTTCAACTGCTTTACGCGGCGTGAAACCACGTTGATCAGGATGTTCGGATCGTTGATCGCCTTGAGTGCTTCCTTGATGTAATCGTCTCTCATGGGTGTCCGGCAGTTGCGGAATGAAAACCGGCAAGGGCAACGGCCCTCGATGGTGCCGTCAACCCTGAATTCCCGGCTTGCGCACCGCCGGGTCGGCCGGGACTTTTTCGACGTATGTTCATTGCCTGGACCACGGTAGCAACCCGGGCGGACGCCGAGCGCCTGGCGGAGGGAGCGGTCCGTTCAGGGCTGGCCGCCTGCGTGCAGATCGAGGGCCCGCTTGAGTCCCACTACGTCTGGGAAGGGGAACTCGAGCGGGGCGAGGAGTTTCGGCTGACCTACAAGGTCCTGCCGGCACGGCTGGACGCCCTGGCCCACCTCGTATTGCGGGAGCATCCGTATACCACTCCGGAGTGGATCGTGGTGCGGGCCGAAGCGGTGGGAGAAAAATACTTGTCATGGGCGAGGGCCAACTCTAGCTCTCCGCCCCTTTAACACGTCGCCTTCGTCCCTTTACACGTCATGTCACAGCACAAAAGTCTCCAAGGGGCCTCCGGCCTCGTCATCAAACGCAACGTCCTGAAGCGCTTCGAACGCGTGGACCTGCTGAAAAAGCGCGGCCAGTGGAAGGCCGGCGACCGCGTGCAGGGCCTGCGCAAGACCAAGCCCGACGTTTGATACTTCCTCTTCCTTGCTCCGGCAGGCAGTGATCCGCTGCCTGCCTTTTTATTGTCCCGACTCTGCCGTCCACCCGAGGCCACTGCCGCATGTCCCACCTCATCGACGAGAACAAGCCGCTGCTTACGACTCCGCCGGACAAGCCCAACTGGCTGAAGCGGCTCTACAACTGGGTGCTGCACTGGGCGGACACGAAGTACGGGTTGCCGGCGCTGGTGATCATCGCCTTTGTCGAGTCCTCGTTCTTCATCATCCCGCCGGACGTCCTGCTGATCGCTCTGTGCATGGGGGCGCCGAAGCGGGGGTTGAAATTCGCCGCCTGGTGTTCGATCGCCTCGGTCGCGGGCGGAGTGGCAGGTTACTACATCGGGTTCGCCCTCTACGAAGAAGTCGGGCGGCGAATCATCGAGACGCTCAACTACCAGGCGGCTTTCGCCAAGGTGGGAGCGCTCTACGGCGAGAATGCCTTTCTCTCGATCGTCACGGCGGCGTTCACGCCCATTCCGTACAAGGTCTTCACGATTGCCGCGGGAGTGTTTCACGAGCAGGTGAGCCTCTGGACGCTGGTGGGTGCGTCGCTGCTCGGCCGCTCGGGTCGCTTTTTCCTCGTGGCCGGATCGATCTATTTCTTCGGTCCGCCGGTCAAGCGGCTCCTGGACCGCTATCTCGAGTGGTTCACCGTGCTCTTCATGGTGCTCCTGGTCGGGAGTTTTGTCCTGATCAAGTTCCTGCTTTGAACCCTCGGTCGTCGCGGGATCGGATCGGCACCGGCGTTTCAAATTCTCCTTGCGAAGAGCGTCGGCGTACCGTGAGTAATGCCCGGCTGCTTCTGCGAATGTAGCACAATGGATAGTGTAGTGGCCTCCGAA
>CALFZM010000393.1 GCA_937952235.1 uncultured Opitutia bacterium | reverse complement strand
CCACGCGCGTTTCCGGCGCCTCGCGGGCCAGCCGGGCGGCGAGCTGCGCGCCGCAGGCGTCGTCGAGGTTGACCACCGAGACCGGCGGCACCGGGCCATTCTCCCCCGTAAACAGCCGGGACTTCACCGCGAAGTACGCCTCAAGCGACGGGTGATAATCCAGGTGGTCGCGCGTGAGGTTGGTGAAGACGGCGACGCCGAAGCGCATTCCGAGCACGCGCTGCTGGTCGAGACCATGCGAACTCACCTCCATCACCGCGTGGCGGCAGCCGTGGTCGCGCATCTGCGCCAGCATGCCCTGGATGTCGAGCGCCTCGGGCGTGGTGCGGAACGACGGCACCGTGCGCGCCCCGAGGTCGTAGTGAGTGGTGCCGATCAGTCCGACTCGCTGGTCGCCGTTGAGGAA
The DNA here is from genome assembly GCA_937952235.1 of uncultured Opitutia bacterium. GTDB lineage: Bacteria > Verrucomicrobiota > Verrucomicrobiia > Opitutales > Opitutaceae > ER46. The sequence continues at coordinate 8,214 of CALFZM010000393.1, read as the reverse complement.
GTGCTTCAGGAGATGCGTGACCGTCGTCTTGCCATTGGTGCCGGTGACGCCCGCGACGGTCAGGTCGCGGTCGGGAAACCGGTAGAAGCGCTGCGCCACGCGCGCGAGCATCGCGCGGGGATCCGCCACCTGGACGAACGTCACGCGGGCCGGCGGCGCCGCCGGCAGCCGGGCGGTGACGACCGCCACCGCGCCGCGGCTGACCGCTTCGTCGACGAACTGCGCGCCGTCCGCCCGCAGCCCGGGCAGGGCGAAAAAAACCGTGCCGGGCACGACGCGGCGGCTGTCGATCGCGAGCGCGGAGATGGGCCGGTCGAGCGGGCCCCTGGCCGCCAGGATCTCGCCGTCGTGGAAATAGTCGGAGAGTTTGGGCGCCATTTTGAAGATGCGGCTGGCGGCGAGCGCCTCGCGGCGGGTGCGGCGGCTGGGCCGGAACGCCTGGATCAGCGGGTGGTCGTGGACGAGATAGCCGATCATGGAGTGCTGCCGGCGCGATGGGCCGCGAACGCGGCGGCGGACGGGCTGCGGTGCGCCCGGATGTTGAGGACGGGAATGAGCTGTTCGCCGAGGCGGCGGAAGGAGGGCGCGGCCACCTTGCCGCCATACGCCACGCCATTCGGCGCCTTGTGGTCGGCGTCGTCGACGATCACCGAGATCGCCACCTGCGGGCGGCCGGCGGGAAAGAAGCCGACGAACGACGCGATGTGGTGCTTGCGGTTGTAAACCTTCTTGATCGAACCGTCCGGCTGGACCTCGTCCATCAGCTTGATCGTCGTCCCCGTCTTGCCGGCGACGTCGTAGCCCTCGATCGCCGCCGCCTGGGCCGTGCCTTCCTTGGTGGCGACTCCCATCAGCAGCCGCGCGACGGTGCGCGCGGTGTCGGGCGAGACCACGCGGTCGAGCTCGACGCGGTCGTAGCGGAACACCACCTCGCCCGCGGCGTCGCGCACCTCGCGGATGACCTGCGGCCGGAGCAGGACGCCGTCGTTGGCGATGACGCTCATCGCCTGGTGCATCTGCAGCACGGTCGACGAGATCGAGTGGCCGATGGCAATGCGGGTGATGTCGATCGGATCCCAGTCCTTGACCGGCCGGAGCAGTCCCGCGACTTCGCCGCCCACGGGAAACTCGAGCCGCCGGCCAAAGCCGAAACCGCGCACGTAGCGATTGAACCGCTCCTCGCCCAGCGCGACCGCGAGGTACGCGGCGCCGCGGTTGCTCGAGTAGGCCACGACCTCGGAGAGCGTCACCGCCTGGGGATTCGGAAACCGATGATCCTCGGCCGGCATGGGCACGACGCGGCCGCGGTGGGAAATGCGATCCGAGGACGTGTCGAAGAGCGAGCGGGTCGAGGCGATGCGCTCCTCCAGGGCGGCCGCGACGGCAACGATCTTGAACACGGAACCGGGCTCATAGACGTCGGCGACCGCCACGTTGCGCATCCGGTGATGTTCCTCGGGCGGCAGCTTGTTGTAGGTGTTGGGGTCGAACGTCGGATAGTTGGCCATCGCGAGGATGAAGCCGTCGCGGGGGTCCGTCACGATGATCGAGGCCTTCTTGGGCTCGTAGGTTGCGGCGATGTAGGCGAGTTCCTGCTCGACGATGTCCTGCACATGGGTGTCGATCGACAGCTTCACGCTGTAGCCATCCGACGCCGGGACGCGGCGGTCGAGGAACTGCGGGAGTTCGCGATTGCGGCCGTCGCGCTCGCCGACGCGCCAGCCGTCCTGCCCGCGCAGGTAGAAATCCGCGTAGGCCTCGATGCCCGTCACCGCCTCCTGCTGCTTGTTGACATAGCCGACCACATGGGACGCGAGCTGCTGGTTGGGATACGCCCGGCGGGCGACCTGGTTGAAGTACACGCCCTTGATCCCGAGCTTGAGAATCTCGTCGTGCAGTTTCTCCGGGACGTCCTCGCGGAGCTTGACCCACCGGATGAGCTGCCGGCCGCTGGCGTCGGGCGGGCTCGCCTGCACGGACTCGTCGCCTTCCGCATCGTCGCCGCCGCCGGGGAGAGATCCGAGTTGCAGCGCGACCGCGGGCGCGGCGGGCACGTCCCGATGACGGGTGGTGAAGATCCGGCGCAGCTCGGAAACGGGCATGCCGATGAGCGCGGCGAGCTCGGGCCAGCGCGGCTCGTCCTGGGGCCGGAGCGAATTCGGATCCACGCCGAGCACGCGCTGCGTGCTGCTGGTCGCGAGCAGCCCCCCGCGCGCGTCGAGGATGTCGCCCCGGCGGGCCACCTCGGGGTTGTACTGCTGTCGCGTGCGGTTGATGGTCTTGAGCAGGGAATCGCGGTCGACGACGTGCAACCAGACCAGCCGCGCCGCCACCCCGCCGAAACAGACGAAGAGTCCGGTGGCGAGGAGGACGATGCGGTAGCTGGAGGCGAAACCCTTCGACATGGGAATCAGCGATGGGCGAGGCGGAAGGTCACGGGTTGGGCCTCGCGCGTCTCAGCCGGCGGGAACGACCAGCGGTTGGCGCGCTCGACCATCCGCTGGGTGACGTTTTCCGTGACATGGACGACCGGCACCTCGTTCATGGGGACGAGGCCGAGCTGGAAACGCTGGTTGAGTTCGCGCAGCAGCGCGGGCCGCTGCTCGCCGCGGATCTGCGCCTCGAGCGCATCGCTCCGGCGATTCACGTCGTTGATTTCCGCGAGCAGGGCGCGGTTGGCCTTGGCCGTAACCGAAATCTGGTGACGCATCCAGACGATGCCCAGGCCGATCGAGCCGCCGAAGGCCATGGTGACGAGCAGGCAGACCAGGAGTTGGTTCACGAAGGCCCGGGAATTCTTTCTCATGACGCGGGAAGGGTCGAAGGTGCGGGACTCAGAGCCGGCGGAGAGCGCGGAGCTTGGCCGAGCGGCTGCGGGGGTTGCGGGAAATCTCGGCGTCGCCCGGGGTCACCGGCTTGCGCGTCAGCGGCTCGGCCCGCTTCACCCGCAGGTCCTGCGGCGTGCTGTCGGCGGCGCTTTCGGGCTGGCCGCACATGCGGCGAAAGAACTGTTTCACCGGCCGGTCCTCGAGCGAATGAAAGCTGATCGCCGCGAGCACGCCGCCGGGGCGCCCCGGTGACGGCTCGGCGAGCCGGGCAAACGCCGCCGGGAGGGCGCGCTCGATCGCACCGATCTCGTCGTTCACCGCGATGCGGATGCCTTGGAACGCACGCGTCGCCGGATGAAGTTTCCCGGCATGCCGGTCGCGGGCCGGGATCGCGTCGGCGATCAGCGCCGCCAGCGAGGCCGTCCGCGCGAGCGCGCCGGAGCCGCGCGCCTCGAGCAGCGCCCGGACCACCCGCCGCCAGTGGTTTTCCTCCCCGTAGTCGCGCACGGCGCGGATGAGCATCTCCTCGGTCGCGGTCTCCAGCCAGCGGCTCGCGGGGACCCCGGCGCGGGGGTCCATGCGCATGTCCGCGGGCGCATCGTGACGAAACGAAAATCCCCGTGCCGCCTCGTCGAGCTGGAAGGAGGAAACGCCGAGATCGAAGAGGATGCCGTCGAAATCGCGCCCGTCCCACGTTTCCAGCCGGCCAAAATCCAGATCCACCAGCGTGAAACGCCCGCCGAACTCCGCGGCGAGCGGCGCGGCCCGTTCCGCCGCCGCCGGGTCGCGGTCGAGCGCGACGACCGTGGTGTCACGGGCCGCCTCGAGCAGGGCGCGCGTGTGCCCACCGCCGCCAAAGGTGCAATCGAGGTAGCGGCCGCCCGGCATCGGCGCGATCAGGGAGAGCACCTCGTGCAGCATCACGGGTTGATGTCCGGGAGTCATGGTCCGGGGTGCGAGATCAACGGGGCTGCGCCACATGGTTCTGAGCTCGCGTGCGGTGCGGCCGGGTCGCCGGCACCGGCCGCAACACGAGCGCGCAACGGACGCGCGGCTCGGGCGTGCGCACGGAGACGACCACGCTCTCGTCGGCCGCATCGATCCAGGCCGGAAAACTCCGGCGGGAGGCCCCGGCGCCCGGGCGCAGGGCCACGCGCGGCGAAAGGTTCTTTATCTGCACAACGCGGCGCATCGTCAGATGTCGAGGCGGCGCATGAGGTCGCCGAAGTTCTCGCCGGCCGTGCGCGCTTCCTCCTGCTGCCACCGGGCGGGGTTGTAGATATTGAACTTCGTGAGGGAGCCGACGAGCACCGCATCCTTCTCGATGCCCGCGTGCCGCAGCAGCGCTTCGGTGAGGCCGATGCGCCCGTTCTTGTCGTACGTGAAACCCTGGGTCTGCGCGAAGAACCGGGCGGCAAACGCCTGCGCCGCGGAATCGCTCAACTTCTGCGCCGCGATCTTCGCGTACAGTTTTTCGACCTCCGCCGGTGGCAGCACGGCGATGTAACCGTCCGGGTGAGGCGTGGCCAGGAAGGTCTGCTCCCCCGGCGGCGCATGGCGCCACTCCGACGGGATCGTAAGCCGACCCTTGTCGTCCAGCGTGCGCCCGAAAAGGCCCGTGTAGACTTCCTTGCCATCCGCCATGAGGTGAAGGAGCACCAACCCGCTCCAAAGTGCCCCATTTCAACCCAAAATCATCCCCAAGGGTCAAGCCAAACCCCGAACAAACCCCGGGAAGTTACTCACTTATTCACATTCGGAAGCGGATGTTTACATTTCTTTGACCCGGGATGGGACGGCCTCCCATTTCCCCGCCCCGCTCGCTCCCCAGGCTCCCCGCCCCGTTCTTCGCGTCACCTGCGACCTTCGGACTTTGCTGGAGCCGCGTGGCACCCTAAGGTCGGGACCGACGATTCTGCCCAATGCCGACCTCCCCTGCTGTCAAACTGCCGTTCCGGCTCCGCGCGAGCCCGGTCGCACCGCCTTGGTGATGCGCGTACCGGTCAACATCCAGCTCATCGGCCAGGAGGTCGCCATTGCATGGGACGACGGCCGCGAGAGCTACTTTCCGTTCGAGTACCTGCGGGCCGTCTCGCCCAGCGCCGCCAACCTTGGCGAACGCGACATCCTGGGCAACCGCTACGGCGGCGACGGCCCGAAGCGCTTTCCCGGCGTGCAGGTCACGGGCTGGGAATTCGTCGGCAATTACGCGGTGCGATTCGACTTCAGTGACGGGCACCGGACCGGCCTGTACAGTTTCGATTATCTGCGCTCGCTCCCTGCCCCGACCTGATCCGAATGCGGGATTGCTTCGCCCCGGGCTGGAATGCCATCACGAGGCGAACATGAGCACCTATGTCTTCCCCGCCCGCACGAGCACCGCGGAGGTCGAGCTCGGCACGACGCTGCAGCCCAAGTTCGGCGCCGACGGCCTGATCCCCTGCATCACGCAGGACGTGCATACCGGCGAGGTGCTGATGTTCGCGTTCATGAACGCCGAGTCGCTGGCGCACACGCTGCAGTCGAAGAAGGCCACCTACTGGAGCCGCTCCCGGCAGAAGCTGTGGATCAAGGGCGAGGAGTCCGGCAACGTGCAACTCGTGCGCGAGCTGCGCACCGATTGCGACCAGGACGTGCTGCTCCTGAAGGTCGAGCAGTCCGGGGCCGCCAACGCGAGCTGCCACAACGGCTACAAGTCCTGTTTCTACCGGAAGCTCGCGGACCTCGACGGCGCGGCGGCGGGGGGCTTCAAGCTGGCCTTCACCGCCCAGCCGCTCTTCGACCCCGCAACGGTGTACCGGAAAAAGTAATACCGACGCCGCTCAGCCGCGCCCGCCCGGCGCCAGGCCGCGCGTGCTCGCCTGGGCAAACGCCAGCATCCGCCGGAACTCCGTGCTGCCCGCCTCGGGGTGGGCGGCCAGCTTCTCCAGCGCCTGCGTGCGGTTCAGGCCGTCGCGATACAGGATGCGGTGGATCTGCTTCACCCGGTCGAGCTGCTCCGGGGAAAAACCGTTGCGCTCCAGGCCGACACGGTTGACCGCACGGATTTCCGCCGGCGTGCCGTCGGCGATGAAGTAAGGCGGCAGGTCGTGCACGAGCTTCGCCGTCGCCGACAGCATGGCGTAGGTGCCGACGCGGCAGAACTGGTGGATGCCGCCATAGCCGCCGATGACCACGTGATCCTCGACCGCGACGTGGCCCGCCAGGACCGCGCCGTTGCTCATCACGATGTGGTCGCCGAGGATGCAGTCGTGTGCCACGTGGCAGTTCGCCAGCAGGGTATTGTCCGAGCCGATCCGTGTGAAGTCGCCGTCGAACGTCGCCGCGTGCACGGTGACATATTCTCGGAACACGTTGCGCGCGCCGATGCGCACGCCCGGGTTGCCGCCCTTGAACTTCAGGTCCTGGGTCTTGCCGCCGATGCACGCATAGGGAAAAATCTCGCAGCCCGGGCCGACCTCGGTGTTGCCTTCAACCGAGGCGTGATGATGCACCCGGGTGCCGTCGCCCAGGACGACGCCCGCGCCGATGTAGACGAAGGCGCCCAGCGCGACGTCCGCACCGAGCCTCGCGCCCGCTTCGACGATGGCGGTGGGATGGATCTGCGTCGCCATGGCGCGGGTCACTCGAGTTCGCTGGAATCCACGATCGCGAACATCAGCTCGCCCGAGGACACCACTTTCCCGTCGACCGTGCACGTGACCTCGGCGGTCGCGAGCTTCGTGCCCCGCGCCTTCAGCAGCTTCGCGTTGATGATGAGCTGGTCGCCCGGGCGGACCGGCTTGCGAAACTTCACCTTGTCGACGCTCATCAGCAGCGACGTCTTTCCCTCGCTGCTGCCGCGACGGAGCATGAGGATGCCGCCCGCCTGCGCCATCGATTCGATCTGCAGCACGCCCGGCATGACGGGATTGCCCGGGAAATGCCCCTGGAAATACGGCTCGTTGATCGAGACGTTCTTGATCGCGACGAGCGCATCCTCGCCCACGAACTCCACCACGCGGTCGACCATCACGAATGGATAGCGATGCGGCAGCGTGTCGAGGATGCGGCGGACATCGAGCTCCGTCTCGTGCGGGAGCACCATCGCCGGCCGCGGTTTCTTCTTCGGCCCCTTCCGTTTCTCCTCCAGGCGGGCGACGAGCGCCTTGGTCAGCTCCGCGTTGATCGCGTGACCCGGACGGGTGGCGATGATGTGGGCCTTGAGCGGCGCGCCGAGAAGCGTGATGTCGCCGACAATATCGAGGATCTTGTGCCGGACGAACTCGTCCTTGAACCGCAGTCCCTCCTTGGAAATGATCTTGTCGCCGCGAATCACCACCGCGCAGTCGAGCGATCCGCCCTTGATCTTGCCCAGTTTCAGCAGCTCCTCGATGTCCTCATAAATCGTGAACGTCCGCGCCGCGGCGATCTGAGTCATGTAGGCATCGGGGTCGATCGAGAGCGACAGGTACTGCGTGTGAATCCCGCGATCGTCGGCGGAGGTGCACGAGATTTTGAACTCGTCGCACGGCAGCGCGATGATCGAGGACTGGCCGCGGGAGACCGAGACCGGGGCGTCGAGGGAGAAGTACTCCCGTTCGCCGTCCTGCTCGATCGGTTCACCCTGCATGATCAGATCGACGTAGGGCTTGGCGGAGCCGTCGAGGATCGGCGGCTCGGACGCATTCATTTCGATGATGGCGTTGTCCACCCCGCACCCGTGCAACGCGCTCAGCACGTGTTCGACGGTGTGGATCTTCGCGTGGCCCGACTGGATCGTGGTGGCGCGCACCAGGTCCGTCACCTGATCGACGCGCGGTCGCAGTTCAGGCGAGCCGCTGAGGTCGACGCGCCGGAAAACGTAGCCGGTGTCGACCGGCGCGGGCTTCATCGTGAGCGTGACCGCGTCGCCCGTGTGCAGCGCGCTGCCTTGGATGGAGACTTCCCGCGCGAGGGTGCGTTGTTTCATGAGCAAGCGCGCAGTGTCGAAAGACGTCCGTGCCGAGAGCAAGCGCGTAACTCGCTCCCACGGAAGCGCGGCTCGCGATGGCGGTCCCCCTTGCCCGGCTCCAGGCACCGGCGATTCGGTCACTGGCGGATGCCGTCGGCGCGCGGATCGTCGCCACGCAGGGTGCCGCCAGCCGCAGCCGTCGAACCTCCCGCCCGGCGGCTTGACACTCGCGCGACGGCTTCCCCACCCTGAACCCTTTCCATCCGTTCACCCGCCAGTCCGAAACGATCCTCGTCATGCCCGCAGCCAACGACATCCGCAAAGGCCAAGTCATCAAATTCAACGGCGAACCCCATCTCGTGATGGAGACCCAGCATCGGACGCCGGGCAACCTGCGGGCGTTCGTGCAGATCAAGATGCGCAACCTCCGCTACGGCAAGGCGCTCGACCAGC
>CALFZM010000392.1 GCA_937952235.1 uncultured Opitutia bacterium | reverse complement strand
GGACCCCGCCAATCGGCTGCTGTCGCGTGGCTCGCGATTCCGGCTCGATGGCGAGGTGCTGCGGGACAACGCGCTCGCGGCATCGGGCCTGCTGGTCGAGAAGCTCGGAGGACCGCCCGTCAAACCCTACCAGCCGGCGGGCATCTGGGAGGAGGTAGCGATGCCGGAGTCCAACACGAAGACCTACGTGCCGGACACCGGCGAGGGGCTGTATCGCCGGAGCGTGTACACCTTCTGGAAACGCGCGTCGCCACCCGCGGCGCTGGAGACCTTCGACGCGACGTCGCGCGAGGTCGTGTGCTCGCGGCGGGCGCGCACCAACACGCCGCTGCAGGCGTTCGTGACCATGCACGACCCGCAGTGGGTCGAGGCGGCTCGACTGCTGGCGGAGCGTGCGCTGCGGGCGGCGCCGGGCCGGGACGGGCGGCTGGACTTTCTCGCCCGGACCACCTTCGGGCGGCCACTGGCCGACCGCGAACGCGCTGCGCTGGCGCCGGGCGAGGCCACGTTCCGCGCGCGTTTCGCCGCGCAGCCCGAGGCGGTGAAAAGGCTGCTGGCGGTGGGCGAGCGTCCGGCCGACCCGGCGCTGCCTGCGGCGGAGCTGGCGGCGTGGACGATGGTGGCGAGCCAGTTTCTGAACCTGGACGAGTTCCTGACCAAATGAACCCTTCCGCGTTGTCCCGATGAATCGCGCCGAGCTTCACGACCCATCGCTTTGCTCGGATCACGGCGGAGAATCCCCCGGGGTGTGGCATCTGCCGCACGTTCCCGCCGGACTGAAGCGCGAGTGGCTCGCGCTCGAGACGCGGCGGCATTTTCTCGGCCGCGGAATGCGGGCGCTCGGTGCGGCTAGCCTGGCGACGCTTCTCGGCCGCGCGGGACCGGGGCTGATGGCGCGCCCCGCGGAAATGGCCGGGGCGCCGGGGCCGCACTTCGCGCCGAAGGCAAAGCGGGCCATCTACCTGTTCATGGCGGGGTCGCCGTCGCAGTTCGAGACGTGGGACTACAAGCCGGGCCTGGCGAAGATGTTCGACCAGGACCTGCCCGAGTCGGTCCGCGGCGGCCAGGTGCTCACCGGCATGACGGCGAGCCAGGCCCGCTTCCCCATCGCGCCGAGCGTGTATAAGTTTTCCCAGCACGGCCGGTGCGGGCTCTGGGCTTCGGAGCTGTTTCCCCACACCGCGCGGCTGGCCGACGACCTGTGCGTGTTGAAGTCGCTGCACACGGAGGCCATCAATCACGAACCGGCGATCCTGCAGCTCACGACGGGCAACATGTTCGCGGGCCGGCCCTCGATGGGCGCGTGGCTCTCGTACGGCCTGGGTGCGGCGAACGAGGAGCTGCCGACGTTCGTCGTGATGACGTCGAAGATGCCGGTGCGGACCAACGTGCAGGCGCTGTCGAACCGGCTCTGGTCGTCCGGCTTCCTCTCGCCCGAACATGCCGCCGTGGCCTTGCGGGCGGGCGGGGACCCGGTGCTCTATCTCAACCACCCGGGCGGCGTCGACGGCGAGATGCGTCGCGCGCTGATCGACGGCGTCAACGCCCTCAACCGCCAGCTCTACGACGAAGTCGGCGACCCCGAAACCAACGCGCGGATCGCGCAGTACGAGATGGCCTTCCGGATGCAGACCTCCGTGCCGGAGCTGACGGACTTCTCGAACGAGCCCGCCTCGACCTGGGACCTGTACGGGCCCAAGGCAAAGGAGCCCGGGACGTATGCCTACAACTGCCTCATGGCGCGGCGGCTGGCGGAACGCGGCGTGCGTTTCACGCAGGTCTTCCTCCGCACGTGGGACCAGCACAGCAACCTGCCCACGAACATCCGGCTCATGGCGGAGGAATCGGACCGGCCGACCTACGCACTGGTCACCGACCTGAAGCGTCGCGGGTTGCTCGACGACACGCTGGTGCTCTGGGGCGGCGAATTTGGCCGGACCGTGTATTCCCAGGGCACGCTGCGTCCCGACAACTATGGGCGCGACCATCACCCGCGATGCTTCAGCATGTGGCTGGCGGGCGGCGGCGTGAAGCCGGGCTTCAGTTACGGCGAGACCGATGACTTCTCCTACAACATCGTCAAAGACCCGGTGCACATCCGTGACCTCCACGCCACGCTCCTCCATCTCTTCGGCCTCGATCACAGCAAGCTGTCGTTCAAGTTCCAGGGGCTCGACCAAAGGCTCACCGGCGTGCTGCCCAGCCGGGTCATCGATGCGATCCTCGCGTAGGCGGTCGGGCGGCCTGCGCGGGCTGCCGGCCGCGCTGGCCCTCGCGGCGGCGTCGATCGGCGCGGCGGCCGAGCCGTCGTTCTACGCGACCCGGGTCGCGCCGTTGCTGGACCGGCATTGCGTCGTCTGCCACGGCCCCGATAAGCAGAAAGCCGGACTGCGCCTGGATCGCCACGAGCTGGTCCTCGCCGGAGCGGAGTCGGGCGTCGTGGTGGTGCCCGCCAAGCTGAAGGAGAGCGAGCTTTACCGCCGCATCACGCTTCCCGTGACGGATGAGGAGGTCATGCCGTCCGACGGCAAGCCGCTCCTGACGCCCGACGAGGTGAAGGTCATCGCGCTGTGGATCGAGCGTGGGGCCTCCGTGACCGCGCCGGCGTCGGCTTTCCCGGACGCCCCGGCGCCGCGTCCGGTCCGGGCCGCGGCGGTGGCGCTGGCGCCCGACTGGCGGTCCCGCGTGGCGGAGATCGCCGCGCTCGAGCGCCGTCTCGGGCTCCGGATCGTGCCCCGGTCGCAGGTGGCCACCGACGGGCTCGTGCTCCGCACGGCGAGCGCGCCCCGGCGGTGCGACGATGCGGCGATCGCCGCGCTGGCGCCGCTGGCGCCGTTCCTGGTCGAGGCCGAGCTGGCGCGTACGGCCATCTCGGATACCGCGCTCGTCGCGCTGCGCACGTGGGAGAATCTCCGCACCCTGGACCTCACGCGTACGCGCGTGACCACGGCGGGCCTGGCGGCGCTGGCGGGACACCCGCGGCTCGAGGTCATCAATCTGACCGACACGGCCGTGGACGACGGAGCGCCGGCGGCATTGGCGCGGCTGCCGGCGTTGCAGCGCACGTGGCTGTTCGGCACGAAGGCCGCGAACGAGGCGGCGGCGGCAGGACGTTGAGCGCCGGTGGCAGCGCAAAAAAAAACGCCGCGCGAGAACACTCGCGCGGCGTCCTGGGAAGGGAGGGCCGGTTACTTCTGCGTGCCATCGCCCGCGGGGCGGGTGGGGGCCGAGTGCGTGACCGTCGCGGCGGGAATCGCGTTGGGTGCCTGCGCCTGCAGCTGGGAGAGGCGCTTCTCGATGTCGCCCATGCGGGAGACCAGTTGCTCCTCGACCTTCTTGCGATCGCTGCTGTTGACGATGCTGAGGCTGGCGGCGTCGCGAACGACGTTGGCCGGCAGCGTGAGCAGGCGGGTGATGAGGCCCTGGTCCTTGAACGAACTCAGATAGAGCGCGGTGATCTCGTGGGAGAGCTTGAGCGCATCCTGGGCGGCGGCCTGCGTGGCCTGCAGGTTGTTGTTCAACTGCTGATTCTTCGCCAGCTCGGAGGTGAGGACGTTGCCCACTTGGTCCGAGATACGCTGGCTGTACTGCGCGATCGAATCCCGGGTGAGATTCTGATCCTTGGCCATTTCGGTCAGGATCGGCTGGATCCGCTCGGCCATGCGGGAGGAAACCTTGTCAACCTGCTCGGTCTGCTGACGCTCGGCCTCTTCGGCTGACTTCGGCAGCGGATTATAGGGTTGCACCTTCTTGGCGATGGCCTCCGCGAGCGCGTCGAGCCGCTCGGCGTTCAGCTTCTGCACCTCCTCCTCGGTCCGGAAGACGTCCGCCTCGCGCTTGGCGATCGCGTCGCGCAGCAGCTTGTTGGTCGTCTCGATCTGCTTCCGGTTTTCCTCGGAAGCGGCCTTCAGGGCGTCATTGGCGTCGCGCAGCGGAGCGATCTCCGCCTGCTGCTTCACCGACATCTCAGTGACGGTCTTCTGGTGCAGCCAGAACGCGCCAGCGACAATGAGCAGCGCGGTGAGGAACACGGCTGGAATTTGCTCTTTGAATTTCTGCCACATGAGCTTGGAGGGATGATGGTTGGTGTGTGCGGGAAAACGAAGGTCGTCTATCGAGCAGTCAAAGGCCGGCTGGCAGCAAGCGCGGCGTTTCCAGTTGTTTTTGCGGACTCCCGGCGCAGGTTCACGCCATGAGCCTCAACCCGTGTGAGCAGCGGATATACGACTACTTGCAAAGCCATCCAGAGGAGAGACAGCACTGGCAGGGAAAGTTTCAGTCGGCACTAAAGATTTTTTCCGATGACCCCACCCTCATTCTCCGGATGGAACCGGAGCTGTGGCGCTATTATGAGGAGAGAAGCGCGGTCGCCGAGCCCTTCCGGCGTGTCGCCCAGGCGGAAGGCTTGCGCCGGACCAGCATGAAAAACCTGGCCGAGCTGCTCCTTCGCCTCTGGACCGAGCCGCGGGCGAAAAAAGCACAGGCCGCCGCATCCCCGGAGGAGGCATGACGAGGCAAAGCATTCGTAGTAAGTGAATAAGGATCACATTCCTGGTGCAGAAAAAAACGCCGCCCGCGCTGGAACTTCAGCGCAAGGTGTGTTTCCTAGGGGTAGTTCTCTTTCGATTTTCTCATCCGCCTAGCGGTTGAGAATTGGGGTAAGTAAGAAAGCAATGGGCGGACCGCTTAGGGGTAGGCGGTCCGCCCTCTTTTTTTCGAAGGCGGATCCCCCGGGTATGCCAGCTTGGCGCCGGGGTGGAGCCGCCTGTGCTCAGGCGGCTGACGTCCCGACAGGCCCGACCGATCGGCTTGCGCACAAGCCGCTCCGACCTTACGGCGGTCGTTCTCAGGCATGGGTTGACGTGAACGCCGCCATTCATGATCCCGGTCAGGCGGACGCCTTGGCCGCCTTCGCCTCGTGGAAGTCCTGCGGCGTGAAGGTGGGCGTGACGTAGCCGGTGCGGATGACGAAGTCCCCGAAGCGCTCGCCTTCCGTGCGTTCGAGCGCGTACCGCTTGATGATCGGGCTCAGGGTCGGAACGATCTCTGCCGTAGGGAGATTGGCCCTGTAGAGGGTGTTCAGCCGCGAGCCGTTGAAGGCGGCGCCGAGATACAGGTTATACTTGCCGGGCGATTTGCCGACGAAACCGATCTCTGCGAGGAACGGCCGGCCGCACCCGTTGGGGCAGCCGGTGATGCGCACCGTGACGGCGTCGTGGCGCAGGCCGGCGGCTTCGAACTCGGCTTCGAGCATTTCGACGAGTTCGGGGAGGTAGCGTTCGCTTTCCGCCAGTGCCAGGCCGCAGGTCGGCAGCGCGACGCAGGACATCGCATTGAGCCGGACGCCGGAGGCATCGTTGGCGGTGTCGAGGCGGTGTTTCTTCAGCAAGGCCTCGATCCGCGGCCGGTCGTCGGCGGCGACATTCGCGATGATCAGGTTCTGGTTGGCGGTGAGCCGGAGGTCACCCTTGTGGACCAGCGCGATCTCCCGCAGGGCCGTCTTCAGGGCGTAGTTCGCGTCGTCCTTCACGCGTCCGCTCATGAGAAAGAGCGTGAAATGCGCGCGGCCGTCGTGGCTCTGCACCCAGCCGTAGCGATCGCCGGTGTGGGTGAATTTGAACGCCCGCGGTGCCCCGAGGCGGAAGCCGAGCCGGGCCTCGACTTCGCCGCGGAACCACGCGAGACCGCGGTCCTCGATCGTGTATTTCAGCCGGGCGTGCTTTCGATCCGTCCGGTCGCCGTAGTCGCGCTGGACCATGACCACCTTCTCCGCCACGGCGACCGCCTGGTCGGGCGTGCAGAAACCGAGCACGTCCGCGACCCGTGGATACGTCTCGATCTGGTTGTGGGACATGCCGAGGCCACCGCCGACGGTGACATTGAAGCCCGCCAGCCGGCCGCTCTCGCTGGTGATTGCGATGAACCCGAGGTCGTGCGCGAAGACGTCGACGTCGTTGCTGGGCGGCACGGCGACCGCGATCTTGAATTTGCGCGGGAGATACGAGTTGCCGTAGATCGGCTCGGCCTCGGGTTCGCCGCCGGCCACGAGCTGGTCGCCGACCCAAAGTTCGTGATACGCGCGGGAGCGGGGAAGCAGGTGCTGGCCGATGGCCTGCGTGATCCGATAGACCTCGGAGTGCAACTCGGATTGCTCGGGGTTGGGGTTGCACATCACGTTGCGGTTCACGTCGCCGCACGCCGCGATGGTGTCGAGCAGCGCCTTGTTCACCCCGTTGATGGTGCGCCAGAGATCGCCCTTCAGGATGCCATGAAATTGAAACGCCTGCCGCGTCGTGAGCTTGAGCGTGCCGTTGGCATGACGATCGGCGAGCGCGTCGAGGGCGAGCCACTGGGCCGGGGTGCACACGCCGCCGGGCACACGGACGCGCGCCATGAAGCTGAATGCCTTCTCCTTGTTTTCCTTGCGCCGCTGGTTGCGCAGGTCGCGATCGTCCTGGGCGTAGATGCCGTGGAACTTGGTGAGCTGCGCGCTCTCCTCCGTGATGCCTCCGGTGGAGGCATCGGCGAGGTCCCGCAGGATGTGGCCGCGGAGGAAATTACTTTCCGCCTTCAACTGCTCGTTCTTGTGCAGCGGCTTGGCGGTCGTGGTGGTTTCAGGCGTGGAACTCATACGTGCGATGAAGGCGGGGACGGTCAGGCGGACGCCGACGCGAGCTGAGCAGCGTGGCGGGAAAGCTGGGTCTTGCGCAAGGCGGCAGCCAGGGTCGCGGCGGCGAGCGGATGCGTGCCGATCAGTTCGGTGAGGTGACACCGCGCCGGCGAAGCGGCGCATATGCGTGCAATGTCGCCGCCGGGTCCGGCGTGGCGACCGGGGGAAAGGAAGAGCAGGGCGACGATCACGTCGCGGCCGGCGAAACCCGGAGCGCCCAGCTGGTCGGCGAGCAACGGCGGATGCTCCCCCTCCATCGAGGCGGCGACGAGCGATCCCACCTCCGGGCGCAGCGTCGGCGCGAGCTGGCGGGCGAGGCGGTCGCGCAAGGCCGCCGAGGACGGCGAGGGGCCGCCGTGGTCGACGAGCACCACCGGCGGGCGCAGCAGACCGTGCGCGGACTGCACGGAGCGGATGCGGGCCGCCAGGATGTCCGGCAGGACATTGGCGTCGGCCAAACCGGGCGTGAATGAAAACGTCAGCCCAGGAAGCTCGGCCGCGAGGCGCTCGAGATCACGACGCAACGCCGAACCGATCGCGCCCTGCGCACTGATGAAGAACGGTACGAACAGAAACTCCCGCTGCCCGAGGGCGTGCATTGCACGGACAAAGGGCGCCAGCGCCCATGCCGGCGTGCCGTCCAGCGCCGCCGCCGGAATGCGATCGCTGTGTTTCCACGACACGGCGTGCACCGTGGTGGCGGTGGCCGTGGACAGCGCGATCGCGACGTGTCGCAGATTCCGATACGAAGCAGCCTCGAGCGAGCCGTTGTCGATCAGCGCGACGATCATGCGGAGAGGGATTCGGACTGCGCGGCAAACCACGCGAGTTGGGAGGAGAGCGCGGCGACCTCGCCGATCACGACGATGGCCGGTGCGCCGAAACCGGCCTGCTCCGACTCCAGGGCGATGTTTTCCGCGGTCGCGATCATCTGACGGTGCTGACCGGTCGTCGCGGACTGGATCACGGCCGCCGGCGTGGCGGGAGGGAGGCCACCGGCAATCAAGCGGCGCGTGATCGCCTCGAGATTTTTCATCCCCATGTAGATGCAGAGCGTCGCGCCCAGCCGGCCGTAAGCTTCCCACGGCAGGCTCGAGTCCGTCTTCTTCGGGTCCTCATGCCCAGTCAGGAAGACCACGGCCGAAGCGTGTGCCCGGTGGGTCAGGGGAATGCCCGCGTACGCCGCGGCGGCAAGAGCCGACGTAACTCCCGGGACGACTTCGAATGGGATTCCCGCCGCGACAAGCGCCTCTGCCTCCTCACCGCCGCGACCGAAGACAAACGGATCCCCGCCCTTCAATCGAACGACCTTCCGACCGGCGCGCGCAAATGCGACCAGGGTGCCCTCGATGTCGCGCTGCGGGCAGCAGAAGCCGCCGCCCTTCTTTCCCACGAACACGCGCTCGGTCTCGGGCGGGGCCAGCGCGAGGATTTCGGCGGCGACCAGGTGATCGTGGACGATCACGTCGGCCTCCCGCAGGAGCGCGTGCGCTTTCCGGGTAAGCAGACCGGGGTCGCCGGGACCCGCGCCAACAAGATAAACCGTGCCAGGCATGTCAGGAAAAGTACGTGGGCACCGCGCCCGGAAGAGGATGGGTAGAGACGTTGGCGTCCGCAGCGGGGCGGCCGGATGCAGGCAGGCGGTGGAGAAGGTCAGGCTTCACGGGACACAGAGGTCGATCCATGCCGGTTGCGCTCCAGCAGGGCGAGCGCGAACTGGGTGAGCTTTGCGGACGATTGGTCCACGTTTTCGAGGTCCGTCCGCAGCTCCAGATCGGGGGCGGTCGGTGGCTCGTAGGGTGAGTCGATGCCGGTGAAGTCGCGCAATTCGCCGGCCCGGGCCCGGCGGTAAAGCTGTTTCGGGTCGCGCGCCTCGCAGCTGCCCAGCGCGGCATTGACGTAGATTTCCGCGAAGGGGATTCCCTGCTCGCCGGCCCGGTCTGCCACGGCTCGGCGATCCTCCCGGAACGGAGAAATGAGCGCGACGATCGCGACCACGCCCGCTTCCGCCAGCAGGAGGGCCGCCTCGCCGGCCCGCCGGATGTTTTCCCGCCGGTCTGCCTCGCTGAATCCGAGGTCGCGGCTGAGGCCCCGGCGGAGGTTGTCCCCATCAAGCAGGCTCGTTCGCACCTGCTCGGCCTGAAGGCGTGCGACCAACCCGGTGCCCAGCGTCGTTTTCCCGGCGCCCGACAGCCCCGTCAGCCAGAAGATCATCCCGGGGCGGGAGCCATGCGGAGGCGCGGTTTCGCCGGGTGCGCCACGAGAGGGGCGCGTCGTCATCGTTGCCTCCCGAAAGCAGCGGTCCTCGACTTGGATGAAATTAAGCCGTTGTTCGTTAGGTTTCTCCACTTAATCATGACATCTTTAGTCATAATGGACACTTTTAAGCTTTACCTGTTCGGATCGGAGCGCAAGCCTTCTTGCTTCTCTGATGGAAGAATCCTTCCCGCTCCCCGTGTCACACCTCCCCGGCCGCCGGCGGCTTTCGCCGGCCTGGCGGAGGCGCGGGGAAGCGCTGAGACCCTTCATTCATGAATGCCGCTGAGGTTGCTCGCTGGAACGCTGAATTGAAATCGCGATCCCCGTTGGAGATCGTGCGCTGGGCGATCGGCCAGGGCGGGGGTCGCGCCCTCGTTTCGACTAACTTTCGTCCGTACGAGGCGGTGATCCTGCACCTCGCGGTCCAGGCCCAGCCCGACATTCCGGTGCTCTGGGTGGACCATGGCTACAACCGGCCCGCGACCTATCGTCACGCCGAGGAGTTGCGTGCCCGGCTGGGGCTCAACCTGAAGCCCTATCTCCCGCGGATGACCGCGGCGCATCGCGATGCGATCCATGGTCCGATTCCGACGACGGAGGACGAGGAGGGGCTGAAGAAGTTCAGCGCCGTGATGAAACTCGAGCCGTTCCAGCGGGGCATGAAGGAGCTGGCGCCGGCGGTCTGGATCACGGCGCTGCGGAAGGTACAGAATCCCAACCGGGCCGGTCTCGATATCGTCTCTCAGGACGAGAACTTCGGGGCATTGAAAGTCAGTCCGCTGTTCCTGCTTTCGGACGCGGACCTCGAGGCGTACCTCGCGCAGCATCAGTTGCCCAACGAGTGGGACTATTTCGATCCGGCCAAGGCCGACGAAAAGCGCGAGTGCGGCCTGCACGCCGCGTGGGGCCGCAAGGCGGTCAGCGCCTGAAGGCGCGGCGGATTCCCTCTCCCTGCCGCGCCCGACGGGCGCCGGCTTCGCTTTATCTGTCCATGCACAGCTACCATCTCGACCATCTGCAACACCTCGAAACCGAGGCCATCCACATCATGCGGGAAGTGGCGGGCGAATTCGAACGCCCGGCGCTGCTCTTCTCCGGCGGCAAGGATTCGATCTGCCTGCTCCGCCTGGCGGAAAAGGCGTTCCGGCCCTCCGAACTGCCGATGCCGCTGCTCAATGTCGACACGGGGCATCACTTCCCCGAGCTGAACGAGTTTCGCGACCGCCGCGCCGCCCAGCTCGGCGCCAAGCTCATCATCCGCAAGGTCGAGGACGCCATCGCGCGGGGCATCGCGCAGCCGGCACCGGGCGAGATCAGTCGCAACCGCCTGCAGATTCCCACGCTGCTTGCCGCGATCGAGGAGTTCCGCTTCGACTGTTGCATCGGCGGCGCCCGGCGCGACGAGGAGAAGGCACGCGCGAAGGAGCGTTTCTTCAGCTTTCGCGACGCGTTCGGGCAGTGGGATCCGAAGAACCAGCGGCCCGAGATCTGGAATCTCTACAACGGCCGGCTCAATCCCGGCGAAAACATGCGCGTGTTCCCGCTCAGCAACTGGACCGAGATGGACGTCTGGGAGT
>CALFZM010000391.1 GCA_937952235.1 uncultured Opitutia bacterium | reverse complement strand
CACCAGGACAACCCGGCGCGGCGCGCCGAGCTGCTGCGCGAGGTGCCGGCGGAAAACTGGACGACAGCCTGGAAGCGTTACGAGCTCCTGCGCTTCGCGCGGCTCTGCCATTACCTGCGCGTGCGGCCGGCCGATGGCGTCGTCGGGCACTCGATCCGGATCTACCGTCTCACGGCCGCGGAGCTGCACGGCGCCGTCGGGGGAACGGCCGCGGAGTGGCAGGCGCTGATCGAGCGGACCGTGCGGGAGCGGCGCTGAACGCGGTCTTCGGGACGCGACGCCCGAGGAGCACCAAAGAAAGTCGTAGCCCCTCGAAGCGGGATCCCAAACGCAAAGACGCGAAGGAAAGCAAAGCCTCGCCCAGAAAACCTGGCGAAACGTGGCATTCCTCCGCGACGTTGCGTTTTCGGTTTGGGCTACAGCATCACCCAACCTGCTCTCGGCGCAGATGCAGAGGCGATCGCATCCCACCGGGAACCACGGACGGGGCCCTCGAACGTCAGCCGCCCGGGGACAGGCGGCTCCACCCCAGGCCGCACGCGCGGCCGGGCCGCGGCACGAAAGGGCCTACTCCCCGGGCTGGGCGAGGGTCTGCGGCAGGTCGATGCCGGTGAGCCGGCTGATCCGGATCCAGCGGGCGCCGAAGCGCTTTTCGGCCACGGGTTCGAGCTGGAAGGCGGGGGGGAGCATTTCGTCGGGGTCGACGATCAGGTCGCCCTGGGCGGACGTCGGCCGGACGACCTGAGCCACGAAGACATCGCGAAACGTGCCCTCGCGCAGGTGCCAGGCGATCTGCGGGCCGCGCACGCCGGCGATCGTCGTATTCACGGCGGGGATGCGTTGCAGGAGGAAGGGCATCGTGGCCTTGGCGGTGATCCAAAGCACCGGGCCGCGGCGGATGCGGGCCTGCGCCTGCTCCACCTCCCAGTCGGTCTCGTGCATGACCATGTTTTGCGTCGTGTAGAACCGGTGGGCGAGCGCCGGTGCGGCGCAGACCGCGAGCCAGACCGCCAGACCGGCGGTGCCGATGCGCAGTGCGGGCAGGCCGCGGCGATCGAGGTGATGGACGAACCAGCCCGCGGCAAGGGCGAGCACGAGGCAGAACGGCAGTGCGAACCGCGTGGCGATCGGCTCGTCCAGGCGACTCCAGTAGTAGAACATCAGCAGCCCGAGATTGGCGGCCACGGTGAGCGCCATGAGCCCGATGGCGGGCACAACCGCGGGCGCCGGCGGGGTGGCCGCCCCTGACCGCCGGCGGGTGGCGAGGCGCGCGAGCGCCGCGATCAGGCCGGCCACGCCGAGCAGCACGAGCCAGGCGGAGTTTGGCTGGCCGGGCGACACGCTGGAGAAGAAATTCCACGCGCCCTCGAGATTGCCCCGCAGGTACTGCCAGGCGAAGCGGGCCGACTCACCCTCGCGTAACTGCCAGAGGATCGGTTTGCTGCCGACGAAGCGATCGTGCCAGGCGTAGGGGACGAGCAGCAGGGGCGCGATGATCGCGGGCCAGGGCAGGAAGATGCGCCCGGCGCGCCACCAGCCGAGCAGGACGACGACGCCGACCGGCAGGACGAACAGCACGGACTCGTACCGCGTCTGCGCCAGCAGGACCGCGGTGAGCACGAGCAGCGCGAGCCGGTTGCCGTCGGGGACGCGGAGGTAAAGCGTGGCGGCGATCGTTACGCCGGCGATCATCGCGACGTTGAGCAGCTCCATGCTCGCGCCGCTGGCGTTCTGGCCGAAGAGCGGCAGGGTCGCGAGCAGTCCGACCGCGAGCCGCGCCGGGCCGGCGCGGCCGGTGAGCGCGCGGACGAGCCAGGCCACGGCGGCGAGGGTCACGAACGTGAGTGCGGCATTGAGCACGAAGGTGTTTGCCAGCCGGTAGCCGGTCAGGTCGTGCAGCAGCGAGACGAGGAACGTGAAAAAGTACGGCCGCTTGTCGAGGAACGTATCGATGACCAGCCAGGTGCCGGCGAAGTCGTAGGCTCGCAGCGGCGTGCCGACCTCCTTGGTCAGGTGCATGTGCCAGGCGGTGCCTTGGAGGACGTACTCGTCGAAGAGCACCTTGTGCGCGAACTCGTCGGACCACAGCGCGAACGCGGTGCCCGCGACGATCACCGCACCGGTCCAGCCCGGCCGGCGCAGCCACGAGAGCCACACGTCCCGCCGCTCCTGCAGCACGCGCCAGGCATGGAACACCCAGAGCCCGAAAACGCCGAGGATGTAGAACCAGCCGCCGTGGGTGATCAGGCGCTCGGCCTGGGCGGGCGGCACCAGCCGGAACCCGAGCAGGACCGAAGCCACGGCGCAGGCCGCGAAGAGCAGCAGCGCCACCCGGTCCGAGCGTTCGCGGAGCAGGCTGGGCCGGTGCGTGCTCACGGGAGCTGTTTCATGTAGCTCTCGAGAAACCGCTTTCGCGCCTCCTCGATTTCCGCGCGCGACTTGGCCGGGCCCTCCGGCGGCGGGGGCCGCACGCTGATCACGGCGCCGTCGGAGCGGATCTCCTTCACGCGGCTGATGCGGGAAAGCGTGAGGAGCTGCAGGCGCTCCTCCTGGACGGTCTCGAGGACGAAGTCCGGCCCGAGGTCGTCGCCTTCGCGCAGCGTGCGCTCGCCGGAATCGGGATTGATCGTGAGTCGTTGGAAAACGAATACGTCCGAGAACGTCCGGTTGCGCAGGTGGAACGCGATGTCCTCGCGCCGCTTCACCGCGACCACCGTGGGCGTCGACGACACCTTGTGGGTGACCCACAGGGTCGAGTCGTTGTCGATCATCAGGTAATCCGGCCGCGGCTGGGCCGCCATGAAGGCGCGGCGCCACGCGGTCTCGCGTCCGGGAATGTACTCCTGGCTGTAGGCGTGAGCTGCCATCGAAGGCACGCTGCGGGCGAGCAGCCCAAGCGTCGCGACCAGCAGGAGCGTGCGCGCCACGACCGGGCGGCTGAACTGGGGCAGGATCGTCAGCAACGCGACGACCAGCGCGAGGTGCGTCGGCAGGCTCAGCCGGCGGATGACGGCGTCGTCGAACTTGCCCCAGAAATAGCACATCATGAGCAGGAACTGGGCGGCGAATCCGACGCTGAAAAGGATCACGCCGACCATGGCGGGCGACTCGGCGGTCAGCGTCCGCACGCGCTTGACCACGAGAAGAACGAAGAACGGGACCGCGATGAGGCCGAGGGCGGAAAACACGACCGAGTTGGGCTGGTCGGAGGCCTTGGCGAAGAAGAAGTTCACCGCATGGCCGAGATTCTCCGGGATGTACTCGAAGGAAAAAGGTCTCGAGTAGCCGGGCTTGCTGAACATTTCCCACGCGGAAGACCGCACGTCGAAGATCCGGTGCTGGAGCGGATAGTGCACCATCAGCAGCGGGGCAAAGATCACGGGCCAGGACAGGGTGATGCGGGAGTCCTGCCACCAGACGAAGAGCACGGTCAGCGCGACCGGAAGGAGGTAGATGACCGATTCGTACCGGACCTGCGCGAGCAGGAGGGCGGAAAAGCAGAATGCCGTCAGCGCCGCCGCGTCGCGTTTCTGCACCCAGCGGATGCCGAGCAGCAGGGTGGCGAGGATCATGGTGAGGTTCAGCAATTCGAACCCGCCGCCCGTCGTGTTGTGCGCCAGCAGCGGCAGCCCGGCGAACAGGACGACCCCGAGCCAGCCGCCCACCCGTCCGGCGAGCATCCGGCCGAGCACGCACACCAGGCCGAGAAACACGAACGTCAGGCCGGCGTTGAGCAGGAACGCGTTGGCCGGCCGATAGCCGAGCAGGTCATGGAGCAGCGAGACGAGGAAAGGAAAGAACAGCGGCCGCTTGTCGACAATGCCCTCGAGGATGATGAAGGCGCCCTGGATGTCGTTTCCCCGGAGCGGCGTCAGCGCGCTCTTGTCGAGGTGCATGCTCATCGACGTGCCGAGGAGCATGATTTCGTCCATGACGATCTTGAACCCGAAGGACTCGTGCGCGAGCAGCACGGCGCCGCCCGCCGCGACGATCGCGACGGACACCCAGTCAAGCCGGAGCCAGGGCCGGGCGCGCAAATCGGTGGCAAACGTCTGCCACAGGCTGCCGACCCAAAGGACGAACGCCACTAGCACGAACCAGAACCCCACTTTCGAGACCAGCTTGATCGCGAGGTCGTCCGGCACTGCGACAAACCCGAGGACCACAGCCACTGCCGCCATGAGCAGCAGCAGCCAGCAACGGCGGTCGGAAAGGAAGGCGCGGAAGAACGCGGGTGTCATGCAAACGCCCGGCAAACCGCCGGGCTGGAGGCACGACACAAATCGAACGCGCGAAGGCAGGGCAAACGCCAAACCGGAGGCCGGCGGGCGTTTTACACCAGATTAGGGAAGCGGCGCGACCCCGTCAGGGCGCGTAGGTGATCGTACGTGCGCCACCCACGCCGGTCACCGTGATGGTGACGCCCTGCGTGTAGTGGGTCGGATACGTTTCCGACGCCGCGGTCGCGAGCACCTTCACATAGTTCGACGCCCCGACCAGGTTGGTGAGCGCAGCGTTGTCGGTGCCCTGTTCGAGAAAGTATTGGTCGGCGGCGGCCGCGAGCTGGCGGACATTGTTGAAGACCGCCTTGTCCTGGGAGGCACTCCGCACCTTCTGCCACTGGGGCAGGGCGAGCGTGGCGAGGATGCCAATGACCACCACCACGACCATGATTTCCACCAGGGTGAAGCCACCGTGGCCGCGGCGAATCGCTGATTTCATAAGATTTGAGTTAAGGGGAGCGCTGGAGGGTTGCTGGCGGCGGGCGCACCCTGCGAGCGGAGCGACTGCCTAGGGGATTACCATCGTCACAAACGGAGGGTCATGCACGGGGAGAAGCGCGTATCCGGGGGTCCCCACCACTACTTAGAGATTTCACCCCAGGAGGTTGGGGCAGAACGGGACGGGGACATCCGGACACCCGTGCCCATTTCGCGGGAAAAAAAAAAGGCCGCCCAGGAGGGCGGCCAGTGAAAGTCGGTGTGGGTAACCGGAATTACGGGGCGTACGTGATCGTACGGGCGTTGGCGATACCCGTGATCGTGATCGTGATGCCCTGCGTGTACTGGGTCGGGTAGGTCTCGGAGGCGACGGTGTTGAGCGCCTTCACGTAGTTCGTGGCGCCGACGAGGCTCGAGGAGTTGGCGAAGATCGCGCCGTTCTCGAGGTAGTACTGGTCGGCCGCGGCGGCCATCTGACGGGCGTTGTTCAGCACGGCCTTGTCCTGGGAGGCAACACGGACCTTCTGGAACGCAGGAATCGCCATCGCGGCCAGCAGGCCGATGATGACGACGACGATCATGATTTCAACGAGGGTAAAGCCCTTCCGGTGGGTATAGTTTTTCATGTTGGTGACTCTGGTGGTATCGGACGGATTGCTATGAACTATAATACAAAATGCTCAGGCGTGAGCAGTGGACCCGACAATGTATACCCCCCCTCAAATCAGCAAGGTCAAAAATTTGTAAGCTCTTGGTCTTACTAAGTATATACACTTAACGCGGGGCGCCTCCTTCCCTCTGGGATGGCCGCTTTAGCGCGCGCCGCGGCGACGTCCCGCCGCGCACTTACGCAACGCCGCGCTTCCGCGGAGAAGCCTTGCGGGCGGCCGCGGGACGCGCCTTCGCCGCGGCCGGCTTGCGTTTCGCCGGGCGCTCGGGAGCGAGGACCTTGGCGAGGGAGACCTCCACCGCGTCGCGCCACAGGCGTTCCAAACCATAGCGCTCCCGCGTTTCTGTCAGGAAGAGGTGCACCATCACGTCGAAGGCATCGATCACGAGCCAGCCGCTTTCCTGGGCGGTCTCCATGCCGACGATCCGCACCTGATGGGCATCGAGAACCTTTTCCAGTTCGACCCGCAGGGCCCGCAGGTGCGGTTCGGAGGTCGCCGTGGCGAGCACCAGAAAATCCGTGATCGACGACTGCGCGGAGACGTCGAGAACCGTGAGTTCGCCCGCTTTCTTGTCGTCGAGCACGCGACATACCCACTGCACGAGCTCGAAGGTGGCGGACTTCTTGGATTTCATGTTTTCTCCCGATAGAGGGAGTGTTCCTTGATGTAAACAATCGCCTTGTGGGGCACGAAGTAGTCGAGGGAGAGATCGCGCCGGCAGCGCTCCCGCAGCTCCGTCGAGCTGATCGCAACCAGATGGCCGTCGCACCGGTGCAGCCGGAGGCCGGTGATGGCGGGGTGTTCCCGGACCGGAAAGCCCGGACGTTCCAGGAAGATGAACTCCACCATGCGCGCCAGTTCCGTGATGTCTTTCCAGAGATGAAGCTTCGGCAACTGGTCGCCACCGATGATCCAGAACAGATCGTCGTGGGGATAGAGCGCGCGGAAGTGGCGCACGGAGTCGATGGTGTAGCTCACGCCGCCGCGCCTGAGCTCCACGTCGGAAACCTCGAAGCGATGGTCCCACTCGGTCGCCGCCCGCAGCATGGCCAGCCGATCCTCGGCGGAGGACTGCACGTCGTTCGGCTTGAGCGGCGCCTGGGCCGCCGGGACCAGCACCAGCCGGTCCAGGTGGTGCTGCTCATAGGCGTCCTGCGCCGCCATCAGGTGACCGAAGTGGACGGGATCGAAGCTCCCGCCGAGAAAACCGATTTTCACCCGGCGCACCGTGGGATGCCCCCTCCGGCCGTTCAAGGCTCAATTCCCCCGGCTTCAGGGGTCGGGCCACGAGCGCCGGCCCGCGCGGCGGGACCGCGGCGCTGCTACGGCCGCCGCCCGCTTCGGTCGGCAGGGAGATTCCGGCTGGCGTTCCCCTTCCCGCCGCTACTAATGAGGGACAGCCGTCCGCCCGGGTGGCGAAATGGCAGACGCATCTGACTTAAAATCAGATTTCCGCAAGGAAGTGCCGGTTCGAGTCCGGTCCCGGGCACTCTTCCACTCCGATCGTCCCGGCCGCTCCCGCCATGCAACGCCGCGCCTTCCTCAAGGCCACCCTCGCCACCACCGCCGTCCTCCCCTCCTCCGGTCTGCCTCTCGCCGCAGCCTCGGCGCCCGCGCCCGCGCCCGACCGGCTTCGGACGGTGGACACGAACGTGAGCCTTTTCCACTGGCCGTTCCGGCGGCTGCCGCTCGACCAGACCGCGGCGCTCCTCGCCAAGATGACCGAGCACGGCGTCGCGCAGGCCTGGGCCGGGAGTTTCGAGGGCATCCTGCATCGCGACCTGGCCGCCGTGAACCAGCGCCTTGCCGATGAATGCCGCGGCACCGGCGGACGGCTGGTGCCGTTCGGCGAAGTGAACCCAGCCCTGCCCGGTTGGGAGGACGACGTGCGCCGCTGCCATGAGGTGCACCGGATGCCCGGGATCCGGCTCCATCCCAATTACCACGGCTACACGCTCGCCGAACCGCGCTTCCGGCGATTGCTGGAACTCGCGGCCGAGCGCGGCCTGCTCGTGCAGCTTGCCGTGCAGCTCGAGGATTTCCGCACGCACCACCCCATGCTCCAGGTCCCCGACGTCGACGTGGCGCCGCTCGCCGGGCTGCTGCCCGCCCTGCCGAAGGCGCGCGTGCTCCTGCTCAACAGCGGCAAGGTGCTCGAAAGCGCCCTCGGTCCCAAGCTCGCCGCGCTGCCCGGCGTCGCCTTCGACATCGCCCGCATCGAGGCAGCCGGGAGCGTCGGCCGTCACCTGCGCCGCCTGCCCGCGGGCCGGCTGGTGTTCGGCACGCACGCCCCGCTTTTCATCTACGAATCGGCCGTCATCAAGCTGTACGAGTCCGACCTCACCGCCGCCGAAACCCAGGTCCTGCTGGAAACCAATCCCCGCCAGTTGCTCGCCGGCTGAGCCGGCACCCTGCCGTTGGCTTTCAAATCAACGATGAAAACGGCCGCACGGAAAGGTGGAGCGGCCAGTCCTCAAGCCGCTGCGAACCGGTCCGTCGCACGCCAGCCGCCTGGGGACAGGCGGCTCCACCTC
>CALFZM010000390.1 GCA_937952235.1 uncultured Opitutia bacterium | reverse complement strand
CTCGTGTTCCTGGTGCAGGAGGCGATGGGACGGAAGCTGGAGCCGCTCGAGTACGAGCGGGCCTCGCCCCGACGGCGGATGCCGGTCGTCCTCAGTCGTGACGAATGCCAGCGATTGTTCGTCGCGCTCGAGGGCACCCCGCGGCTCATGGCGGAGCTCGCCTACGGCTCGGGGTTGCGGCTGATGGATCTGCTTCGGCTCCGCGTCCAGGATCTCGACCTGGATCGCAGCCGGCTCATGATCCGCGGCGGCAAGGGCGACAAGGATCGCATCACCGTGCTTCCGGCAAGGCTGCGCGAGCCGCTGGCGGCGCACCTCGGGCGGCTCCGCGACCTCCACGCTGCGGACCGCGCCGCCGCGCTGCCTGGCGTCTGGCTCCCCGAGGGTCTCGCGCGCAAGTACGCGCGGGCCGGCGAGACCTGGGAATGGCAGTGGCTCTTTCCCTCGCGCGAGTTGAGCACCGATCCGAGAGCGGCGACCCGGCGGCGCCATCATCTCAACGACACGACGTTTCAGAACACGATCAAGCGGGCGGCCCGCGCGGCCGGCATCGCCAAACGCGTTTCGCCGCACGTGCTCCGCCATTCGTTTGCCACCCACCTCCTGGAGGCGGGCGCCGACATCCGGACCGTGCAGGAACTGCTCGGGCACGAGAGCGTCGAGACCACGCAGATCTACACGCATGTGATGCAGAAGCCCGGCTTGGGGGTGCGGTCACCGCTCGACGGGTAGTTGCGGTTGAAGGAGCGGAAGCGGCCTCGCGCCCTGCCTGCGACCGATCCGCCTTGGCGGGGTCGCCGCGCCTGCTCTAATGCGTCCGATGAAACTCCCCGCCCGCCCCCGCTTTGCTGCCGCTTTCGCCATTATCGCCGCGACCGCCGGCTCGCTTACCGCCCAGGTGTCCCACGTTTATTTCGGCACCAGCGGGCCGGGAACGAAGGGAATCTACCGCTCGACGTTCGATCCCGCGGGCGGCAAGCTCGGTGCCGCGGTGCTCGCGGCCGAGATCGGCGCGCCAGGTTTCCTCGCGCTGCATCCCGATGGGAAGAAGCTCTACGCGGTCGCGAACTTCCCCGGCGGACCCGGCGCCGCGGGCTATCGGATCGCCGCCGGCGGGGCGCTCGAGCCGATCAACCAGGTGCCGACCGGCGACGGCGGCGCGGCCCACCTTGCGGTGCATCCGACGGGAAAATTCCTGCTCACCGCGCAATATGGCGGTGGGTCCGTGGCGTTGTTTCCGCTCGAGGCCGACGGGCGGCTCGGGCCCGCCAGGGTGATCGAGCACGAGGGCGGCTCGAAGGTCGTCGACAAGCGCCAGGACGCTCCGCATCCGCACTACATCGGCTGGTCGCCGGATGGGCGCTTCGCGCTGGTCCCTGATCTCGGTCTCGACGGCATCGTCATCTACCGCGTCGACCCTGCCGGCCCGGCGATCACGCGCCACGGTTTCGCGGCGTCTGTCCGCGGCGGCGGTCCGCGTCACCTCAAGTTCTCTCCGGACGGCAGGTTCATCTACCTGCTGAACGAGTTGTCCGTGTCGCTGACCTCGTTTGCCTGGGACGCCGCGGCCGGAACGGCGCGTCAGCTCGGCACGGTCCCCTCGATCAGCGAAACCGCCAAGGCGAAGGAAACGCACAACTCCGGCGCGGAGGTGCTCGTGCACCCGGGCGGGCGCTTTGTCTACTTCTCCAATCGTGGACACGATACCGTCACGGTCTTCCGCGTCGATCCCGCCACGGCGGCAGCCGAAGTGATCCAGGTGCAGCCGGTGCGGGGCGCGTTCCCGCGCAACATCAACCTCTCGCCCGACGGCGGCTGGCTGCTGGCCGCGGGAGCCGACTCCAACACCGTGTCGGTGCACAAGGTGAACCCCGCGAGCGGCGAGCTCGCCTACCAGACCAAGGGCGTGATCAACGTTCCCTCGCCGATCTGCATCCTCTTCGTCCGCCCTTGAGCGCCGGGCCGGCTTCGGTTCCTAAATAGCACCAGTGCATTTCGGTTGTCCGGGCGGTGCCGGCACGCGTGATGCAGCGTGTCCTCGCGCCTGGACGCACGGACCTTTCCGCATGAAACCCTGCCGTCTTCTCCTCGCGTTCCTCCTGGGCGCCGCGTCGCTCTCCGCCGCCGTGCAGCAGCGTGATGTCTTCGTCTCCGGCCAGGAAGATTATCACACCTACCGGATTCCGGCCGTCATCCGCGCGCAAAACGGGGACCTGCTCGCGTTCTGCGAAGGAAGGAAGTCGGGTCGCGGCGATGCCGGGGACATCGACCTGCTGCTCAAACGCTCCCGCGATGGCGGCCGCACCTGGGGCCCGTTGCAGGTGGTCTGGGATGACGCGGGCAACACGTGCGGCAATCCGTGTCCCGTGTTGGAGGAGAAGACGGGTACGCTCTGGCTCCTGCTCACGCACAACGCCGGCACCGACAAGGAGGACGCCATCGTGCGCAAGGAAGCGAAGGGCTCGCGCACCGTGTGGGTCTCGAGTTCGCGCGACCACGGCGCGACGTGGACCAAGCCGGTCGACATCACGTCCACGACCAAGCATCCCGCGTGGGGCTGGTATGCGACCGGCCCGGGTGTGGGCATCCAGATCCAGCACGGATCACATGCCGGCCGGCTCGTGATCCCGAGCGACCACAGCTACGACGATCCGGCCGGCAAAGTGCGGAAGGGACCGTTCGAGTATGGTTCGCACGTGATCTACTCCGACGATCGCGGTGCGTCCTGGAGGCTCGGCGGAGTCATCCGTCCCAAGGCCAACGAGTGCCAGGTGGTGGAAAGCTTCGATGGCAAGGGCACGCTGATCATGAACATGCGGGCCTATTTCGGCCGCAATCGCCGCACCCAGGCGATCAGCGCCGACGGTGGACTCACCTGGACGGCGCCGGTCGATGTCCCCGACCTGATCGAGCCGGTCTGCCAGGCCAGCATCGTGCGGGCAACCGCGGCGCGGCTGCACCTGTTCTCCAATCCGGCTTCGACCAAACGCGAGCGCATGACCGTGAAGGCGAGCGCCGATGACGGTCGCACCTGGCCGCGCGAACTGGTCCTCCACGAAGGTCCCGCGGCCTATTCCAGCCTGATCGTGCTCGATGCCACGCGTGCCGGCTGCCTCTACGAGCGCGGCGAAAGTTCGGCGTACGACCGCATCACGTTCGCGGAATTCGAGCTCGCGGACATCGCGGCCCGCCGCTGAGCGGTGGTCGCTCGTGTCGCGCAAACCTCGCCGCCTCCCTTCATGTCGCCACGCCAGACCCACGGCCTCGTCGCCGCGCCCTTCACGCCGCAGCATCCCGACGGCACGCTCAACCTGGAGGCCATCGCGCCCTATGCCCGCCATCTGCGGCGGCTGGGTGTCGTCGGTGCCTTCGTTTGCGGCACGACGGGGGAGGGTGCCTCGCTCACGGGAGAGGAGCGCCGACGCGTCGCGGAGCGCTGGGTGGCGGCCGCGCCCGCGGACCTGAGGGTGATCGTGCACGTCGGACACACCTGCCTGGAAGACAGCCGCGCGCTGGCGGCCCATGCGCAGGAGATCGGCGCGGACAGCATCTCGTGCCTGGCGCCGTATTTTTTCAGACCCGCCGGTGTGCCCGGACTCGTCGACTGGTGTGCGGCGGTCGCGGCGGCGGCGCCACGGTTGCCCTTCTACTACTACCACATGCCGTCGATGACGGGGCTGCACCTGGCCGTGGTCGATTTTCTCGCGGCAGCGCGCCACCGGATCCCGACGCTGGCGGGAGTGAAGTATACGTTCGAGGACCTCGATGACTTCGAGCGGTGCGTGCGCTTCGACGGCGGGCGTTACGATATCCTGTTTGGGCGCGACGAGCTGCTGCATTCGGCGTTGCGTCGCGGGGCCCGCGGGGCGGTGGGCAGCACCTATAATTTTGCCGCGCCGCTTTACGTCGCCCTCATGGCCGCGTTTGCGGCGGGAGATGAAACGACGGCGGCCTCGCTCCAGGCGCGGGCGGTGGAGATGATCCAAACCGCCGTGAACGCCGGTGGCCATCCGATCGCGGCGTTCAAGACGCTGATGGATGCCGTCGGCTGCCCGTGCGGCCCGTGCCGGCTCCCGCTGGTCAATCCGACCTCTTCCCAGGCGGAGGAGTTGCGAGCGAAACTCGCCGCGCTTGATTGCCTGGCGCGCGCGGAGCCGTGAGGCGTGGAATGCCGGCGACTGTCGCAGAGCATGGCACTGCGTGCGGCGATGCGTGGGTGAGCGTGCCATCCGAAGCCTCGTCGCCGGCCTGCACGGGGTCCTCCTACGCTGAAGCTTCGGAGGACATCCTTCGCGCTCACCAGAGCCGCTTGCGAGCGAACGCGTGGCCGGAGCCTGACTTCAAGTATCGCTCGAAGTTGAGGGCCTGACTTCTCGTCGAGAACGCAAGATAGGTCACGAGCCGCCATGGACGGCTACCGGCGGTGCTGACGCTTTTTCCGGCATTGTGCTCGCGCATGCGCTGCCTCAGGTCACCCGTGAAGCCCGTATATCGGACGCCGTCTTTCACGGCGCTTTCGATGAGGTAGACGTAGTGCATGGCACGGCTGCTGCGAAGCTTCAGCGAGCCTCTTCGAATCACGTTCCGTTCTTCGAGCGCAGCGGCTGCCCGATTCATAGGATGGCCGTGCCATCCGAAGCCTCGTCCCCGGCTTGCACGGGGTCCTCCTACGCTGAAGCTTCGGAGGACATCCTTCGCTTCCGCTGCGCGGAGGCGAAGGATGGCGGAGAGGGGGGGATTCGAACCCCCGGTAGGCTTTTACACCTACAACGCTTTAGCAAAGCGCCGCTTTCGGCCACTCAGCCACCTCTCCAATCCAAGAGCGGGAGCGAAACGCGCAAGTGCCAAAGTGCAAGGCCCGATTTGGGCTGAAATCGCGGCTGAATTTTATCGCGCGCACCGCGGCCATTTTTCCGCCGCGCCTCGCGCCGAACGCTTCGCAGCGCCGGTGCTTCAGCCCTCGTCGTCGACGGGCCGGTCGAGTTCGTCCCGGCACTCGGCAATCACCCGGAGCCACACCTCGCGCAAATCGAACAAGCGCGGCAACGCTTCATCGCGCCACTGCGCGAGCGCCCGTTCCTCTCCCACCGCTTCGGGGCTGAGCAGCGCGAGCGTGCCGTTCAACGAACTCATCGCGCGCTTGAAGAGGCTGATCGCCATCGCAAAATCGCCGAAGTCGAGTGCGTGCACCGCCTGGACTGCCTGGTCCTCGCCCTGGTGCAGCGATGCGAGCAGGCTGACTGCAAGGCGCTGCGGCACCTGGGCGGGATCGACCGCCAGCCGCTGCCACGAACGGTTCAGCCCGAGGTAAATGGCCTTGGTGGCGATGAAGATCGGGTTCTTGTGCAGCGTATAAACCTCGTCCTCCGCGTCGTCCTCCGTTTCGGTCGCGTCGTCGTCGAGCTCAGCCTCGTCGCTCCACGTGTCGTCGCCCCAGTTCATCTTCTCCGCGACGCGATCGATCCGCTCGGGATCCTTGCTGCAGGCTTCGTAAAAACGCAGGTACCGGTGGATCGCCTCCTCCTGCTCGCGCAGGTAGCGTTCCCAATCGAACTCGTTCCACGCCAGATCGCCCCGATCCTCCCACGGATTCTCCGCGCCGCCGTCCGAGTCGAAATTGCTCATCGCTTGGCGGCAAACTGAGATCGGGCTCACCTGAAACGCAATTAAAATTCCGGCTCCCAACGGCCGGTCGCGCGGGCATTCGGCAGACCAAGCTTTTGCGGGTTGAACGGGTGCGCGCCGGCGCCTACGGTCCGACCCTCTTCATGGCCGAAGTCCATCACGAAACCGTTTGCTTCTCGGGGCATGTGCAAGGGGTCGGCTTTCGCTACACGGTCCTCCAGGTCGCCCGCGAGTTCGAGGTGGCGGGTTTTGTCTCCAACCTCGCCGACGGTCGGGTGCTCCTTGAAGCCGAGGGGCGGGAGGGCGAGATCGGCGACTTCGTGGCGGCCGTCGAGGAACGGATGCACGGCTACATCCGCAAGGTGGAGCGGCGCGCCGCGCGGCGCCCGGCGCAGTTCAGCGGCTTTGTGATTCGCTGAGCGCGATGTCCGCAACTCCTGCAGCCCCCGATTGCACGGTCGCCGCGCTTGCCTTGCGCGGCGTGGTGAAGGATTTCGCCATCGGGCTGCGCCGAGCATCCCTTCGCCGGCTTGCAGGTGGCCGTGAAGCTGCGGGCGGTGGATCATCTCACCCTGGCGGTCGCGCCGGGGCAGGTTTACGGGCTGCTCGGACCCAACGGTTCCGGCAAGAGCACGACGATCAAGATCCTGCTCGGCCTGCTGCGACCGTCGGCGGGTGACTGCAGCGTCTTCGGCGTGCCGAGCAGCCGGGTCGAGGCGCGGCGCGACGTGGGCTACCTGCCCGAGGCGCCGTACTTCTACCGGCATCTGTCCGGCCGGGAACTGGTCCGCTTCTGTGCCCGGTTGTGCGGGCTCTCCGGCCCGCGCCTGGCTGCGCGCGTGGAGGAGGTCCTGCAACTCGTGGATCTCGCCGGCGCGGCCGAGCGGCGCGTCGGCACCTACTCGAAGGGCATGCTGCAGCGCATCGGGCTGGCGCAGGCGCTCGTGCACGACCCGCGGCTGCTGATCCTCGACGAACCCACGGCGGGCGTGGATCCCGTGGGCACGGCGGCGATTTCCGCGCTGATCCTGCGGCTCAAGGCGCAGGGGAAGACCGTGCTGATCACCTCCCACCTGCTCGGCCAGGTCGAGGACCTGTGTGACCGCGTCGCGATCCTGGACCGCGGGCGCCTGATCCTCGAGGGCGCGGTATCCGAACTGGTGGGACGCTCCGGCCGGCAGGCCTTCGAGGTCGATGCCCTTCCGCCGGGGGAACGGGCCGAGCTGGAAGCCTGGCTCGCGGCCCGCGGCCGGAAGCTGGCGGCGATCGACCCGCCCCGGACGCGGCTCGACCGGATCTTCCTCGAGCGGGTGGGCCACGACCCGGCGGCGGGCGCGCCGCCGCCGCCATGAGCGGGTCCGCGACGACGGCCGGCCCCGCGCGCGTGCCGTTCTCGCTCCTGCGCACCGCGCTGATCGCGCAGAACACCCTGCGGGAGGCCGCGCGGCAGCGGCTGTTCAACGTGCTGCTCTTCCTCGCGCTGGCGCTCGTGCTCGGCGCGCGCTGGTTCCGGGACTTCAATTTCGGCGCACCGGAACTCAAATTCCTCGCCGACTGCGGCCAGGGGGCGATGGCCTTCTTTGGCGCGGCCATCACGATCACGGCGACCGCACAGCTCGTGTTCAGCGAGATCGAGAACCGCACCGCGCTGACGCTGCTGGCCAAGCCGGTCTGGCGCGCGGAGTTCGTCCTGGGCAAGTTCGCCGGCGTCGCGGTGCTGACCGGCGCCTTCTGCCTCCTGCTGACGGCGTTGCTGGCGGCGGTGCTGTTCTGGCGCGAGGGGCAGCTGATGCAGGAGTATCCGGACAGCTTCGAGGGCGGGCGCGTCGTGAGCTACGGCCTCGTGGCACTCGCAGGGTTGCTGCAGTGGCTGAAACTCGTGGTGCTCGGAGCGGGCGTGCTGCTCGTGGCGAGTTTTGCGCAGACGCAGCTTTTCACCGTGATCGTCGGCTCCTTCGTGCTCGTGATCGGACACCTGCAGTACCTCGCCCAGGATGCCTACCTGCGCGGCGGGGCCTGGCTCGGGCGGCTGCTCGCGGGCGCGATCGCGGCGGTGTTTCCCAATTTCCAGTTGTTCGCGCTCGCCGACTCGCTGCAGGCGGCGGACGCGCCGCCCGGGTGGCACGTCGTGCGCGTGGTGCTCTACGCGCTGGGCCACGCTGCCGCGGCCTGCGCGCTGGCGGTGTACAGCTTCCGGCAGCGGGAGATTTGACCGCATGACGACGCAAGCCGCCGCGGGCCAGGCCGCGCCGCGAGGGAGGCTCCGCCCATGAACCCGGCGCGCGGATGGACCTTCGCCGTGATCCTCGCCGGCCTGGCGGCGGCGGGGACCGCATTGCAGGCCTGGATCGCGCCGGTCTGGGCCGAAACCCGCGCGCGGCAGCCGGCGCTGCGGCTGGAACCCTCGCTGGCCGCCGCGGGGCAGGGGGCGACGCTCGCGCTGCTGGGCGGATTTCGCACGCTGGTGGCGGATGCGACCTGGCTCCGCATGTTCGTCGCGTGGGAGCGGCGCGACCTCGCGGCCACGCAGACGTTCGTGCAGCTTGCGACGGCGATCGACCCCCGCCCCGTGTATTTCTGGATCAATGGCGCCCGGATCATCGCGCATGACCTGTCGACCTGGCGGTACGAGGCCGCAGGCGGCGAAACGGCCGGAGTCGCCTTGGAACGGCGGTTGAATCGCGAGCAGGCGGAGGTGGCGCTGCGCCACCTTGACGCCGCGATGGCGTTTCACCCCGCGAATCCGGACCTGTGGGTCGAGCGCGCGGCGATCCAGGTGATGCGTCTGGGGGACCTCGCCGGAGCGGCGGAGAGCTACCGGCGCGCGTGGGAGCTGCCCCGCGCGCCCTTCTACGCGGCACGGCTGCATGCCGAGATGCTGCGCCGCACGGGCCGGGGGGAGGAAGCGTGGCGTTTCCTGGTCCGGCTGGCGCCGTCGCTGCCGGCGGACGATCCCGGCGCGGGCCGGGAGGTGGTGCTGGCCCGGATACGCGAACTCGAGCGGGAACTGGGCATCCCGCCGGAACGCGCTTATCGCGCGGAGGCCCCATGAGCGAGTCGCGCGCCCGCATCTGGTTCGGGGCCCTGCGCCCGCGGACGCTGCCCGCGGCGGTGGCGCCCGTGCTGGTCGGGTCCGCGCTGGCGTGGCACGACGGCACGTTCGTGCCCGCCGCGGCCGCGCTTTGCCTCGGCTTTTCGCTGCTCGTGCAGGTCGGCACGAATTTCGCGAACGATTACTATGATTTCCTCCGGGGGGCCGACACGGCGGCGCGGGTGGGGCCGCGGCGCGCCGTCGCGGCGGGCCTGATCCGACCACCCGCGATGTTTCGCGCCATGGTGGGGGTCTTCGTCGCGGCGTTTGCCGTCGGCCTGGGACTCGTCGCGTACGGCGGACCGTGGCTCATCGCCATCGGCATCGCGAGCATCCTGTGCGGCGTGGCCTACACCGGCGGACCGTATCCGCTAGCGTACCACGGGTTGGGCGACGTGTTTGTCTTCCTGTTCTTCGGCCTCGTGGCGGTCGGCGGCACCTACTTCGTGCAGGCGGGCCGGGTCGCCACCGAGGCGATGCTGGCCGGCGTGCCGATCGGGCTTCTGGCCACGAACATCCTCGTCGTGAACAATTATCGCGATGTGGAGACCGATGCCGCCGCGGGCAAGCGCACCCTGGTCGTCCGGCTCGGACGGGGCGCCGCGCGGTGGCAGTTCGGGCTCTCGCTGGTGGTGGCGTTTGCCGTGCCGGGGGGATTTCTCCTGCGCGGGCATCCCGTGTGG
The DNA here is from genome assembly GCA_937952235.1 of uncultured Opitutia bacterium. Classification (GTDB taxonomy): domain Bacteria; phylum Verrucomicrobiota; class Verrucomicrobiia; order Opitutales; family Opitutaceae; genus ER46. Next base: position 6,377 of record CALFZM010000390.1, on the reverse strand, counting down.
GTGCTGCTGCCGCTCCTGCTGGCTCCGCTGGGTTGGCGGCACGCGCGACGGCTGCGGAAAAGCGCATCGCCCGGCGAGCTCATCGCTCTGCTGGGCGACACGGGAAAATTGCTGGCGTTGTACGCCGGCCTGCTCGGGCTCGGCTTCGCCCTCTGAGCGGCAGGCGGGCTCAGGCCAGGTGGCCGGTGAGCTTGGCCTTCAGCGCGGCCTTCGGCATCATGCCGACGAGGGTCTCGGCGACCTTGCCGCCCTTGAAAAGGATCATCGTCGGAATCGCGCGCACGCCGAACTCGGCGGCGACCGCGTCATTGTCGTCGATGTTCACCTTCGCGATCTTGAGCTTCCCATCGAGCTCGTGAGCCAGCTCCTCCAGCGTCGGCGCAATCGCCTTGCACGGTCCGCACCACGGCGCCCAGAAGTCGACGAGGACGGGCGTGGGGGAGGCCGCGATGGCGGACTTGAACGAGTCGGTGGTCAGGTTGGCGATCTTGTCGGACATGGGAATCAACGGTTGAGGAACAGGAGAAGGGAAAAGAGCGCGGACGCAACTGCCGCCACGCCACAGAGGCCCACGATCCAGGACGGCACAGGGGCCGGGAGGTCGGCGCGGTCGCGCGTGTCGCCGGGGGTGGACATCTTCGCGAATGGCCGGGCGGCGGCGGGATGGGTCAGCGCGGCTGCGACTTGGAGATGATCTCGCCGAGTTCCCGCGGATCGACCGACTCGAGGTGTTTGTCCCGGCGCTTCAGCTCCTCGAAGGTCTTGAGCATGGTCTCGGTCATGCGCTCGTGCGTCTCCTGCGAGCCGCCGACGAGGATGAACTTCTCCCCCTGCGTGATGCGCTTGTGGCCGTCCTCGTTGTCGAGGCCGACGCCGAGGATGCCTCCGACTTTCGGCAGGCGTTTCTTGCGCGCGGGTTTGCCGGAATCTTTGCTCACGCCGACACCGTGGGTGGGTTCGCCGCAGTTTCAAGCGGGTTTTCCGCCGGCGCCGGTGGCACGGCAGGCGTTTCCACCACGGCTTCCGCGACGATATCGGCGAACGCCTCGCTCTGCCGGATGCGCAGTTTCTTGAGTCGCGTGAGCTCCAGCATCGCGAGGAAGGTCGCCACGAGGCGCCGCAGCGTCACCCCCTCCGGGAACAGGGCGGAGAAGACGAAACTCGGCTCCGCCTGCGTGCGCGCGAGCAGCCATTCCATCTGGTCGGCGACAGTGACGACTTCGTCGTGGATCTCGCCCACGACCAGCTTCTCGGCCAGCCGCCGCAGCACGATGTTGAAGACGTTCCAGAGCTCGATGCGATCCACGTTCTTCAGCGGGCGGCCGGCGGGATCATCGGTGGCGAGCGTGGACACGTGCCGCGCCATGAGGTTCTGCCGGTGCTCCACCAGCCCGGCGAGGGTGGCGGCCGCCTCCTTGAACTTCTTGTACTGGAGAAGCTGATGCACGAGTTCCCACCGCGGATCGACCTCCTCGTCCTCGGCGTTGGGATCGACGGCGTGCTGTCCCTTCGGCAGCAGCAGGCGGCTTTTGATTTCCATCAACGTCGCCGCCATCACGAAGAACTCCCCGGCGACGTCGAGATCGAGCTGCTGCATCGTCTTCAGCGCGTCGATGTACTGGCGCGTGACCGACTCGATGGGGATGTCGTAGATATCGAGCTCGTTCTTCCGGATGAGGAAGAGCAGCAGGTCCAGCGGTCCTTCGAAGACCTGGAGCTTGATGCGATAGTCGGCGTCTGGAACCACGGTCGGGCGATGGTTGGTCGCGCCGGACACGCCGCAAGGAATTTATCGCCGGCGCAGCGAGGCGACGAAGAAGCCGTCCGAATCGTGCCTGGACGGCAGGAAAAGCAGGCCGAGGCCACGCGCCAGCCCGCCGCACTCGCGGGCGAAGGGAACGGCCGTGAACTGCGGGTGCGCGGCGAGAAAGGCGGTGATCACCGTCTCGTTCTCCTGGGAGCTGAGCGAGCACGTGGCATACACGAGCCGCCCGCCGGGCCGCACGCGCGGGGCGTGGTCGCGGAGCAGCGCGCCCTGCACCGCCGCCGCGCGGGCGACGTCGCCTTCCGTCGTCGTCCACTTCAGGTGCGGCGAGCGGCGCCAGGTGCCCGAGCCGCTGCACGGCGCGTCGACCAGCACTCCGTCGTACTGCGCCTCGCCCGGGGGGAGGAAGGGGCGAATGTTCACCGCCGCGGGCCGCTCTCCGGGAGGGACCCGCTGCGCGCGGGCGCGCTCCAGGCGGGTGCGCAATTCGGCGAGCGCCTCCGGCCGGAGGTCGGTGGCGTCGACCGTCCCGGCGGGGCCGAGCAGCCGCGCGAGCTGGAGCGTCTTGCCGCCGGCACCGGCGCAGGCGTCGAGCCAGTGTCCGCCCGGTTCGACCCCAACGGAGGCGAGCACCCGTTGGGAGCCCACGTCCTGGACTTCGCAGCGACCGCGTTGCCACGCGGCTGTCTTCGTGACGTCGACCTCCCCCTCCAGCCGGAGCGCGTCGGGCAGGTCGGGCGAAGCGCTCCACTTCCAGCCGAGCGTGGCGAACTCCGTCTCCACCGAGGTGCGGCCGCGGGCGTCCGTCTGCAGGCGCAGCCACAGCGGCGCGCGCCGGGCGAGGGCGGCGGCCTCCGCGGGCGTGAAGGCCTCGGGACAATGCGGCCGGAACCAGCCCGGCAGCAGCTCCGCCGGATCGCCGCCCGGCGCGGGGCCCGTGGCGTACGCGGCCCGGAAGCCCGCGGTGGCGGGGATGTCGGCGGCGAGCCAGGCCACGCGGCGCACCGCCTCGGCGGGATCCGAGCCGAGCCAGGGCTCGACCCAGGGCAGGTGACGCAGCGTGGTGTAGATGAGCTCGCGGTAAAGGCGGCGGTCGCGGGAGCCGAACGAGCGCTCGCCGGTAAGGCTGCGCTGAATACGCGCCGGCAGGGCGCGATCGCGGCGCCAGTGCGGCTGCAGCCCCTCCAGCAGCCGGAGAAAGGTGCGTTGCTGGTTGGCGGCGACGTTCACGGATCGGGGCGGGTCGGGGCCCGGGGCGCCGGACGCAAGATCAGAAGCTGAGGGAGTCGACCCGCACGTTGAAGCCGAAGCTGCTCTCGCGCCGCCGGCCCGAGTAGAGGCTCACCGTGTAGGAGACGAGCCAGGTGTTGCCGAGATTCTGCGCCAGCCCGTACGACTGCTCGTTGAAGCGGTTGCGGCGGGCATCGTAGTGCAGGCGGGTCACCGCCTCGAACCGCTCGTTGAGCCGCACGCGCCCGTCGACCAGGTAGTCCTCGAGCTGGCGCCGGAGGAAGTTGTTGCCGAAGCGCACGGACCAGAGCGTGCCGTCGCGCAGCGTGACGCCGGCGTTGAGTTCCCGCAGCGTGAAGGTCTGGGGCGCGAAGCTCTGGTACAGGTCGACCTGGAGCCAGCGGGCGGGAAGGAGGGCGAGCTCGACGTGCGTTTCCGACACGTCGCGTTCGCCCGGGCGGCGGCGGAACCGGAAGTCGTTCGCGAGGCTCAGGAAGACGAGGTCGCGGCTGCCCTGCGCGGGGTCGCGGGTCTGGAGCACGTTGTCGAGGCTCACCCGCAGCGTGTGGGTCGGATGCAGGTCGTCGATATTGCGCACGTCGCCGAGGCCGAGCGGCGGGAGGTAGGTGGAGAACGCCGTGCGGTCGATCTGCGGGATGCGGCCGCGGCCGCGGTCGGCGTGGGGCAGGTAACGGTAGCTGAGGCGCGGCGTGAACAGATGGCGGAGCCCGTCGATCTTCCACTGGGGATTCTTGTAATCGAACGTGCCGCTCGTGCGCACGACGAGGTCGGCGCCGAGTTCGCCGAGGCTCCGGGTGTAATCGCCGGCTTCCGCCGCGCCCTCGGTGTTCGCGTAGTGCGTGATCCGGGCGCCGGCGACGGGCGTGAACGTCAGCCAGTCGCGGTGCGCGATCGGGCGCATCAGGGCATAGTACGCGTCGAAACGGTTGCTGCGCAGCTTCCGGCCGGTCACGACGGGATCCTCGCGCAGCACCGCGGCGCTCGCGCTGAAGCGGTGCACGAAGCCGTGCCCCAGGGAGACCGGGAGAAGGTCGAACCGCACCTCGGGCAGCCGCTCCTGCACCCGGTGGAAGCGGTTGGGTTGCAGCCGGGTGAAGGCCGAGAGAAAGAAATTCGTGCCGGTGTAGACCGATTCGATGAACGTGTCGGGCTCCTGCACGGGGAAGAACGCCCGCGGCCGGAAGTCGCGCACGACTTCGGAATCCTTCCACCAGTTGACCTGGGCGTTGAGCGAAAGGCCCGGCGCGATGTACTGCTGATGTTGCCATTCGAGGTAGGCGCGCTCCTCGGGCACGGGGCGGCCGAGCAGGTCGGTCTTCTTGTCGCCGTGATCGTTGATGTAGCCGCTGTGCAGCCGCCCGCGCAGCCGCTCGGGGTTGTCGGGCGACGAGTACGCCGCGGCGGGGCCGATCATCACGCCGCGCTCGCTGTAAAGCCCCAGGTCGGCGCCGAGCCGCGCGTGCTGCGAGACGGGCACGAGCAGGCCGACGTCGGCGAAGAGTCCGAGCGACCGGCGAAACCCGCCCTGCAGGGAAACGGCGCCCGCGAGCGGCTGGTCGAAATCGTGCTGGAACTTGGGAAACGGAAAGAACTGGATGCGGCCGATGCCCGCGGAGGCATCCTCCGTGCGCACGCGCTGGCCCGGCGCGATCACGACCGTCTCGGCGGTCAGGGTCGGCTGCCACCGCCCCGGCTCGCCATAACTGACCCGCGCCTGCCGGACCGTGATCTCGCTGGCGGTGCCGAAAGCCGACGCCCCCTCGGCGAAATACGGATAGCTGCCCAGCCGGATGTTCTCCGCCCGGAAGGAGCCGTCGCGCTGCGTGTACTCGAGGCGGTCGGCGAGCAGCCGCGCCTCGCCCCGGGTGAAGGTGACGCGGCCCAGCGCGGTGAGCGTCGTCGTCTCGCCGTTGTAGCGCAGCTCGTCCGCGAGCAGCAACAGGCCGTCGCCCGAGGCGCGGGCATTGCCTTTGGCCGTGACCTCGGGAAAGCCGCGGGCGTTCTCCACCGCCTGCACGTCGTCGGCTTCGATCTTCGGCGCGACGGCGCCGGACAGCCACGGGGCGGCACCGAGGGTGAATGCGAGGGCGAGGCGGCGGATCACGCGCGGAGCAAAGGCGGCCGGGGTGGGGCAAGCAAGCGTGCGGTGCGAATGCGTTGCATCCAGGCTAGACGCGGACGGAGGCATCGCCCACGGTGGCGCCGCAATCCTCTCCTCCCGTGCTCCTTTCCAAGACCGACCTGGCCGCACTCCTCGAAGCGAGACACGCCTCGCCGCACTCCGTCCTCGGAATGCACCCGGTCACCTATCGCCGCTCCCCCAGCGTGGTGGCGCGGGCGTTCCTCCAGGGAGCGGCGGCATGCGAGGTGGTGGAGCTCGACGCCGAGCCTGCCCGGGCGCACCCGATGACGCGGCTCGCGCCGGAGGGGGTGTTCGAGGGCGTGATCGCCCGGCGGAAGGAGACGTTTCGCTACCAGCTCCGGGCCACGTATCCGAACGGCGAGATACGCCAGTTCTTCGATCCGTATTGCTTCCTGCCGACCCTGAGCGAGCAGGATCTCTATCTCTTCAACGAGGGCAACGAGCACCGCATCTACGAGAAACTCGGCGCGCACGTGCGCGATCTCGGCGGCGTCACCGGGGTATCGTTCGCGGTGTGGGCGCCCTCGGCGGCCCGGGTGTCCGTGGTGGGGAATTTCAACCGCTGGGACGGGCGCACGCATCCGATGCGTTCGCTCGGCGCCTCGGGCGTCTGGGAGCTGTTCGTGCCCGGGCTGGGCGAGGGCGAACTGTACAAGTTCGAGCTGCGCGACCAGCGCGGGCAGGTGCGGCTGAAGACCGATCCGTACGGCACCTATTTCGAAGGTCCGCCGAACAATGCGGCCATCGTGTTCGACACCCGCCGGCTGCGCTGGACCGACGACGCGTGGATCGAGCGCCGGAAGGCGGAGGCGCATCACCTGGACCGCGCGATGTCGGTGTACGAGGTGCATTGCGGCTCCTGGCGGCGGAAGCCGGAGGACGCCAACCGGCCGCTGACGTACCGCGAGCTCGCGGTGCAGCTTGCCGACTACGCGGTCGAGATGGGCTTCACGCACATCGAGGTGATGCCGCTGGCCGAGCATCCGTTCGACGGCTCCTGGGGCTACCAGGTGACCGGCTTCTTCGCGCCGACCCATCGCTACGGCACGCCGGAGGATTTCGCCTGGTTCGTCGACTACCTGCACAGCCGCGGCCTCGGCGTGATCCTGGACTGGGTGCCGGCGCATTTCCCCACCGACGCGCACGGGCTGGCCCGGTTCGACGGCACGGCGCTCTACGAGCACGCCGACCCGCGCAAGGGCTTCCACCCCGACTGGA
>CALFZM010000389.1 GCA_937952235.1 uncultured Opitutia bacterium | reverse complement strand
CCCAACGGGGGGTCAGCGCCGCAGGAACCCGACGTCGAGCGGACAGCTCGCCCGCTTGCCGCTGTCGGCGGCGAGCTCGATGCCGCCCTCCAGCGCGCGGATGGACTTCACGCGATCGAAACCCCGCGGGATGGCGCACACGCCCACGATGTAGTTCACCGCCACGGGGGCATCCGGATCGAGCGCGAGCGTGGTGGGGATGCCGTGGCGGTTGAGCGGGTTGGGCCGCACCGATTCGGCGAGGCCGTAGTGGAAATAGCTCGTCGTGTCCTCGATGCCCATGACGGAGGTGTGGCGGCCGTTCCACGGCGGATAATGCCGGCCGCCGTTGGATATCCACAGGATCGTGTGCCGGAGCGAACGCGGGTCGCGGAGCGCGAAATACACGTGGCCCTCGTGCGGGAACGTCACCGCCGTCCAGGCGAAGGGCAGCTTCGGGTCGGCCGTCAGCATCACGAGATCGTCGAACCCGCGGCGCGCGGGGAAACGCGAGACATCGGTGACCTCGCCGGTCAGCAGCGGCACCTTCGCGAGCGACTTGAACGCGGCCCCCGGCTGCAGCGACTGGTAGCCGCGGTGCTCCGGCCGCTCGAAGAAATCCGGCAGCACCTGGGCGCGGACGAAACGACTCGTGCTCACCACGCCGCTGCCGGGCGCATCGGGAAACTTGAGCAGCGCGTGGTGCCCTACGCTCATCGGACCGCGCCCCGTCAGCTCGTGGCGCTGGTAAACGGCCGCGTGCCCGTCGACGAGCGTGATGAACTTGTCCGCCAGTCCGGCGCGGACCTTCAGCTTGAGCGTGGCATGCAGCGTGACGCGATCGTCACCGCGGATGAAGCGCTTGAGCCGCCAGGTGGCGCCGGCCGTCTCGCCATGCGGCGGGTGCCGCTCGCCGCGCCACTCGCTGCCGTTGCCGCCGAACGGCGCGCAGAAAAAATCCCCGCGCAGCGCGCGGAGCAGCGCCGGCGTATCCGCCGCCACCTTCTCCTCCGCCCAGGGCGCGATGGCGAACGGCGTGACCAGCCGGTGATCGATCCGGAACGCCACCGGCGCGAGGTGCCCCCCCAGCTTCGTGAGGCTCGCGTGCACGTGGCTCGAGCGGAACGACCAGGAGGGTTGACCGTGAACGGAGGTTAATGGGGGAACGCTCATGGTGGCGCGCAGCGTCGGGCCGGCCGGAGCGAGTGGCAAGCGCACACGGCCGTTTTGAGCCGGCGCCACGCGTCCGCCTTCCGTCGGCGCCGCGCCTATTTCGCCGCCTCGACGTAATCCGCCAGCAGCCGGAGGTTCGTGATGAAGGCGTCGGTGCGGATCTGCTCGCTGCCGCGACTCTGCACCAACCAGCGGCCCTGGGCGTCGAGCGCCGCGATGACGCTGCGCACGCGCGGCTCGAGCGAGCGCACGCGAGCCGCGCGGCCCCTCGCGCCCGCGGCGTCCTCCGCGGCCTTCCTCCGCTGCGCGAGCACCGCGTCGCGGCCGGCCGCCTTTACTTCCTCGTAGTAGCGGATGGCCGCCTGGACCCCGTACGGCCCGCGCCAGGAATAGCCGGTCTGCCGCTCCGGCGAGAGGTCCTCGAGCCGGTATTTGATCTTCCCGTCGCGGTCGCCGTAGATCGGCGTGTTGGTGCCGAGCTCGTACATCCGGGCCCAGGTCCCGGGGGCGATCTCCGACCGCCTGAACCAGGCGATCGCGCGCGGCAGCGGCGCGAGGAACTTCTCGTCTCCGGTCTCCAGATACAAATCCACGAGCAGCCGCATGACGCCGACGCTCTCGCCCGAGCAGACGCTGGGCGGCTCGAACGCCCGCGCCCAGTCGGGCTGGAGCTGCGGATTGTATTGCTGGGCCCACACGGGCTGCGGCTCCGGCAGCTGGGCGAGCAGGAGGAAGGCGCCGCCCTTCAGCGCCGCGGCGCGCAGGTCGGGACGGTCGAGCCGCCGGGCGGCGTCGAGCAGCGTCATCACGCAGTCGCGGTGGGTGTTGTCGTTGAGCGTGTAGTAGCCGTTGTAGTTGGGCTTGGGGTGCTCGCGCGGGTAGGTGGCGGGCACGGACGCCGGCTGCACGGGATATTCCCGCGGGTCGACCGGCACGCCGGCCCAGCGCTGGGGCCAGCCGCCGTTGGGACGCTGCGCGGCGACCAGTTTGGCCAGGGCGTAGTCGCGGGCATCGCGGATGCCCGCATCGCGCGAGTCGCTCCCGCCCTTCGTCGCGTCGGCCATCGCGACCAGGAAGCGGATCGCGCTCTGCGTGTTGTCGTCGTCGAAGGTCGAGACGTTCCGACGCTTCGCCGCGTCGGCGGCGGAAATGCGGCCGGCGTCGGAGCGCCGGTACCAGGCCGGGCTCTTCGCCGGGTCGAAGTCCACGAGGTAATCCCACCCGCCGGACTCGAGCTGGCCGGTCACGAGCGCGTGCGCCGCCGCGCGGGCCGCGTCGAGGTAACGGTCGTCGCCCGTCACCTCGTGCGCGCGGAGAAACGCGAGCCCCATGGACGGCGTGCCCGGCGGCTGCACCCAGATCTGGGTCGGAGTCGCGACGTTTTCGCCCGCCCGCTCCTTGAGGTCGGGCGAGTAGCGCCACAGGTAGCCCCCTTCCGTCGCGATCGCGCGCATGGCCGCGGTGGCGCGGGCCATGGTGGCACGGGCTTCGTCGGCGAGGGTTGCGTCGGCGGCAGGCAGCGCCGCGGGCAGGAGCAGGAGCGCGGAGAGCATCGCGCCACCGGGGAACGTCAGGGTTTTCATGGGGAAGCAGAAGGTGCGGCCGGGCGCGCGGCGCGGTCGAGGTGGGCCACCGCCTGCGGGCCGAGCCGCGCGGCGAGCTGTGCGAGGTAGAGGCTGCGGGGGGCGACGGGAGCGCCGGGGGAGTCGACGACGCCCGGCGGGGCATCGGGCGCCCAGCCGCCCTTTTCGAGCGGGCCGGTGCAACCGATGGCCCAGTTCTGCGCGGTCGGCGGCGCCTGCACGACGAACGCGCGGCTGGTGCAGTTCCAGAACACCTGCTGCGCGCCGGCCCAGCCGTGTCCGGAACCCGAATACTGCCGATCCTGCACGCGGAGCGCGTGGTCGTCCGAGATGTTGTCGTAGAGCGTGCCGACCGACCACCGATGGTGCGGGCCGCTGTCGGCGAGCGACTGTTCGGCGCGCCCGTCGAGAAAGACGTTCGGACCCAGCGCGCGCGAGCCGTTCACGAAGGTATGGCGGGCCGCCCTCGCGTAACATCGCTGGGCGAAGCCGTACTGGCCGTTCAGCGCGAAAGAATACCGCCGGCCGCCCGTGATCCGCGACACCGGCTCGAGGTGCGCCAGGTCCTGCAGCGTCACGAACAGCGAAGTGCGTTCCGCGTCCACGGCGTGGCTGAAGTGCACCACGGTCACGTCGCGCACCCACACGTTTTCAGCCGCGCCGATGGCGACCGCCGTCCAGGCGTGGTCCTCGTCCTCGTGCTCGCGGCCGCGCTGGTATTCGGACACGAGGCGAAGCGACTCGACGCCGGCCTCCACGATCCGGGGAAACGTGTACCGGTAGATCATGCCGCCGCCGAATTCCGCCTCGAGGGCGTTCATGACCGGAGCGTCGAGCGAGATCCTCCGGCCGTCGATCGCAGTGATCGTGCGTTCGAAGTGCAGGTCGTAGTCGCCGGCCCGCCACTGCTTCGTCTCGGCCGGGTCCGCGCCAGGGCGCACCCGGATCCGGTCCATGCCGAGAGCGCGGATCCACTCCGCGGTCGACGGACGATGCACCACGATGCGCTCGCCCACCCGAAAGCCCTCGGCCGACTCGACGGCGAAGCCGCGCGCGCTCCAGGGTACGTAGGCATCGGTGATCCGGCGCCGCGTGCCCTCGATCTCCCGCCGGCCACCCGCGCCCTCCAGCCCGACCTCGAGCAGCGTGCGTTTCGCGCGGCCGGTGGCCACCACGACGGTCCCGCCTGCCTCCGCCCCCATGCCGCGGAGCACCACGCCGCCGGTCCTGATCGCGAGCGTGCCGGCAACGCGATACGTGCCCGCCTCCAGCAGGACTGCGCCGCGATAGCCCTTCGCATCGGCCGGCCGGCGGGCCACCGCATCGAGCGCCGCCTGGATGCGCGCGCCGTCGTCACCTTCCGGCCGCGGCGCGATGCGCTCGACCGTGGGCACCTCCGGCAGCCGCACCCCGCCCCCGCCATAGCCGGCCCGCGAGAAATCCGGCAGCGTGTTGCCCCGGGCGTCGGCCCGGTAGACAAGGCGGCCGCCTGCGTCGGTCCGCAACCAGGCGCCTTCGGCCGCGGCGGCGCACCCAACGGCGCCGAGCGCGACCGCCACGAAAAACAGGGGAAGTTTGGGCATGAGGGTTCGGCCGCTGGACGGGCCAACGCCCGCGCTCGTTGCACGGACCCTGAAGGCTAGCTGCACGGGGAAAGAACTTTCAACCCAAGGATCGGGCGCGTGAGGCGATCCCGCCCGGGACGCCGGACCCGCCGCGGCGATGTTCCGGCGGTCGGTTCGAGGCGGCTGCCTTCGCATCGGCGGCGGGCCCGGTCCACAGGCTTGCTGGACGGCGTCCCGGGTCCGGCCAGGCGGAGGCGCACGCGCCATCGGACTTGGCACGGCGCGCACGGGTGCGTGTGCTCCCACCGTCCACCCCTACCACCATGCGTTCTTCCGCCCTGTTTCTGTTTGCCGCTCTCGCCGGCGCGCTCTTCGCCCAGCCGGCCACGACCCCGCCGCCACCCCGGCGCATTCCGGCTCCGGGTCTCACGCTGACCGACGGTGAGCGCGGCGAACTCACCGCGGGCGCCGCCGCGCTCGGCGGCGAAATTACCGCCGCGGCGACGGAGCTCGCCGGCGAACCGCGCTGGCGCGCGCTGCTGCCGGACGTGGAGATCTTCCACAAGGCGGTGGACTGGGCGCTGCGTTACGAAGAATTCATGGCACCGAAGGACATCGCGTACGCCCGCTCGCTGCTCGCGCGCGGCCGGGAACGGCTCGGGCAGCTCCGCGCGCGGCAGGCGCCCTGGCTGACCGCCACGGGTGTCGTGCTTCGCGGCCATCGCTCCCGGCTCGACGGCTCCGTGCAGCCCTATGCCCTCCACGTGCCGGCCGGCGTGCCGGAGCGTGCGGGTGCGACCCCGCTGATGGTGTGGCTGCTCGGGCGGGGCGAGAAGCGGACCGAACTCACCTTCCTCGCCGAGCGCGAGGCCGGTCCGCCGCAGATCGTTCCGCGCGACACGCTGATTCTCGTCCCGTACGGCCGCTTCTGCAACGCCACGAAGTTCGCCGGCGAGGTCGACGTGTTCGAGGCGCTCGCCGCGGTCCGCGCGCAATACCGGATCGATGCGCAGCGGATCGCCGTGGCGGGCTTTTCGATGGGAGGCGGGAGCACCTGGCACCTCGCGACGCATTTCCCGGGACTGTGGGCGGTGGCCTCGCCGGGCGCGGGTTTCGCCGAGACGCCGATCTTCACGAAGGCCGACGCGCCGAACAAGGAGCGGCGCCCCGAGTGGGAACAGCGGCTATGGCGCCAGTACGAGGCGACGGGCATCGCGGGCAACCTGCGCCACCTGCCGACGCTCGCGTATGCGGGGGAGCTCGACGGGCAGAAGGAGGCCTCGGACCTGATGGCAGCCGCGCTGCAGCGGGAGGGCATCACCCTCGAACGCTTCATCGGCCCCCAGACGGCGCACAAATACCACGACGCCACCAAGGCGTCGCTCACGCGGCGGCTGGAGGAGCTGCTGGCGCGCGGGCGCGAGGCAGTCCCGGCGGAGGTGCATTTTCAAACCTACACGCTGCGCTACGCGGAATCGGCCTGGGTCCGGCTCGAGGCACTCGATCGCCATTGGGAAATCGCCGAGGTGCGGGCCCGGCGCGAGGCCGGCGGCACGATCGACGCGCGGACGCGCAACGTGACGGCGGTCGCGTTTCCCGGCGTGACGGCGGAGCGGGTCCGGCTCGACGGCCAGGAACTGCCCGCTCCCTCCGGCGAACTGCGTTTTCACCGCCAGGAAGGTCGCTGGCAGCCGGGGGCGCCGGCGGCGGTGCGCAAGCGTCCCGGCCTCACCGGACCCATCGATGACGCCTTCATGGAGCCGTTCCTCTTCGTCCGCCCGACGGGGCGGCCGCAGTATCCGGCCGTCGGCGCGTGGGTGGAAAGCGAGCTGACCGCCGCGCGGCAGCTCTGGCGCGACGTGTTTCGCGGCGACGTGCCGGTGCGCAGTGACCGCGAGGTGACGGATGCCGAGCTCGCCGCGCACAATGTGATCCTATGGGGCGACCCGTCCTCCAACGCGGTGCTCGCGCGGCTGCTCCCGCACCTGCCGATCCGCTGGGACCGCAGCCGGCTCGAATTCCGCGGCCGCTCGTATCCGGTCGAGAACCACGCGCCCGTGCTCATCTTCCCGCATCCGCTGAGCCCGGCCCGCTACGTGGTGCTGAATAGCGGCATCGACTTTCGCGCCGACGGCTATGGGAACAACGCCTTGCAGACTCCCAAGCTGCCCGACTGGGCGATCGTCGATCTCCGGACCGCGCCGGGTCCGCGCTGGCCAGGCCGGATCGCCGCCGCGGGTTTTTTCGACGAATTCTGGAAATAGCTGCGGAATAGGTTTTTGAACGATAAGCGACTTCCCTGCCCAGGAGGGGAGAACCGGCCTCGCCAGTTTTTTCCGTTACAAGCTTTACCAATGTTTTACCCTTGGCCAAACCCGCATCCAGCCGCCCGCCCCGGTTTCCAGCTCCGCCATGATGCCCTCTCTCCTGCCCGAGCCCGTCGCCGCCCCTGGCCCGTTTGGTCCCGCGGGCAAAACGTCGTGGCCGACGCTGCTCGTCGTCGATGCCGATGAGGCGCTCGCCCGGACGCTCGTGTGCCATTTCGAGCGGCGTGGATTTCACGTGGCTGCAGCCGGAACGCTCGCGGAAGCGCAGGCGTTTCTCGAGCGGAGGAAGGATTGGACGCTGGTGATCGCAGACTGCCACCTGCCGGACGGCACCGTTTGGGAACTGGAGCCGTGGCTCAAGCAGCAGTCTCCCCGCCCTCCGCTTCTTCTGCTATCCCAGAATCCCCGGATGGTGCCCGAGCACACCGAAGCCGGCTTCCTGCTGAAGCCAATTTCGCTGGCCCGGATTGAAGCCAGCGTCAACCGCCTGACTTTGAAGTAGGCTCCGGCCACAGCGCGGCGTTGCCTTCGGCGGGGCGCACGAGCGAAAGTGCCGCCCGCCCCGCATGAGTTCCCCCGCTGCCTTCGTCCGCCTCGCGTCTCTGGCGCTGCTCGCGCTCGTCCCTCTCGCACCCGCGCTTCCGGCGCAGACGCCACCGCCGCCGGCGAAGCGCCTGCCGCCCGCGGGAATCGCGATTGCTCCGGCGGTCCGGACCGAGCTCACGGCGGGTGCCGACGCCCTGGCGCGGGAGATCGCAATGCTGGATGCCGCCCTCGCGCAGGATTCCGGCCGCCGCCACCTGGTTCCGGACGTGGCGGTGTTGCACAAGGCGGTCGACTGGGCGCTGCGGTACGACGAGTTTTTCGATGCGAAGCAAGTCGCGGTCGCGCGCCGCATGCTGCGGCTCGGTCACGAGCGGGCGGCCCAGTTGCGCGCCGGCCAGGCTCCCTGGCTCACGGCCACCGGCCGCGTCCTGCGCGGTTTCCGGTCGCCGCTTGACGGCTCGGTGCAACCTTACGGCTTGGTGGTGCCGGAGAACCGGCCCGCCTCCGCCGGCGGCTCGCCGCTGATGGTGTGGCTGCTCGGCCGCGGGGAGAAGCGCTCCGAGCTGGCGTTCCTCGCCGAACGCGAGGCCGGCCCCCCGCAATTGACGCCGAAGGACGTGATCACACTCATCCCGTACGGCCGCTTCTGCAACGCGACGAAGTTCGCCGGCGAGGTCGATGTGTTCGAGGCGCTCGCCGCCGTCCGCGCCGACTACCCGATCGACGCGGACCGGATCGCCGTCGCCGGCTTCTCGATGGGAGGCGCGAGCACGTGGCACCTCGCGGTGCATCACCCGGGCCTCTGGGTCGTGGCGGCGCCCGGCGCCGGATTCGCCGAAACGCCGGTGTACGCCCGGGTCTTCGGCCCCGGCAAACCCGAACGCACCCCGTGGGAGCAGACGCTGTGGCGCTGGTACGACGCGACCGGATACGCCGCCAACCTGCGCCACCTGCCGGTGATCGCCTACAGCGGCGAGATCGATCCGCAGAAGCAGGCCGCCGACATGATGGCGAAGGCGCTCGCGGCGGAGGGGCTGCCCCTCGAGCACCTCATCGGGCCGCAGACCGCACACAAATATCACCCGGAAACGAAGGCGGCGCTCACCGCGAAGCTCGAGACAGCCCTCGCCCGCGGGCGGGAGGCCGCGCCGGCCGCGGACCATTTCACGACCTACACGCCCCGCTACCATCGCTCGCGGCTGATCTCGGTGATGGAGCTTGGTCAGATGTGGGAGCGGGCGGATGTTTCGGTCCGCCTGCCCGAGCCTGGCCGGCTCGAGGCCACCACGCGCAACGTGACCGCATTCACGGTGCAGCGCGCCGCTCCGGTCCGGGGCACCGCCGTGATCGACGGGCAGGAAATCGCGGTCCCTGCCGGCGAAGCCTGGTTCATCCGCGACGGGGAACGCTGGCAGGCGCAGGAGCATGCCGCGGCCGCACGCCGCTGGAGCGGAGGCCAGCGCAAGATCCATGGGCTGAGCGGGCCGATCAACGACGCGTTCATGGCCCCGTTCCTCTTCGTGCGCCCGACCGGAACGGCGGCGCACGCGGGAGTGCAGGCGTGGGTCGACGCCGAGTTGCGCCACGCGACGAAGATGTGGCGCGACCTTTTCCGCGCCGACGTGCCGGTCAAGGACGACAACGCGGTGACGGACGAGGACCTGGCCACGCGCCACGTGGTGCTGTGGGGCGATGCGCGTTCGAACCGGCTGATCGCGCGCGTGCTCGCGTCCGGCAAGCTGCCGTTGCGGTGGGACGATCGGGAACTCGCGTTTCGCGGGCAGCGCTACGACGCCGCCCACCACGCGCCGATCCTCGTCTTCCCGAATCCGCTGAGCGAAGGGCGCCACTACGTCGTGCTGAACAGCGGCATCGATTTTCGCGACGAGGCTTACGGCACCAATTCGCTGCAGACGCCGAAGCTGCCCGACTACGCGGTGATCGACCTGCGCGAGCCCCCGAACGGCCGCTGGCCAGGCAGGATCGTGACGGCCGGCTTTTTCGACGCGCAGTGGCGATGAGAGCACCCCGCGTCCGGCCGTCGATCTTCACCGGAAACCCGCGATGAGCGCCAACCCGCCCCGCGTCCCGCGCGAAAGCATCCGCGACTCAACGGCGGAGCGAAGGGCCGCAGTCACCGGCGGCGATCACGAGCAGGAATGGGCGGCAGCTGCGACCGCTTCGCTGCCACGCGTCTGGCGACGCGTGGCCGCCGCGCTGGTGCTGGCGACAGGCCTCGTCCGGACGGCCCCGCCCGTGCACGCGGAATCGGCGTACCGGCTGCTGGCCGCCGGCGATCTCGCCGCCCTCACGAACCGATTCGAACCGGGTGACGTCGTGCTGCTGCCCAACGCCACGTGGACCGACACGAAGCTGATCTTCCGCGGCAAAGGCACGCCGGAGAAGCCGATCACCCTGCGGCCGGGCGAGCCCGGGCGCTTCACGCTCGCGGGCCAGTCGAGCCTCACGATCGACGGCGAGTGGCTCGTGGTGGAAGGTATCCAGATCAAGGATGCAGGGGTGGCCGATTCCGAGGGCATCGTCATCAAGGGCCGCCACAACCGGCTGACCGCGAGCGTGGTCGACGGCAGCACGCACAAGTATGCGGTGCGGCTCCTGGGGGCGCGCCACCGGGTGGACCACTGCTACTTTGCCGGCAAGACGAGCGAGGGCCCCACCCTGCAGGTCGAGGTCGACGCCCGGGAGCCGAACCGCCACCGGATCGACTTCAACCATTTCGGCCCCCGGCCGCCGCTCGGCCGCAACGGCGGCGAGACAATCCGGGTCGGCTACAGTTTTCAATCGATGTACGAGTCGGGCACGGTCGTGGAGCGGAACCTGTTCGAGCGCTGCGACGGCGAGATCGAGATCATCTCGAGCAAATCGGGCGGAAACGTCTACCGCGGGAACACGTTTCGCGAATGTGCCGGCATGCTCACCCTGCGCCATGGCGACCGGAACGTGGTGGACGGAAACTACTTCTTCGGCGGCGGCAAGAAGGGCTCCGGCGGAATCCGGATCATCGGCGAGGACCACGTCGTGACGAACAACTACATCGAGGGCGTCGACCGCGGCGCCTTCTGGATCACCGCCGGGGTCCCCAACTCCGAGCCGCACCAGTACGTCACCGCAAAGCGTGCGCTGATCGCGTTCAACACCGTGGTGGACTCGGCCGGCCCGTACCTCGACCTCGCGGCGGGCCTGGGCAGCGCGGGACGGACGCTCAAGCCGGCAGGGATCGTCGTGGCGAAAAACCTCTTCCGCCTGGGCGATCGCGGAGCGTTGGTGGCGGGTGAGGAGGGAGATGGCTGGGTATGGCAGGGCAACGCGGTTCACGAAGCCTCGGGTTCCCATGCCGGGATCCGGCAACGACAGCTAACATTCAATCGAGACGCGAGCGGCATGCTGCGGCTGACGTCCGTCGTCCCTCCCGAGCGGGTATCGTTGGGTAGTTTTCCCCGGGTGGAATTCGACATTGATGGCGATCCGCGGGGAAGCAGTCCGGCTTCGGGCTGCGATGAACCCTCCACATCCCATCCCATCCTCCACCCATTGATGTCCGAGCATGTCGGGCCGCCGTGGCGAATCCGGCCGCGGGGTGGAAATACCCTATAAAGTGTAAGAATTGGGATCGGAGTGTCGGAAAGTTTTACGACACCCTTACGGGTTTTTAGCCCTACCCGAGCGATCGCGTCGCTTAAAAGTCAGCAAAACGCTGGGGATAGGCATCTTGAATATCACTCGATACCCCTTGGCACGCATAGTGCAATAACCCTAGCCGTGTTGCAGCTTCAACCTTCTGGCTGGGGGAGCCGCTGCACTCTCTTCCATACACCCTACCCGGGGTTTGCGTGAGTAAACCCCAATCGAGAAAGATCCCATGCAATCGAAATACATCAAGGTAATCGCAGTCGCCGCCGCCCTCGGCATGGCGACTTCAGCCCAAGCCGGCTTCGTCAATGGCGGCTTCGAGACCGGTGACTTCACCGGTTGGACGGTCGAATACGGCACCACCGGCAACAATAACTGGTCCCCGGGCCTCGGGCCCGCGAATGACATCCACCAGTCGGTGGTGACCGGCAACAACATCGATCCGTACGTTAACGCGTTCGATACGCCGTTCAACGGCAACTACATGGCCCGCCTCAACAAGCCGAACGAGGCTACGTATGAGAAGAGCCGCATCCGCCAGACCGCGGTCATGGGCGCGGGTGAGACCGACCTGTACGTCAACTGGGGCGCGGTGCTCCAAGACCCGAGCCATGCGGCTCAGGACCAGCCCTACTTTCAGATCGATGTGCTCGTGAACGGCGTGTCCGTTTACTCCTTCCAGCACACGGCGGGCGCGGGCGGCAACGCGGGTTGGACCCAGACGGGCCCCAACACCGACATCTGGTACAAGAGCGACCAGTTCAGCATCATCGGCGGGCTGAACGTCGGTGACAGCGTCGAGGTGATCCTCACGGTCGCTGACTGCGATCTCGGCGGTCACTGGGGCTACGCCTACCTCGACGGTATCGGCAATGTCGCTCCCCCGCCGCCCCCGGGCGTCGGCGTTCCGGACGGTGGCCTCACGGCTGCCATGCTCGCCTCGGCCCTCGCGGGTCTGATCGCGCTGCGCCGCCGCTTCTGATCACCTGCTGATCGGAACCGTCGTCTGATTCAAAAAGGCCGCGCCCGCTTGTCGGGTGCGGCCTTTTGCTTTGGTAGTTTCATCGCCGGAAGGAAGTGGCCTCCGCCGTTGAGATTCGGTTCGTGTCAGCGTGAGCGGCCCGGCGCCAGGTCCTGAGCCAACTCATGCCATTGCGGTGGAGCCGCCTGTCCCCAGGCGGCTGACGTGTGATGGACCAGTTCGCAGCGGCTTGAGGACAAGCCGCTCCACCTTTCAATGCGGGCTCGCGACCCCGACTCTTGCCCATGCGCGCCGCAGCGCGACATTCACGACCGGGCTTTCGCTCAGCGAGGCGCGGCGGGGGCGGGAAGCTCTGCCAGCCTCCGGCTGAGGTCGGCCTTGCCGGGAAACTCACCCGGAAGTTTCTGCGCGCGTTCAAACGCCGCGCGGGCGAGGTCATTCTGGCCGAGTTCCCTGCTGGCTAGTCCCAGGTGATAGAGGATCTCCGCGTTTCGCGGCGACTTACCGGAGGCCTCCTTGAATAGCTCGAGCGCAGGCGCGAATTCCTTCCTTCGGTAATGCAACCAGCCCAGGGTATCAGCAATCTCGGGCGAAACCGGATCCAGCTCCCTCGCCTTGCGGGCAAGTTCGATCCCCTTGCCCGTGTCGTCGAGGTGTTCGGAATACAAATAGGCCAGATTATTCAGCACCACGGCTGAGTTTGGTCGGACGGCCAGGTGGGCCTCATATGCAGCCTTGGCATTGGCATACTGCCGAAGCTGCGTGTACACCCGACCGCTCAAGAGAACCGTCTGCAGATCGCCCGGACGCTTCGTCGCCAAGGCATCCAGACGGGCGAGGACTCCGGGCGCGGAAGCGCGCGCCACAAATCCCTCGGAGAGGAGATCGTACGCTGCGACCATCTGGGCGTCGTCCTCGATCACCTTCACGAGGATCGATTCGGCCTCGTCCCAACGCCCTTCCGCTGCCAGGACCCGCGCTTCGAGAAATCGCACGCTCGGCACGGGGCTGCGCGCGAGTTCGGCCTGCACCCGCTTCATGGCCTGGGGAAACTTCTTCTCCCGCAGGTCGAGACCGACCAGTTCCGCGACGATGGGAAGAAACCCGGGAGTCAGCTCGAGCGAACGCTCCAGGCTCTTCCGCGCCTCGTCAGGTTTCTGCACCTGCAAGAGGACCAGACCGAGCAAACGGTGCAACTCGGCCCGCTCCGGCATCGCCTCGACCTGACGGCGAATGGCATCCACCGCCTCGCCGAGCCTCCCCAGGGCCCGCATGGATTCGAGGAAGAGCATCTGAGCCGGGACGAACGTCGGCTGGTTGACCAGCCACTCCCCCATTGCCTGGGCGGTGGCGGCGGCATCGCCGGCGGCCAGATTGAGGCGGGCCAGGAGCAGGACCGCGTCCTGATGATCCGGATTCTGGGTGACGGCGCTGCGCAAGGCGGCACGCGCCTTCACCGGATCTCCCTGCTGCAAATAAGCCTGTCCCAGCAGGAACTTGTCGTCCGCGATGGCCGGAAACTGCTTCCCCAGGCCGGCGAGTTCCTCCACCGCCTTCGGCACGTCGCCTTGGGCGATCAGCAGTTGGGCACGCGTCAGCCGCGCCTCGTAGTTCCCCGGATCCTTGGTGAAGATCTTTTCGAGTGCCGCCTTGGCACCGTCGAAATTCTTCTCGGCGATCGCCAGGTAGGCGAGCCCCCGCCACGCCGGCAGGTAATCGGGGGCGTTGCGCGAGACCTCCTCGAGCACCGCCCGCGCCTCTGCCGGTTTTCCGCTTTCCGCCAGAAAATCGGCATAACGGATACGCTCGATCGCACGCATCGGGGAGGCCTCAGCCGCCGCCTTGAATTCCGCCCCAGCCTGCTCGCGCTCGTTGAGCCAGAGGTGATACGCCGCTCGAGCCATCCGTACCGGCGCCGATTTCGGCTCCTGGGACTGGGCCCGGATGAGGGCGGCCAGCGCGCCCTTGGCGTCTCCCTTGCGCATCAGCAGATTCGCCAAAGCGAGATGGTAATGGGCGGAACCCCGATCCGCCTTTGCCAGCGCGCGCTCCACCTGTTCCAGGTCCGCCTTGGAGCGCGCCGCCCGCGACAGCACGAGGATCGCTTCGCGATCGTCCGGCACACGCTGCAGGACGGTAAGCGCATCCCGGCGGGCCTCGGCCAGCTTGCCCAGCGCCAGGGTGATCTGCATCACCCGGCGTTGCACCTCGCGGTTCGTGGGCGATTTGGTCCTCACCGCGGAAAGAAACGGCAGGGCGCGGAGCGGAGCACCGCGCTCATGCCAGATCACCCCAAGGTGCTCCAGCGCGCGGACGTTTTCCCGATCGGTCTTGAGCACGTTGAGACATTCGATCTCAGCCTTCTCGAATTCTCCCGCCCGCATGAATGCATCGGCGCGGCCCAGCAGCGTCTCCTTTTTCGTTTCAGCCGAGCATCCCGCCGCGACCACGATCAGGAGGGAAACAAGCACGAGGGGAAGGCTAAGACGGCTCATCGGGAGATGGGTTGGGAGGCTGGAGCTACGTTCATCGACCTGATCTGCCGCCGCTGCAGGCGCCCGAACGCTTCTTCGCATCCGGGAGCGACAAATCATCGCGCGGCGCCGGCTTCCGCTGGGAGGCAAGGTACCGCCGAACCGGACTCGATCGCGCCGGGAGCCAGAACCCGCCGCATTCGAGAGATCGACAACGCACGATTCCGCGAGGTAAGGCCCGACGCTCGCTCGTGTCAACGGAGCCCACGCCCTCGCGTCCTCATCCCCGACCGCGAGGCCCGGGCGGGAAACGGACCCTCACGGACCGCGGCTCGCGCCCTCGCGCTCGATCGCGGCAAGTTCGCGCCGGGCATCCTCCTGCCAGCCGTGGTTCCCGGGAACGGAGATCGCCGCCCGCAACGCCGCCCGTGCCGCCGCGAGATTGCCGGTGCGAGACTGGATCATTCCCCAGTGAAAATTGACTTCGGGTACGTGACCCAGCTTGGCCACCGCCTCCGCCAGCAGCGGCAGTGCCTCGTCGTACCGGGCGTGGAGAAACAGCAGCCAGCCCAGGGTATCGGCGACAGCCGGTGAAGCCGGAGCGGCCTGACGGGCACGCAGCGCCGTGGCGAGCGCCCCGCCCAGATCGGAGAATCCTCCGTATTGCAGGGCCGCCAGACTGTTGAGCACCGGGCCGGACTCCGGCCGGCCTTCGAGGTGGTGCAGATACAGCGAGCGCGCCTGCTCGATCCGCCCGCGGCTGGCGAAATATTCACCCGCCACCACCACGGCCAGGTCGTGGCGGCGGAATCGTTCGAGCAACTCGTCCACACGCGCATCCGTGCCCGGGTCGTCCCCGTCCGCGGCGAAAGTCTCCGCCAGAAGGCTGTAGGCGGGAGCGTGTCCGGGATCGATCGCCAGGGCTTCCAGCAGCGCGGTGAAGGCCGCCGCTCCGTCCGCGCGCGCGCGATGCACGCGGGCGAGAGCAACGCGCACCGCGGGTGACCGCGGCGCCCGCTCCGCTTCCTCCCGGGCCCGCTCCAGCGCGGCGGCCGGATTTCCCGCGAGCAGGTCAACCTCCACGCGGGCGGCGATCGCTTCCGCATGTCCCGGCGCAAGGCGCAGGACCGCCTCGAAGGTCGCCCGCGCCTCGTCCGGCCGCGCCAGCTCCAGTTGCGTCCGGCCCAGGAGTTGCCGCAGGTCGGCCAAGCGGGGGACGAAAGCGACGCCGCGCTCCAGAGCGGGCACCGTTTCGGACAACCGTCCCGCTGCGCGGGCCGCGTCCACCAGGAGCAGGTACGCCGGGAGGTACGCCGGACGACGGTCCACCAGCGACCGCAGCAGATCAAACGCCGAGCCGGCCGCGCCGCCCCGCAGGTGGAGCTGCGCGAGCAGGTGGAGCGCATCCGCGTTGTCGGGGTTGCGCGTCACCACCTCGCGCAACGCCTCCTTCGCGCGCGCGCCGTCTCCGCGTTGCAGATACGCCAGCGCCAGCTGGTGCTTTTCCATCCCCAGCCCCGGAAAATCCCGCCCGAATCGCTCCAGCTCCGCGATCGCCCGCGCCGTTTCCCCTTGCGCCAGCCAGGCCCGGGCTTGCAGCAGCCTCGCCTCGTAGTCGTCCGGATCAACCGCGGCGATGCGGCGCAGATGCAGCTCCGCATCGGCGAAGCGACGCTCCGCCGTGGCGATCTCCGCGAGCCCGCGCCACGCGGGGAGATACTCCGGGCGTTGTCGCGTGAGGAGTTCAAGCTGCGCCACGGCTTCGTCCCGCGCACCGATCTGGCTCAGGAATCCGGCCAGCCGAAAACCGGCCTCCGCATGCCGGGGAGCGACCTCCAGGGCGCGGCGGAACGCCTCGCGCGCCTCGCCGCGCAAACCCTGCCCGGCGAGAAACGCCGCCAGCGCCAGTCGCGGTTCCACGGCGGTGAGATCACGGGCGATCGCCCGCTGCAACAGGCTGCGCGTCGCTTCTCCGTCCCCGCGGCATGCCGCGAGGTTGGCCGCGGCCAGCAGAATGGCGGCCGAGGTCTTGTCGGACCACCGCGCGAGCCTGTCCTCTGCCAGCACCAGGTCTTCGCGGGTGCGGACCGTCTCGGTGAGGAGCACGAGCGCTTCCGGCGCATCGGGAAAGCGCTGGAGCAGCGAGAGCGACTCCTCCCTGGCCTCGTCGATGCCACCGAGCGACAACCGGATCCGCGCCAGGTGAAGGCGTGTTTTCAGACTGGCCGCCCCGAGGGCGCGCAGTCGGGTGAGGAAGGTCGCGGCGCGGACCGGCGAGCCCCTTTCCAGCCAGATCATGCCCACACATTCGTTCGCCTCGGAATCGTCGGGGTCTGACTTCAGGATCTCCATGTACTCGCGCCGGGCCATTTCGTGACGCTCCGCCCTGACGTGCTCGGCCGCGCGCTCCCATCGGCTGCCCCGGCGGGCGTCGGCCGGGCAGCCCCAGCCCAGCAGCAGCACCGCCAGCAGGATGAGGAGGCGTGGAGTCATGGCGGTTGAAGGGTATCCTGGGTCCGGATGCGAAGCGATGCCGCCCCGGCCGGGTGACGCCCGCGCCGGTTCGAAACCTCTCTTCGGCACGAACGGGCCCCGAGTCAAGGGCCCCGCCCGGTCCATGGCGGACAGGGAGAACCCCCGCCTTCCGGCCCCCCCGTTGACACCCCGCGCCGCCGCGCGCAGCCTCCGCGCCTGCCCCCATGAAAATCCGCCCCGCTGCCGCCGCCGTGCTGGCGTTGTCCGCCCTGCCCCTGATCGCCGCCGCCTCCGAGCCGGCCGCCGCGCTCGGGAGCCCGATGTACAGTCTCGGCAAGTCGATCGGCTACATGCTGCTGTTCTCGCTGCTCGGCATCCTCGCCGCCATCGCGGGCTACAAGCTCTTCGACAAGTGCACGCCCGGCGACCTCCACCAGGAGATCCTGCAGAACAAGAACGTCGCCGCCGCCATCGTCGCCGGTTCCGTGATCCTCGGCGTCTGCCTGATCGTCGCCGCCGCGATGATCGGCTGACCGGCGGTGCGTACGACGTGAAACGCAGCCGCACGGTCAGGCGCGTGCTCCTCGCGGGCCTCTCCGCCGGTGCCCTCGGCACCGCCGCGGCCGCCCCGGCCCCGCGCGTCACCACCGAGTCCTACTTCACCAACGAAACCCAGATCCCGGGCGCCGGGCACTACCACGCGCCGTTCCGCGGATTCTATCCGCTGCCGTACAATCACTACGACGCGACCCGGAAGATGTACTTCTTCGGCGGGCAATGGGGACCGGAGCCGCACCGCAGCATCGTGAACATTTCCGCCCCGACCGCCGACGCCGCCCGCCAGGCGGAAGCCCTTCGCACCGACGTCGTCGCGCGCAGCGGCTTCGGCAGCACCTCGCGCTCGCACTTCGTGCCTTCCTGAAGCGGCGCGTCCGCCCCGCTTTCGTCGTCCGTCCCCGATGCAACGCCACCGCTGCTCTCCCCGCGCCGCCTGGCAGGCGTCCGTCGAGGCGACCGGGCTCACGTATCATTCCCACGAGCACGGCCCGTACTGGGACGAATCGGTCTGCTACGAATTCACCGCCGCGGAAATCGACCGGCTCGAAGCCGCGGCCCACGAGCTCCACTACCGCTGCATCGACGCCGCCGAAGCGGTGATCGCCCGCGGCTGGTGGGACCGCCTGGGCATCCCCTCCGCGGCCGTGCCGGCGATCCTGCGCTCGTGGGAACGTGACGACTTCAGCCTTTACGGGCGCTTCGACCTGGCCTTCGACGGCTCGGGTCCGCCCAAGCTGCTCGAGTACAATGCCGACACGCCCACCGCGCTGGTCGAGGCCGCCGTCGCGCAGTGGTTCTGGCTGCAGGACACGCGGCCCGACGCCGACCAGTTCAACTCGCTCCACGAACGCCTCGTGGAGGCGTGGCGCCGCTGGGCCGGAACGACGATCCACTTCAGCAGCGTGAAGGATCATCCGGAGGACGAGCAGACGGTCGTCTATCTCCGCGACACCTGCGAACAGGCCGGGGTCGCCACTGCCGGGGTCTACATCGACGACATCGGCTGGCAGGCCGACTCCGGCGGTTTCGTCGACCTCTCCGGCCGGCGGATCACCCACTGCTTCAAACTCTACCCGTGGGAGTGGCTCTGGCACGAGGAGTTCGGCGCCCACCTCGGTTCCGACCCGGTGCAGTTCATCGAACCCGCCTGGAAAATGCTGCTCAGCAACAAGGGGCTGCTGCCGATCCTCTGGGAGTTGTTTCCCGACCACCCCAACCTCCTGCCCGCCTTCGAGACTGCCACCCCGCTGGGCGCGCGCTACGTGCGCAAACCGAAGCTGAGCCGCGAGGGCGCCAACGTCGCCTGGATCGAACACGGCACCACCCTCGAGGAAACCGGCGGCGACTACGGCGAGGAGGGGCACATCTACCAGGCCATCGCGCCGCTGCCCGAGTTCGACGGCCACCGTGCGGTGTGCGGCGTTTGGATCGTCGACCACGAGCCGGCCGGGCTCGGCCTGCGCGAGGACACGCGCCGGATCACCGGCAACCTCAGCCGCTTCGTGCCGCACTTCTTTCGATGAAGCGATACCCGCCCCGATCGGACTTGAATTCGACGTCCTCCGGGAGCGCGGCCGTCCCCGGCCGCATTGAACCCACCTGCGGCCGGGGACGGCCGCGCTCCCAGGCAAGATCATGAGCTACGCCAACTCCACTCCCCTGCGTATCGGAGCCACGGGTACGCTCAACGGCTGGCGCGTCCGCGTCGCCGGGCGCGTCGTGCTCGGCGTCAGCGAAGGCGGCGAAACCTACTACTGGAACGAGTTCAACCTCGTCGACGACAGCGGCAACTCCGCCACGCTCGTCCTCGAAGAGACGGAGCAGGGGCCCGAGTGGAAGCTGTTTCGGGCAATCGAGCCGCTGCATCCGCTCGACGCCCGCGCCGCCGCCGAGAAACACGTCGGCGACCAGGTCAACCTCGATGGCCGCCCGGTCGCCGTCACGCTCACGGGCGCGTCGCGCGTGTACCACATCGAGGGCGAGGCACCGGAGGGCGTCGAGGTGGGCGACGTCGCCAACTATTTCAACGCCGACACCGGCGACCGCATGCTGGTCGCGAGCTGGACCGGCCACGAGATCGAGTTCTACGAGGGGCTCGACGTCCCGCCGGAGACCCTCGCCACCGCGTTCGGGCTGCCGCGCCACACGTTCTCCGCCGCCGGCTTTTCCGGCGGCAAGGCGGGAACCGCGGCGACGACGTCCCGCGGATTCCTGCGGGTGGTGGTGATCGTGCTCGGGCTGTTCTCGTTCTTCGGCTTCCGCTCGTGCTTCAGCGGCTCGGCCGCGCGGGAGCGTCGGCACCGCTGGCCACGCCGCGCCCGAAGGCGCCGGCGCCCGCGGCCCGGCTCGCCGACGGCGCCGCCGGCCGGCTGGGCGACGAGCGGTTCGTGATCGCCGGACACGCCGTCGTGGAGGTCGCGCGCGTCGCCGGCCGGCACGACCGGCACGAGTACATCCTGCGCGACGAGGCCGATCGCAGCGTGCTGCTCGTCCAGGGCCTGAGCGGCGGCGCGAAGGAATGGCACCTGCTGCGGCGCGCCGCGAGCGCCCCCGCCGGCACGCCGCACGAGGCGGCGACCCGCCGGACCGGCGCGACGGTCGCGGTCGACGGCACGTCCGCCCGGATCATCGACCTCTTCCAGTCCCGCGCACTCGGCGCGGACGGTATCCGGGGTGTCGAGACGCTGCCCGGCACGGTCCACTACGGGTTCGTCGCGCGCGAAGGGACCCACTGGGTGTTCGCCCGCTGGAATGAGACCGACATCCAGTGGTACCGCGGCGCCGCGGTGCCCGATGCCGACGTGCTCGCGGCGCTCGGCGGGGCGAAGTGACCTTGGCTGGGGAGCGCGGCCGTCCCCCGGCCGCATCCCCGTGATATGCGGCCGGGGACGGCCGCGCTCCCGGGTTTCCGCTAAACCAATTCCAGGCCGCGCATCGTGCCCGTGGAGGACGCGAACCGGTCGGCCTCGATGCCCATCCGCTGCAGCATCGAAACGAAGAGATTCGGCAGCGGGTAATTATGGTTCACGTCGAAGCCGAGGTGCTGCCCGTGACGGAAGCCGCCGCCGGCGAGGAGCGTGGGCAGGTTGGTCGTCACGTGGGTGTTGGCGTTGCCGAGGTTGGTGCCGTACAGGACCATCGTGCGGTCGAGCAGCGTGTCGCCGTCCTCCTTCACCGCCTTCAGGTCCTTCAGCAGGCCCGCGATCAGCTTCATGTGCCACTCGTCGATCGCCTTGAGTTGCGCGATCTTCGCCTCGGAGCGGCCATGGTGGGACAGGTTGTGGTAGCCGTCCGTGATCTTCACGTCGTCGTGCAGGTCGATCGCCGGTGAGTTCACGCTGTCGAGCATGAGCGAGATCGACCGCGTCGAGTCGGTCTCGAACGCCAGCCGGGCCATGTCGTACATGAGCTTCACCTTGTCCATGTACTCCCGCGGGCTGGCTGGATCGAGCGGCACCGGCGCCGTCACCTTCGGCTTCGGCCGCGTTTCCCACTCCTTCGCCAGCTCCATCCGTCGCTCGAGTTCGCGCACGCTCGTGAAATACTGGTCGAGCCGCTCGCGGTCGCGCGCGCCGACGCTGCGCTGCAGGGACTTCGCCTGGCCGCCGACGGCATCGAGGATGCTCTGGCCCTGGGCGAGCTTGCGCAACTGCGCCTGCACCTCCGCGGGCGAGCCTTGGACGAACAGCCTCCGGAACACATCGGAGGCCTTCTCCTCGCAGGGTATCAGCACGCCCGAGCCGGTCCACGACAGGCTGCGCACGCCCTGCTGCACGTTGACGCCGAGCGTGAGCGAAGCGTACCGCGTCTCGTGCCCGATCCGCTCCGCGATGTACTGGTCCAGCGAGAGGGTGTTGCGGAATCCGCCGCTGCCGGGATGCGGCGCCGCGGTCAGGAAGCAGATGTCGGCCGGATGCCCGCCGTCGACGTCGGGATGCGACACGCCGCTGAACACGGTGAAGTCGTCGCGGTGCTCCCGCAGCAGTTGCAGGTAGGGCGACAGCGCATAGCCCCTGCCCGTCTCCTTCGGGAAGAACTGCTCGGGCAGGAGGCCGAGGTTGTTGCAGATGGCGAACATCCGCCGCGGCTTCGCCTTTGCCGTCTCGCCCGCGCGCGCAAACGCCGGCAGCATCGAATCCAGCAACGGCAGCGAGAGCGCGATGCCCGCGCCCCGGAGGAACTGCCGGCGCGAGAGCGCGCCGCGCGTCGCGATGAAGGCGCCGGTGGAACGGGCGGCGGCACGGGGAGATCCGATCGGGGCAGGCATGTGCACGGGGCGGGGTTACTTGTTCAGGAAAAGTTCGCTCTGCACGATCGCGTGCACCAGCGCGCGCACACCGTAGCCGCGGGCCCGCGTCTGTTCGAGGATCTTTTCCACCGCGGGCCGATCGCCGAACCGCACGGGAGCGCCGGTCGCGTAGGTGACGAGCTGGCGCGCGAGGTTGCGGGCGAGCTGCGCCTCGTCGTCCAGGAGCAGCCGCTTGAAGTCGCGGACGTCGCGAAACGGCCGGCCGTCCCACGACTCGCCCGCGGCGTCCACGGGCTGCGCGTAGTGGAAGGTGAACTTGAGCCCGCCCTTGCCGATGCCTTCGACCGGCGGCACGCCTTCCGCGATCGCGCGGTAGCGGTCGCGCCAGCCGCCCATCACGTCGAAATTCTCCAACGCGAAACCTGCCGGATCGATGCGGGTGTGGCAGGCCGCGCACGACTCCTCGCTGCGATGCCGGTCGAGCAGTTGCCGGATCGTCTTCGCGCCGCGGATGTCGGGCTCGACCGCCGGCACGCTCGGCGGCGGCGGCGACGGCGGCAGGCCGAGGATGCGTTCCATGATCCATGCGCCGCGCAGGACCGGCGACGTCGTGGTGCCGTTCGCGGTCACCTTGAGCACGCTCGCCTGCGTCAACAAGCCCCCGCGCGGCGAATCCGGCGGCAGCGCCACGCGGCGCACCGCGATGCCGTCCACGGGCGGCAGCCCGTAGTGCGCGGCGAGGCGTTCGTTCACAAAGGCGAATTCCGACGCGACGAGATTCTTCGCCGGCAGGTCGGCACGCACCAGTTCCGCGAAGAAGAGCTGGGTTTCCTCCAACGCGGCCTCGGTCAGCGCGTCGTCGAGGTAGTAATCGTTGTAGAGGGCCGAATCCGGCGAGGTCGCCTGGATCTTCCGCAGGTCGAGCCAGTAGTCGAGGAAGGCGTCGGTGAACTGCCGCGCCTTGGGCGACGCCAGCAGCCGCTCGGCCTGGGCGCGCAGCACCTCGGGCCGCCGGAGTTCGCCGCGCGCGGCCAGCGCGCGCAGCTCGTCGTCGGGCGCCGAGTTCCACAGGAAAAACGCGAGCCGCGCGGCCACGGCGTGGTCCGACAGCGCGCCCGGTGTTTCCTCGAGGCAGAGGAAGGCGGGCGAACAGAGCACCGCCGTGTAGCCCGCGATCATCGCGTCGGCGAACGACGTGCCCGCGCGGAGCGAGGCGGCGATCACCGCGCGAAACGGCGCGATCTCCTCCGCGGCCACCGGGCGCCGGTACGCGCGCGCGATGAACGCCGCAAGCAGCCGGTCCGCGTCGGCCTCGACGTCGCGCGGCTGCACCTCCACGCCGCCGCCCGGCGTCCGCCGCAGCGGCAGGTCGCCGAACATGAGGCGGTGGCCCGTGCCCGGCCAGGCGTCGAGCAGCGGGCCCTCGACCTCGAGCCAGCGAAATGCCACGCCGGGCTGGCCCTCGCGGGTAGCCAGCGGGTTGACCCAGTTCGACGGCCGCGAACGGAACAACCGCACCGCGTCCGGCCGGATCGTCTCGCCCTCGAGCAGGTCCACTTCGAGCTCGCCCGTGGTGGGCTCGGTCCCGACATCGAACGCCCCCAGCCGGCGAAGCTGCCGCGGCGGCAGCTCGGCGTAGAACGTCAGCGGCTCCGGCCGCCGGCCGGGCGACACGTCGTCGAAGTTGGGAATCCACCACCGCTCGGCCTTGCCGGGCGGCGCCTTGCCGGGGCCGACCCACACCGAGTAGGCGCTCACCCGGACCTTGTAGCGTCCCGACTGCGGCGCCTTGAATTTCTCGAAACGCAGCTCGATCGGTTCGTACGAGCTCGCCACCACGCCCATCGCCTCGCGCTCGCGCGTGGCGGGATAGGCGTCCCCGACCGTGATCGGCTGCCTGGTCGAGCGCACCTCGGGCTGCGCCTGGGTGCCGAGCACGGGAAACGTCGCGCGCTCCGCGCGGGTGTTGAACACCGAGTAAGTCATCCGGTTGGCGAACGAGCGCTGGTCCCGCGCATAATAACGCGTGGTTTTCGTGGCGGGCCGGTCGACCTGGTGAGCCATGACCTGCCGCAAGGCGTCCTCGGCCACCGCCAGGTAGCGGGCGAGGTTCACGTGCGAGAGATCGAGCGCGTCGCCGATCTTGTTGAACCGATGCGCCTCGCCGTCCTCGGGCAGTCCGTCGCGGATCTGCAGCCAGGGAGCACCCAGCAGGTCGCGCACGGCGTTCTCGTATTCGAACCGGTTCAGGCGCCGCTGCGTCGCGCGCCCCTGGCCCGCCTCCGCCGCCCGCTCGGCCGCCAGCATCGGTCCGGTCAGCGCGTGCACGAACGCGTCGACCGCCCCCGCCGCGGGCCGGGGTTTGTCCCGCGGCGGCATCTCGCCGGCCACGACGCGGTCGTGCACCTTGACCCACGTCGCGAAGTTCTTCCGGTCCTGCAGTTGGAGCGACAGCGCGGTGAGGTCGAGCCCGCCCTTCTTCTCCACGTCGTCGTGGCAGTTCGCGCAGTGCTGCTCGATGAAGGCCGCCGCGGCGGACGGCACCGGGGCCGCGGACGCCACCCCGGCGCAGGCGGCCAGGACGGCCGCAAGGGAGAACACCAGACGGGGGACGAAGTCGTGGGGGCGCACGGGGAGACCGGGACGTTTTGCGCCCTTTTCCCCCGGCCGTCAAATCACGCGGGCGGCCGCCCCTGCCGTCTCGCCTCACCTCCCGGCGCGGTCCGCGCGAACAGCTCCCACAGGAGGATCGCCGCGGCCACGGAGACATTGAGCGACTCGACCGCGCCGGAGCCGGGAATCGTGACCAGCCGCGTGCACGCGGCGGCAACCTCCGGGGCGAGTCCGTGTTCCTCGTTGCCGAGCACAAGCGCGACGGGTTTCGCGTCGGTGCTCCGGCGCCCGGCGAATTCCGGTCGCCCCCCGCGCGTCGCGGCACCGATCACCTCGTAGCCCGCCGCCGCGAGGTCGCGCGCAAACCCGGCGATCGCCGGCACGCGGAAAACCTCCACCGCCTCGAGCCCGCCCTCCGCCACCCGGAACGCCGCCTCGCCGGGCAGCGCCGCCGCCGGATCGTGCGGCAGCACCAGGTGGCGCACGCCGAGGAACCCCGCGGTCCGTGCGATCGCGCCCAGGTTGTGCGCGTTGCCGATCCGGTCGAGCAGCAGCAACGGCACGCGCCGTGCCGCCCACGCCCTGACGTCCGCCGGCAGCGGCGCCCGCAGGAGCGGGGGCGCCACGACTGCCACGATGCCACCGTGGTGCACCGTGCCCGCGATCTTCTCGAGCTCCGGCGGCTCGACGCACCGGTACACCTTCTTCGCCGCGGCGAGGGCCTTGCACATCATGCCGATCTTCCGGCCCGTCGCATGGTCGAAATACAGCCGCCGGATCGAACCCGCGTCCCGCGCGAAACGTGCCCGCACCGCGGCCATCCCGCAGAGCTTGAGTTCATCGGTTTTCATCGTGCGACCTCCCCTACCAGGGTGAACTCCTCGCGGTCGTGGTACAGGTGCCGGATGCGCGTCGCCGGCGCGTGGAGCGCGAGCGGCGAGGCGGCGGAGCGCAGTTCGCGCAGCAGGCCGATGGGATCCACGCGGCCGAACTTCAGGTTGATCACGAATCGCCGGCACCAGCCGTGCGCCAGCCAGGGCGCGACGAGGTGCTGCAGCACGTGGTGTGGCTCCTCCACCAGATCGCAGAAGAGCCAGTCGAACGTCGCGCCCTCCTCCGGGCGGAAGCGAAAGGCGTCCTCGCGCCGGTGCTCGATCTGCGGATGCCCGAGCGCGCCACCCTTCAACGGCCCGTTGTCCACCGCCACCACGCGCGCGCCGCGCCGCGCCGCGCTGTAGCTCCAGCCGCCCGGCGCCGCGCCGAGGTCGCAGACTGTCTCACCCGCCTCCGGCTCGCGCCCGAGCACGCCGTACGCTTCCTCCACCTTCAGGTAGGAACGCGACGGCGCGAGCGGATCGTCGGCCATCCGCCGCGGACCGTGCACGACCGCCTCGCGCGCCACGAACGCGCGGCCGAAATCGACGAAGAACACGAACAGCCCCCGCATCGGTGCCGCGCCGACGCCGCGCGGCACGTCCGACACGGCGAGTTTGGCGACACGCGACAGCTTCTTCCGCAGCCGCTCGCCGAACGCGGTCTCCACGGCCCCCATGCGCCGGCCGAGGCCGACGAGTTCGGCCGGCCCCAGCCAGACGGCCGGCCAGGGTGAGGTGATCCGCTCGTCCCGCAGGCTCGCGAGGAAGAACTCCTCCAGCCGGGCCGCCAGGGCGTTGACGGAATCGCCGCACACCTCGGCCGGGGCGAGCAGGGACAGATGGGCGAAGGCGAGGTCGGGGCGGACGGGCCCGTCCGCCAGCCTCACCCAGCCCGGCCCCTGCTCCACCGGCGCGAGCCCGTGCAGCTCCTTCAGCTCGCGCGTGAGCAGTGATTCGAACCCGGCCTGGCAGGTGAGCAGCACGCCGCGACGCTGCGGGAGCGCCCGCGCGTCGCGATAAAAAACGCTGCTGGGGGTTCGCGACGCGGTCAGGCCGTTACCTGTTACAGCGGCTGTAACAGGTAACTGACCCCGTGTTGCTGCGCGAGGCCGACTCAGAACGTCGCGCGCACGCCGGTGGCCCAGATCGCACCCGTCTCGACCCAGCGCGTGCGCAGGTCGGAGCGCAGGCGGTAGGTCCCGCCATCCTGGTTGAACACGTTCCGCGCGTTCAGGAAGAAATCCATGTTGCGCCGGAAATTCCAGGAGAAGTCCAGGGTGTGCGTGAGGCTTTCGCGGACGTGGTTCGGCCAGCCGTTGGTGCCGGTCACGACCTCGGTGCGGTAGCCCGGGCGCCAGTTGGTGTTCCACTGGAGGCGGAACGCGCGGTAGGGAAAGAACCAGCTCAGGTTGGCCAGGTTGGTCGGCCGGTTGTAGTTCTCGTAGACGTCGTAACGGATCCGCGTGTAGTTCGCATTCACGCGCAGCCGGCTGAGCGGCCCGGGCAGGAAGCTCAGGTCGCGGGTGAAGGAGAACTCGATCGAGCTCATGTGCGACTTCGCCACGTTGTCGACCGTGTTGATCTCCCAGTCTTCCGGCGAGACGGTGGACGGCAGCGGTTCGCCGTTCCAGGAGCCACCGGCCGGAACGAGATACGTGATCGAGCGGATCATGTTGCGGAAATCGCGCCGGTAGGCGGAGACGGCGATCTGGCCGATTCCGCGAGTATAATACTCGAGCGTGAGGTTGGTCGTGTTGGAAAGCTCGGGCACGAGGTCGGCGTTGCCGGCATTGGCGCGGTTCGGCAGCGGGTTGGCCGGGTCGTCGTTGGTGACGACGAGGCCGCCGATGAGACGGTTCATGTCGGGCCGCGAGATGGCCTGGTTCCACGAGCCCTTGAGCACGAGGTTCTCGCCGAAGCGGTAGGTCGTGTGCAGGTAGCGCAGCCAGGTGTCGTAATCCTGCCGCGCGAACCGGCGGTCGCCGCCGTAGCGGGTCACGAGGTAGCCGGCGGACTGGCGGGTCGTGTTGATCACGTCGGTCGGGAACAGGCCCGTGGGATTCGACGTGCCGAAGATCCGCCGGTCCGTCTCGCGCTGGCCAAGGTCGGCCGGGCCGGCGGCGCGGCCGCGCGTGCGTTCATAACGGATACCGGGCGCGATCGTGAGGTTGCGGCCGAACTTGAACACGGTCTGGTTGTACAGCGCGTCGATCTGCTCCTGCGCGTCGCGCGCGTTCTGCAGCTTGAAGCCGACGATCTGCGCCTCGCTCGGCGGCGTCCAGGCGTTGGGATTGGCCTGGTAGATCTGGTAAGCCTTCCAGCGGTCGACGTTGGCCATGCCGTCGACGTTGCCGCCGAAGTCGAAGTTCATCCGGTACGAGCGCTCCGCGAAGGCGGCGAGCGCCTCGTCGGCGGAGGCGGCGACGCCATCGACGCCGCGGAACGCGACCGCGTAGTTGGCGACCGGGCGGTCGGCGTTGTTGACCCACTCGCTGACGTGCAAGCCCCACTTCAGCAGCACGGGCACGCGCTGCCGGGTGAGGTTGTACTGCATGTCCGCCTTGAATTGATACCGCTGGTCCTCGCCCTGGCGGTCGTTCATGCGCGCGCCAAAGCCATTCGGGTGGTTGGCGAGATTGCGGTAGTCCGGCCCGGAGGTCTGCGTGATGAACAGCGCCGGATCGGCGGGACCGTTGCGGTTGAAGCGCAGGCCGAGGTTTCCGAGCGCGGCGGGCTCGATCGACCAGAAGAAGCCGAAGAGCTGGTCCTTGTACCAGGTCATCGAACGCGACATGCTCGCGCCGACGTCGGCGCGGAAGTCACCCCGCTTGTAGTAGCTCGCGAGGCCGAAATTGGCGGTCGAGCCGTACTTGTTGGTCGCGCCGCCGCCCTGGTTGACCTGCACGGTGCCGACGCTGGCGGTCTGGCTGCTGAGCGAATACTCGACGCCCGGCGTCTGCACCGCGCTCCCCGGGGCATTGACCGTGGTGCTGAAGTTGAAGTTCAGGTCGCGGCTGAAGAACTTCGCGTGGTAGCGGTTGTATTCGGCGCGGGCGGACACCCAGAAGTGGTCGGAGAACTTGTAGTCGACGCGCACGTTGCCGTTGTAGCGGATCGTGGGCTTCGGCGAGTCGCGGAAGCTGAAGCTCGTCACGCGCGGCACCTCGCTGTCGTTGTTCGTGAGATTGGTGTCGAAGGCGTAATTGGCGACCTGCGCCTTCTGCTCCGCGAACGTGTAGGAGTAGTTGTACCCGGCGCGCACGCCGAGCCGCCGGTCGAGGAACACGTCGGAGTAGTCGATGCCCCAGTTGGGCTGCAGCCGGTGGTGGTCCTCGTCGTCCCAGCCAGGCTGCTTCTTCCAGAACTGCCCGCTCATGGAGTTGAACGCGAAGCCCGCGCGCACGCCGATCAGCCGGCCGGCCCGGTCGAACGCGCCCTTGCTGCGCAGGTTCACGACGCCCGCGAGCGCGCTGCCGGGATTCTCCGGCTGGGGCGTGCGGCTGAGCTCAACCGTCTCGATGCTGTTGATCGACATCTGCTCGAACTCGAACGCGCGGTTGGCGCCGGTGCCGCTGGCCGCCGCCATGCCGGAGCTCGCGATCGGCGAGCCATCGAGCGTCACCGAGGTATACTTGGGATCGAGGCCGCCGAGACTGACCGAGCGCGCGTCGGCCTCCACGTAGTCGATCATGACGCCCGGCAGATATTTCAGGAACTCGCCGACGTTGCCCTCCGAGATCGAGCCGAAGGTGTCCGTCGCCAGCACGCGTTTCGACTCGATCGAGGCCTTCTGCTCCATGATCGCCTTGGCGTTGCCCTCGCGCTCGGAGGCCACGACGAATTGCGAGAGCTTGATCACGTCGCCGTAGACCGCGCTCGAGAGCGCGACGTCGAGCGTCGCCGTCTGGCCGGCCAGGACGGTCACGGTCTCCTCCTTCGCATCGAGCCCCTCGAAGGTGAACCGCACGCGCTGCACGCCGGCCGGCACACCGGTGACCGTGTACGCGCCACCCGCCTCGGCCGTGGTGCCGAGCGGCGTGCCGACGACGGTGACCACGGCGTTGCGCAGGTACTCGCCCGTACCCTGGTTCAGGATACGGCCGGAGACCGCGCCGGTCGGGGCGGTCTGGGCGGAAAGGCCCGTCACGGCAGCCAGCCCGCAGGCAGCCAGCGAGAGCAGTCGCCCGCGAAGGGCGACCAGGGACACGGGGAAGGGAAGCATGGGCGTCAGGGTTTGCAGCCGGGCCCAGGATGACGCGCAGCCGGCGGGCCCGGGCCCGACCGCGCGGGCCGGAGCGAGGCGGGGGCGCGGAGCTATTGCGAACCGGCTGCGAGTTGACAGTCCGTTTTCAGCTGAGGAACGCGCCGTCTGGGTGGAACCGCTTTTCGCCCAGCGGCTGGCGTTTGACGGAACCTCAGCAGCGGCTTGACGGCCTCGTTTCGGCTTCGAGGCGGGTGGCCGCGGCGGAGTGTGTCGCGCGGCACGATGCGGCCGGGGACGGCCGCGCTCCCGGTACAACCGGTATTCCCGGTCTGACCGCGCGGACGGCGTTACAGGCGGTGCAGGTGGAAACCGCCGTCGACGTCGAACACGGCCCCGGTGGAAAAGGGAAACCGGTCCTCGGCGATCGCGCGCACGGCCCGGCCGATGTCGTCGGGCACTCCCCAGCGGCGGATCGGCGTGATGCCCCGCTCGTCGTGCAGGATGAGCTTGTCGTACTTTTCCTTCACGCCGCCGGTCATGTCGGTCGCGATCACGCCGGGGCGGATCTCGTAGACGTTGATGCCGTCGGAAGCCAGGCGGTCGGCGAACAGCTTGGTCATCATCGCGAGCCCAGCCTTCACCATGCAGTAATCCCCGCGGTTGATCGAAGCGGCGTAGACCGAGATCGAGGTGATGTTGACGATCCGGCCGCGGAAGCCCTCGGCGTCGGGGGCCTGCGCCAGCATCTGTTTCGCCGCGAGCTGCGAGAGAAAGTACGGCCCTTTCAGGTTGATGGCGAAGAGCCGGTCGAAGCTCTCCTCACCGGCGTCGAGCAGGTCGGCGCGGACCTTCGGTGCGACGCCGGCGTTGTTCACGAGCAGATCGATCCGGCCGAAACGCGCCACCGTCTCGGCCACGAGCCGAGCACGATCCGCCGCCACCGCCACGTCGCCCTGCACGACAAAACCGTCGCTTCCCGTCGCCTGCACGAGCGCTAGCGCCTCGGCCGCGGCCTCGGCGTTGCCGGCGTAGTTGATCGCGACGCGATAACCGGCGCGGCCGAGTTCAATGGCGATGCCGCGGCCGATGCCGCGCGACGCGCCGGTGACGAGTGCGGTTCTGGATGCCATGATCAGGGAGCGAAGCCGGCACCACGAACCGGATCAAGCCAGCAACCCGGCAAGCACGAAGCCCATGAAACGCGCGAATCCCTGGTCGTGCCGCGGGTGGCGCGGGCGTTTCGCGGTGCTTCGAATCACCTCGGGCGAACCGGCGTCACGCCGTGGCCGGCCGCGATGTGTGCCACGGAAATGCGTCCGCCATCGAGCCGGTAGCCGCCGTCGAACGGATTCTCCGCGAGGAAAAGCGGCGTATCCAGATCGGCGAAACGGAAACCGCCCTGCCCCGCCGCGAAGCAGGCGGAGACGGTCATCGCGAGGATCGACTCGAGGTTGCCGCCGATCATCAGGTCGAGCCCGGCCTCCCGCGCGACCGCCGCGATCTCGAAGGCTTCCGCCAGGCCCGCCTTCATGAGCTTGATGTTGATCACCTGCGCGGAGCGCGCGGCGACCACGCGCCGGGCGTCGTCCGCGGTCGTGACCGTCTCGTCCGCCGCGACGAGCCAGCCAGTCTCCGCGATGAGCGCGCGGGCGCCGTCGAGATCGTCCTTCGCGAGCCACTGCTCGAGCAGCGCCGGCACGATGCCCCGCGCCTGCAGCCCGCGCACGAGCTCGGCGGCGGCCGCGCGGGAGACGCCCGCGTTGCCATCGAGGATCAGCGGGGATTCGGGCGCGACGGCGTGGATCGCGGCGATTCGCTCGAGGTCGTGCGCCGGGCCGGCCTTGCCGCCGACCTTCACCTTGATCATCCGGATGCCGCGCGCGCGGATCGCGCGTGCCGCCGCGGCCGCCTCCGCCGCGGTGCCGGTCGTGACCGTCATGTCGGTCTCTAGCTCCGTGCCGCGCCCGCCGCAGAACGCCACGAGCGGCAGCCCGGCGTGGCGCGTGAGCGCGTCGAGCAGCGCCATCTCGAACGCGCACTGCGCCGAGCCGCAGCCCGCCCCGCCCCGCGCGCGAAACTCCGCGGCCAGCGTCCGCCAGGTGTCGAGCGTGGCCGCGCGCCCGGGCAGCCAAGCCTGCGCGGCGCGCAGCACGCGCAGGGCGTCGGCCTGCGTCTCGCCGTTGTAGGGCGGCAGCGGCGCGGCCTCGCCATGGCCGCGGGTGCCGTCGGCCAGCGTGAGCGTCACGAGCACGTTGGCGGCCACGGCCGCCGCGCCGCCGGAGATGCCGAACGGCTCGAAGAGGGGAATGTCGAGCGGCTGCACCTCGCACGCCGCGATCGCCGGGAAGGAAGTCACGGGCGGAGAAGAGCGGCGCCGCCGCGGACCCGCAAGGCTGCGGTGGCCGGAGAAGCCCCCCGCCGCCCGCTTGACGCCCCGTTCCACCGGCTGTTTCGATCAGGCAACCTTCCGTCCCACCGAAATGGCCAAACCCAAAACCGTCCTCCTCGTCGCCAGTGGCGATCTCCGTCAATCCGCCAACGAGACCTGCTGGCCCGCGCAGCATGCCATGGAGCAGGCGCTCGGCGCGGCCGTGGCGCGGCTCGGAGCCCGCATCAAACGGGCCCATCCCTACAAGCCGGCGCTCAAGCACGGCTTCATCGGCTCGCAGAAGGAGGGCATGGAGGTATTCGCGGGGCTGGATCCGGAGGCGCCGCTGATCGTGGCCGAGGCGGTGTGGCAATATTCGCACCACGTGCTCGCCGGCCTCATCTCGCACCGCGGGCCGATCCTCACGGTCGCCAACTGGAGCGGCACCTGGCCCGGGCTCGTCGGCATGCTCAACCTCAACGGCTCGCTCACGAAGGCCGGCGTGAATTATTCGACGCTCTGGAGCGAGGACTTCACCGACGATTATTTCCTCAAGGGGCTGGAGTCGTGGCTCACGACCGGCTCCGTCCGCCATCGCACCACGCACGTGAAACCGCTCGCGCGCGCGACGCTGCCGCCCAAGGCCCGCAGCGTCGCCCGGAAGATCGCGGCCGACCTCCGGCGGCGGAAGTCGATCATGGGCGTCTTCGACGAAGGCTGCATGGGCATGTACAACGCCATCATCCCCGACGAGCTGCTGTTTCCCACCGGCGTCTTCAAGGAACGGCTCTCGCAGTCGGCGCTCTACGCGGCCGCCACCGCGGTCGACGACGCCGAGGCGCGCGCGGTCTACGACTGGCTGCGCCGGAAAGGCATGAAGTTCCACCTCGGCACCGACGAGGCGACGGAACTCACCGAGCGCCAGGTGCTGTGGCAGTGCAAGACGTACGTCGCGGCGCTGCGCATCGCGGACGAGTTCGGCTGCGAGACGATCGGCATCCAGTATCAGCAGGGCCTCAAGGATCTCCTGCCCGCCAGCGACCTGGTCGAAGGCATCCTCAACAACAGCGACCGGCCGCCGGTGAAGAACGCCGCGGGCAAGGTCATCCGGCCCGGCGAGCCGCTGACGCATTTCAACGAGGTCGACGAATGCGCGGGCCTCGACGGCCTCTTCACGCACCGCGTGCACCGCGCGCTCGGCCAGCCGGTCGAGAACACCCTGCACGACCTGCGCTGGGGCGATCGCGACCGCAGCGGGACGACCGACGAGTACGTCTGGGTCTTCCTCATCTCCGGCAGCGCCCCACCCGCGCATCACCTCGGAGGATACAAGGGCACCGACTCCCTGCGCCAGCCGCCGATGTATTTCCGGCTGGGCGGCGGCACGGTGCGCGGCGTCGCGAAGCCGGGGGAAATCGTCTGGAGCCGCGTGTTCGTGGCCGAAGGCCGGCTCAAGATGGACCTCGGCCGCGCCAAGGTGATCTCCCTGCCTGCCGAGGAGACGGAACGCCGCTGGCGGGAAACGACGGTCCAGTGGCCGATCATGCACGCGGTGACCTACGGCGTGACTCGCGACCAGATGATGGCGCGCCACCAGGCCAACCACATCCACGTCGCCTACGCGCACTCCGCGAAGGAAGCCGACCTCGCGATGTACACCAAGGCCGCGCTCGCCGCCGAACTGGGCCTCGAGGTCAGCCTCTGCGGCACGCGGGCGGACGGCCGGCCGTTCTGAGCCACATGCAGTGGAGGTGGAGCCGCCTGTCCCCAGGCGGCTGACCGTCGAGGGCACCGTCCGCAGCTGAGCGAGCGCGGCGCGGCGGCCGCGGGTTCACCGCTCCCGGATCCGGCGCGCGAAGGCCGGCGTCGCCCGGCGCTCGAAACCCTCGCCCCGCCGCACGAGGAACAGCGCGGCGATCTCCTCGCGTTGGGCCAGCCGCCAGCCGTCGTCGGGACCCAGCACGAAGAGCGCCGTGGCCAGCGCGCTCGACCGTGCGCAGCTCGCGCGGATCACGCTGACCGCGGCCAGCGCGTGCTGCACGGGCACCCCGGTGCGCGGATCGATGATGTGGCCATAGCGGCGCGAACCGACCCGATACGCGTTGCGGTAATCGCCGGAAGTCGAAAGCGCGTCGCCCGACAGCGCGACGACGGCCTCGATCTCGGTGCGCCCCTCGAGCGGACGCTCGACCGCGACGGACCAACCGGCGCCCGCGCTGCGGACGTCGCCGCCGACCTGCACGAGGTGCCGCGGCGCGCCGAGTCCCGCGAGCAGCGCGCTCACGGCGTCCGCGGCCTGCCCCTTGGCCAGCGAGTTGAAGTCCACCGCCAGATCGCCTCGCGCCTTGCGCAGTGCCGGCGGACTCTCCCGCACCTCCAGCCGGCGCCAGTCGACCCGGCGCCGCAGCGCCGCCACCTCCGCGGCGTCGGGCAGGTCCGGGCTGCGCCCCTGGGCGCCGAAACCCCAGCGCTCGA
The DNA here is from genome assembly GCA_937952235.1 of uncultured Opitutia bacterium. Lineage (GTDB taxonomy): Bacteria > Verrucomicrobiota > Verrucomicrobiia > Opitutales > Opitutaceae > ER46. Next base: position 24,424 of record CALFZM010000389.1, on the reverse strand, counting down.
CCAGCGGCAGCACGGTCGCATCGAAGGCTCCGCCCGTGAGCAGGCTGACCCGGCGCGCCTCGCCGGCCGCCAGCGCCAGCTCCGGCGACACGGGAAACCACTCGGTGTCGCGCATCCGGTTGAAGCGCGACAGCTCCGAGTCCGGACGATACGTGGAGAAGAGGCGTTCAAAACGCTCGAGCAACGCCCCCACCTCGGTTTGCACGTCGCCGGGCTCAGGTGCGGCCCCCGGCGCCGCGTCCGCTGCGTACGTCACCCGCCAGGTCGTGCCCATCGTGCGCCCCGACAGCTCCACGTCGCGCGCCCATCCCGCCGCCGCTGCCAGGAGCAAAAGCGCCGCCGCCGGTGTTCGGATGAACGCCGCTGTCCGAGATTGCGATCCGGGCGGCAATGCTCTCACGGCACGCCCTTCACCCAGTGGATCAGGGGCAGGTACCGGACGTTGATCGCGACGGCGACCAGCACCAGGCCGAGCGCGACCGCATCGCGCCGCGAGAACCGGTCCGTGGCGCCGCGGGCGCGCACGAAGTTGAGCAGCGCTCCCGTCGGGCACCCGTAGCGGCAATAGGCCTGGGGGATGAAGAACGACGCCACCAGCCCGACGCCCGCCACCGCCAGCGTGGCGACGCCGGCGGTGCGCACGAGGTAGGCGTCGAACGGCTCGATGCCCGCGAGATCGAACGGCGCGGCCATCAGCGCGATCACGAGCACGAAGAGGAGCAGCGCCGCCGGCAGGAACTCGAACCCGCGTCCCACGCCGGCGGGCAGCGTCAGCTGCCACCGGGCCGGCCGCAGCCGCCCGACCAGCTCCTGCGCCGCGCCGTGCGGGCAGAGGTGGTGGCAGTAGATCGGTTTCCGGGCCGCCCAGGGCACGAGCAGCGCCGCGGCGGTGAGCAGGGCGAGGCCCGGTGCGGTCGACCACGGGATGCCCGCGCGCGACCAGCCGGCGAGGAGTTGCTGAGAGATGAGATCGCCGCTGATGAACCCGACATAGACCACGAGTCCGACCTGGAACGGCCGGCGCCAGCGATGCCGCCAGCCGGCAGGTCCAAACGTCATGGCCGCCGCGAGCGCGAGCACCACGACCAGGCCGGTGTCCCGCCAGCCCCACTGCAGGGGCGGACGCGTCACGATCTCGCCCCGGCTCAACTGCAGCCGCGCCTTCACGCCGCGCGCGATCGCCATGCTCGTCATCGTCGCGCCCGAGACGCCTTCGATCCCCGCCTTCTTCAGATCGAGCCCGGCCGCGGTGTCCCAGGTGAGGCCATTCCATTTCTTGAGGAAACGCCGGTCGGTCACCACGTCGTAGACGTGCTCCTTGGTGTCATCGGAGGCATGCACGGTCACGCCGACGATCTTCCAATCGGGCCCGAACACCACGAGCGCGTCGGTCACGCCGCAGTAGCCGATGATGTCGCGGCAGTAGGGCTGGGTGCGAACGACGTAGCCCAGCTCACGCCCCTGGCGATCGTGGACGAAGAGTCCGTCCCGCTCCGAACTGTCAGGCCGGAGGGAATACGCCTCCGGCAGCAGCTTCCGCAGTTCCTCGACCGCGATCGGCGAATCGCCGTGCGTGCGCTGGCGCAGCGCGAGGTCGCGGAGCAGCCAGGCGATGACGGCGACGACCGCGAGGCGATAAAGCTGCAGCGCAACCTGCTTCATGAAGGAGCAGGAGGTTGAACCACGAATCACACGAAATACACGAAAAGTCCGCCGGGCCTCTCGTGTATCTCGCGTGTTTGGTCGTTTCCCATCTCGACGTGCTCAGCTCCCTCCGGTGGGAACTTCCGGGATCCGCCTCACGGCACCGGCAGCGCCTGCACGGCGTCGAGGTGGACGTTGCCGTTGGCGTTCGTGGCGTCGATTTCGACGGCGGCCGGCTGTCCGGCGACGAAGCGGTAAGTGCCGAGCGAGACCCAGATGCCATCGATCGGGGAATCCAGCTTCTGGTTCACGACGACCGCCTTCGCCCCTTCCGCGCTGCGCACCGTGACCGCCGTGTTGCTGGCACGGTTCTCGTGCGGCGAGGTGGCGAAACGGATCTCGTAGCGGCCGGTGACGGGGACGTTGAGTTCGAACACGGCCGTGTTGCCGGCGCCGCGGGCGTACACGTAGTCGGGCCCGAGGTGCGGCAGGCCGGCGCCACTGGCCCAACGGCCGGTGAGCTTCGCGGACTTGTTGTCGACCACCACGCCCTTGAGGCTGGAGAGCGCGACGCCGCCGCCGCGACCGCCCGAATCGTCCACCGGCGGCGGCGGGGCTCCGCTCACATCGAAGGTGTTGTCCGGCAGCCGGCGCGCGCGGCCGGGCAGCTTGAGCAACTGATCCAGCTCGGACCAGTAGAGTGTATAGACGTCGCGCGGGGAGCAGTTGTTCTTCACCGCGATCGCCGCCGCCTTGCCCACGACCTCGCCCATCATGCCGATGGTCTTCATGACGCGCACGGTGCCGAGCGCCTGGTCCGTGACGCTGATGTTCCGGCCGGCCATGAACATGTTGGTCACGTTCACCGAATAGAGGCAGCGGTACGGGATCGGGTAGCCGAACTCCCGGTCGATGCGCCGGTCGTGCTCGGCGATCGAGATGAAGGGATTGTCGGGATACTTCTTCGCGTACTCCTGCTTCGCGAAGTGCAGGTCGATGCTCCAGGTGCTCGGCACGCAGCCGTCGGGGAATTCCTTCTTCGTGATGATGTCCTCGTGCGTGAGCATGACGTCGCCGACAATCCGCCGCGACTCGCGCGTGCCGCCGATGTAGGCGACCCAGTCGAGCTTCGCATTGGGATGCTCGGTCTTGCCGTCGCGATTCTTCATCGCGTTAAACGCTCCGTACACCGCGCGGAAGTTCCAGTCGCGGATGCGCTCGAGGTCGTTGATCGGATGCTTGTTGAAGCCGCTCTCCCAGAACCATTCGCCCTTGCCGAACTTCGCCGCGTTCAGGCCAGTGCCGCGGCCGAGGCGCGGATAGGGGAAGTCGTCCATCGTCAGATCGAGCGCCCAGGCGCTGGTGTCGGGAAACGCCTGGGGCGCGTCGCCCTGGCTCCAGACCCACATGTTGCTCATGCCGAGCAGGTCCTTGAGCTCGATCTCGTACTTGGCGCCGGCGAGGTGCGCCAGGTTGCCGTGGCCGGTGCAGTCGGAGAAGAGCTTCCCCCGGAACCGCTTTTCCCGGCTGTTCGTGGTGTTGAGCGACGTGACGCTCACGATCCGGCCGTCCTTCGTCTCGGCGGCGTAGACGTGTTCGTTGAGGAAGAGTGAGATGTTCTTCTCCTTGCGCACGTGCGCCTCCTTCTGCGCGTCGCCGAATTCCTCATACGTGCCGGGCGAGTTCTTCGCCTTGTCGGCGAACTCCTCGATCATCTCGCCGATATGGGGGTACTTGCCGCGGCGGATCAGGCCCATCGCCCAGACGCGCACTTCGGAGCTGCCGTTGCCGCCGAGCACGGGCCGGTTCTGGATCAGCGCGACCTTGAGTCCCATGCGGGCGGCGGAGATCGCGCTGCCGAGGCCGCCGTAGCCGCCGCCGACCACCACGAGGTCGAATTCGCCCATGTCCTCGGGCGCGGCCGGCAGCCGCAGCGTCTGCTTGCGCCAGGCGGAGAGCGGCGCGGTGTCGTTCGGCGGCGTCTCGTTCAGGTCGGACGTGAAATACAGCGCGTCGCAGCGCCCGTCGAAGCCGGTGAGGTCGCGCAACGCCAGCGCCGCCTTGCGATCGCCCACCTTCACGGTTCCGCCGTCGTGCCAGAGCCAGTCGGCGCCCCGCGTGCCGAAGGTCTCGGCGAGCGGCTGGCCGTTCACCAGTACCTGGAACCTGCCGGGCGCGCCGGGCGCCTGCCAATGCGCCACCCAGTCCTTCGTCCGCACCCACACGCGATAGGTGCCGACGGCGGGAAACTCCACCGTGGTCGTGGCGTCGGAGACCGGCCGGCCCAGACCGTGCGCGAGGAGGTAGGGCGAGCCCATGAGGTCGATGAACTGGGTGTCGAGCGACCAGCCGCCGGGCGACTGGAAGCTCTCGGCCTCGACCAGGAGGCGGTCGGCGGCGAGAACCGGGACGGCGGCCGTGAGCAGGGCCGCCAGGACGAACGACAGGCGTTTCATAAGGTATGTAACGGGGAAAAGGGACGGCGCGCACGGGAGCGCCGGCGGGCAGCCTCCCATGCGAGGCTTCCCCGAGGCAAGAGCGTGACATACTTCATTCGTACACGAACCGCGCCGTCGCGCTCACCGGCCGGTCGGCCGACACGCGCACCCAGTAGGCCTGGTAGTCGGCCGGAAATGCGTGCGCGACGGTCTGACCCGGGGGCACCGCGAGCCGGCGGTATTCGACCCACGTGCCGGTGCCCGCCACGTCGACCTCGATCCTCACCGTCACGGTTTCCGAACCCCGATGGGAGAGCCGGACGCTCTTCCGGTCGTAACCGGTCATCAGATACGGGTCCGACGGCTCGCCCGCGCGCACGGCGGTGTCGTGCCAGGGCCCGCCCTCGCCCACCGGTTTGCCCAGCGCCCACAGGTCGTCGACGGCGCCCACCCACACCGCCGCGCGACCGTCAGTCGAGCGAATGACGTGCCGGTTGGCGCCGGCCGCCGCGGGGTCGATCCCGGTCATGACCAGCAGTCCGCGCCAGGTCGCGAAATCGTGGATGCGCCGCAGGTGCGTCGCCACCGGGCGCACCTTGGCGATCCCGCCGGCGTTCTCGGCGGGAAGCTCGAAGAACGTGCCGCCGGCGTTCAGCAGGTCGCGCTCGGTGCAGACTTCGCGCACGGCACGTTCCGTCCCCAGAGGGCCGGTGGCCCCGAAGTCGGCGCGTCCCCGCGGCAGTCGGAACCGGCGGCCGGCCTCGTCGGTGTACACGAGCGAGGCGGCGTCCGCCGCAAGGGCGTCGGCGGGGATCGCGACGTTGGTCCGCATCCACTCGAGCGCGCCCGGCTCCTCGCTGCGCTCGAGCTGCATGTCGGGGCCCAGCTCGTAGAACGCCTCGCCGGCCGCCAGGCCCAGGGTGCGGCGTCCCGCGCCGCGGGCGTGCAACAGCCCGCCGGAGACCGCCGTGCCTGCCGCGCCGGTGCGGGCCAGCCCAGCGAAGCGCGCCTCCGTCGCCGCGGGCGCCCGCTCGTCGGACGCTCGGTAGGCGAAGAACGCCGTCGCCTTCGCCAGGTCGCGCGCCGCGCGCACCCGGACCCACGCGCCCCGCTCGCCGTCGGGGAAGGCGGTCCAGGCGTAGCCGCCGGCCGGCACCTCCACGGTGCGCAGGGCGGTCCAGCGACCGTCGCCCGCGCGGTCGACCTCGAGGGTGAAGGCGACCGGCACGGCGGCGTCGTGCGCGAGGTGCAGCGTGCGCGCGCGGTAGCCGGAAAACAGATACGGGTCGGACGCCACGTCGCGGGCGACCGGCTCGTCGAGCCACACCGCGCCGCGGCCGAGCGCGGGGCCCAGGCGGTCGAGCTGCGCGGGGTCGAGGAACCAGAGGTTGGACTGCGACTGGCCGGGCGCGGCGAGTTTGCCCTTCGCCCGGCGCTTGTTGAGGAATTCGCTCAACGCGGTGTCGTCGCAGCCCAGCACGACGCGGTCGCCCCAGCGCGCGAAGTCGCCGACGACCTTGAGGTAGTTCGAGCGCGGCGCTATCCCCGCGGAGCGGCCGGGGCCGAAGGCGCGCGGGAAACGCCAGAACGTGCCGTGCATCGTCATGAGGAGGTCCTCCTCGCCGATGTCGCGGATGCGCGGCCACTCGGTGTTCCAGCCGTGCGCGCCGTCGTACGAGTGGCTGCCCTTCGGCAGCCGGTACGCGTGCCAGGCGCCCGCCTGCCGCACCATCAGGAGCAGCGAGCGATGGTCCCAGCCGACGCTCCAGATCGGGTCGGTCGCGGGCTGCGGGTTGCCGGAGAGCCCGCCGGGACCGGTGACCTCGGTGAACTGGTTGCGGCGGACGACGGTCCACGTCTCCGCGCGCCCGTCCCACTCGGCCAGCGCGCCGCTGGGGAGGTCGGGCTGCTGCCGGGCCAGCGGGGAGTTTTCGCCGTTGTTCGCATACACGAGCACGCCCTGGCCCGAATACAGGCCCTTGCCGTGATAGCCCGGAAGCTGGGCGCGGCGAAACGGCTCCTTCACCTGCTCATCGCGAAACAGCTCCGTCACCGCGAGCGTGCGCACGTCGACCTCGTAGAAACCCTCCTCCATCGACGCGTAGTACACCTTGTTGGCCGGATCGAGCAGGTGCCGCGCCGTGCCCGTGGGCCGGCCGAACATCCGCTCGTACGGGATCACGCGCACGTTCCGCTGCGCGTCGATCGCGTACGGGCCGATGAAGAGCTGCTGCGATTCGCGGTGGATGAAGCGGTTGGCCGGCGTGCCGCCGATGCTCTCGGGCCGCACGATCTGCCGCAGGTCGGGCGTGATCTCGTAGAGTTTGTCCGACGACCCCCGCGGCTTGTGCGGCGCGTAGGTGATCACCCACAGCCGGTCGGCCCACGGGACCACGGCACCGGTGCCGCACTCCTGCTCCTGGTTGAACACGGCGAGGTGCGGGTAGATACCGGAGAACGAAACCGGCTCGGCGGCCCCGGCGAGCGAGGCGGCGGCAAGAACGGCGGACAGGCGGCGGGCAAAGTGCGCCAGGACGGAGGTCATGGGAAAAGCGGGGGCGGCCGGAGCGAACCACGCTTCGGCCGCCGCCGGCGGAGGCAAGCGCGGCCGCGCCGCGCCCGGCAACTCAATACGTGAGCCGCGTCGTGAGGCTGATCTTGCGCGGCGAGTTGAACCACTGCGCGTAGCGCAGCGTGCCGTCGGTGCTGCGGATCAGATAGAGCACGCGGTTCGCATCGAGCAGGTTGGCGACGTTGAGCTGCACCGACGCGCGCACGTGGCGGGAAGGCCGGAAGCTGTAGCTCATGAACAGGTCGTTCAGCATCCGGTTGGGGAAGTAATACATCTTCCGCAGGTTTCCGTCGGCGGCATCGTTGTACATGTAGCCGCGATAATTCTGCTGGTAGCTGGTGATCAGTCCCGCGGAGAGCCCGCGCAGCCGGCCCTCGTGGAACCGGTAGGTGTTGACGAGGCTGTAGGCGCGCTGCGCGTAGCCGACGGTCTTCTCGCCCGCCCGCCGCACGATGAGGCTGCCGTTGGAGGGCGACACGAAACCGAGCTGGTGGTCGGTGATCGGCAGGCCCGTGGCGCCGGTGCCGACGCCCGGCGTCAGCAGGCCGAGCTGCTGGGCGTTGAGGATCTGGCCCGACTCGAGGTCGAGCTGCGCGCGGTAGGGATTCGTCTCGCTCTGATCGCGGAGCATCGCGAGGGAAAGCGGGATCGGCGCCGAGTTCGGGTCCGCCGGGTTCGACGGCACCAGGAACGGCGCGACCGCGGCCGTGGGGCTGCTGCGGATGCCGACCACCGTCTGGCCGTTGACGGTCGTGGTGTGGAACTGGTCGTTGTAGAACTGCGGCAGCGTGACGTCGCTGCGCTCCGAGCCGTTGGCCGTCGCGAAGCTCGCGCGCACTTCCCAGTTGCGCAGGGGGCGCGCGGACAGCGTGAGGTTGAAGCCGTCGGACGTCTTGCTGAAGACGTATGCGCTGCCGCCGTTGCGGCCGTTGATGCCGTCGGGATCGACGTCGTTGCGGTTGGGAATCGACGCCGTGAAATTCTGGGCCTCCGACTTGTAGTAGTTGAAGTTGCCCGAAATCCGCCGGCCGAAGAGATCGAACTTGAGCCCGATGTCGCGGCTCACGCCCTTGCCCGGCGGCAGCGGCTCGTTGTTGATGTCGCGGGTCGTGTCGAAGTTGATCTTGCCGTTCGACGAGTAGTTGTACGACAGGCGCAGGTCCTTGATCGGGGTGTCGACGACGGCGCCGAGGTTGATGCTGTCGTAGGAGATCGGACCCCGCTTCAACCCGAGCGCCTTGCGCAATCCGGTGGCCTCCTCGCGGCGCAGGCCCGCCATGGTGTCGATCTTGCCGCGCCACCATTCCGAAAAGAGACTGGCTCCCCAGCTCACCTCGTCGGTGTCGTCCATGAGATAGGACGTGTTGCTGGGGTTGCCGGTGGTGGCATTGACGCCGCCGGACAGCCCCATCGGGTTGCCGGGCGTGGCGGGCACGGCGTTGGAATAGACCTGCGGCGCGTAGCGGTAGGTGCGGCCGTTGGGATGCCGCACGGTGTCGATGCGCCAGTCCTGCCCGCCGATGATCCGGTCGGGAAACGCGCGCGTCCACGCGGTCGGCATCACGGTGCGGCCAGACTCGGCGTTGTTGATGTTCGCGAGATTCTGGATGACGGCGCCGGAGCCATCGACTTCGTAGAACCGCATGGTCATCTGGTTGACCCAGGACTCCATGTCCTGGCGGAAGACGCTGGCCTGGTGCTTGCCGAACCATTTGCCGAGGTCCTTCTGATACGCGATCGCCGCGCGGTAGCCGCGCGCGCCGGTCCAGAAGGGCGTGGCGACGAGCGAGGTGTTGAGCGCCCACTGCTGGCCCACCTGGCCGGTGATAGGATCGACGTAGTTGTTGCCCGCGGCGCCCGGGGCGAAAACGGTGGTCGAGCTGGCGCGGGGCGCGTCGTTGACGCGGGCGTCATGACCATAGCGCACCTGGACGGCGAGGCCTTCCGCGAGCGTGGCCTCGGCGACGACCGACTTGATCTCGTTGAAGTAGAAATCGCGGTGATACGGCCCGATCGCGGAGTCGACCTTGGTCAGGTCAAAGGCGCCGCCGGTGATCTGCGACGCCTCGGGAAACGCGACCAGGTAGCGCGAGGTCTGGTTGTCCACCCGCACGCCGTTGGGCAGCAGCCAGGTGAGGGGTGCGCGCACGGTCACCGCCTGGGCGAAGATCGTGTCGCGGGAATAATCGCGGTATTCGCCGCGAATCTGCAGCCGCTTCCAGGGCTGGAAGGTGGCGGCCAGGTGCAGGCCTTCGGCGGTGCGGCCCAGGCCGGGCCGGAAGTACTTCGTATCGTCCCGGACGCCGTTCACCCGCAGGCCGAAATACTTGAATCCCCACTGCGCATCGACCGTGTACCGGCGCGAACCTTCCGAGTCGCCCATGGCCGAGAGGGTCGCGGTCGGCCGGCGGTTGAGATAGGCGCGCTTCGAACTGCTGGTGATGACGCCGCCGGCGTCGCCGGAACCGAAGAGCAGCGAGTTGGAGCCGCCGATCGCCTCGACACGCTCGATGTCGAAGGTGTCGAGCAGCGTGGTGTCGGAGCGCAGGAAGCCGTCGCGCCGCGGATTGTTGATCTGGAGTCCGCGCATCGACATCGACTTCGGATCCTGCCGGTCGCCCTCGACCATGCCGCGCACGTCCTCGGAGGCGTTGATCACCGCCGGCCCAAGGCCGCCGAGCTTCCAGAGCATGTCGGTCATGTCGACCGCCCCCATGTCGTCGAGCATCTGGCGGTTGAAGACCTTGGCATCGAGCGGCGTCTTGCTCAGCGGCGTGTTGGTGCCGGTGACGGAGTTGGTGTTGGTCGCGTCGTAGGTGTCGCTGAGGTCGGCGGAAACCTCGAAAGGCGTCAGCGTGATGGTGTCGGCCGGATTCGCCGCCGCCGGGGCGGCCGGCCGCGGAGTGGAAGGCGCCGGGGCGGTCTGGGCCGCCAAGGGAGCAGCCAGAAGGGTGCCCGTCAGGAGCACAGCGTGAACGAACGCCCGAATCCGGGCGCGATCGAACAGGGTCATCGGTAGTTGGGGGCTGGGTGTTGTCCGGGCCGGCAAGGGCCACGGAGGTCAGGGGAGGTCCAGACTCAAAATCGTCCGCGGCCGGCGCGGCAATCGAAACTTGTGGCGCCGGACCAACGCCAGCCGGTTGCAGTCAGGAGCGACTCCGCCAGCCTTGGGCATGTCCCTGGAACCCACTTCGCTCCCGGCGGTAACGCTGCGACCGGCCACGTTGCGCGATGCGCCGCTGCTCCGGCGCTGGGACGAGCAGCCCCACGTGGTGGAATCCGATCCCAACGACGACTGGAACTGGGAAGTCGAGCTGCCGCACACGCCCGCCTGGCGCGAGCAACTGATCGCGGAGGAGGGCGGGCGGCCGGTGGGCTTCGTCCAGATCATCGACCCGGCCGCGGAGGAAACGCACTACTGGGGCGACTGTGCGCCGAACCTCCGCGCGATCGACATCTGGCTCGGCGAAGCCGCCGACCTGGGCCGCGGCCTCGGGACGCGGATCATGCGTCTCGCGCTCGCCCGCTGCTTCGCCCCGCCCGCGGTGACGGCCGTGTTGATCGATCCGCTGGCGGCCAACACCCGCGCCCACCGGTTTTATGCCCGCCTGGGATTCCGTTCGATCGCGCGACGGAGCTTCGGCGCGGACGACTGCCTCGTGATGCGGCTCGAGCGCGCCGACTGGAACGGGAGCCAATGAATAGCTAAGGCTCATGCCGTTGGCCTTCAACCCAGCCATGAGAACGGCCGCACTGAAAGGTGGCGCGGCTTGTCCTCACGCTGCTGGGGAGCGGTCCATCGTACGTCAGCCGCCGGGGGACAGGCGGCTCCACCGCAACGGCATCGTGCCGGCTGGGCGGCTACGATCCTAACCAAGGCGCTCTAGTCCCCCGCCCGCGACGGCGCGATCGCCTCGCCGACGATGACCTGGTAGCAGGACCAGGTGACGATCAACGAGAGGGGGCAGGCTTTCACGTCGTAGCCGGGCAGCTCCAGCACGGCGTCGTTGACGGGCCAGTACTGGTTGATGTGCAGGTGGCGCGCGCTGCGCGACTGGTCCAGGCCGGCGGCGACGGAGGTGAGCGCGATCGTCCGGGCTCCGAGGGCATTGGCCGCGGCCGTCACGGCATCGTCGTCGCGATACGCCACGAAGAGAATCACATCGCCGTTCCGCACCGTCTCCTTCACCCACGCCACGCCTTTCTCCCCGGCGAGCTGCTGCGTCTTCGCAAACAGCTTCGCGTCGCCATAGTGGCCGGCCTCGATCGGCGGCAGGTGGCCGGTCAGACTGCGCACGACCTGGCGGCCGGCGGCGTGGGCTTCGCGCACCCATGCCGCGGCCTGCCGCAGGCTGCCGAGTTCGCGCGCCCGCACCATTTCAAGCGACATCCGCGCCTGCGCCAGGAAGGTGCGGGCGAACTCGCCCCGCGGCGCCGCCGGCGGCTTCACGTCGGGCTCGAAGAGCAGCCCGCGCGTGCGCTCGAAACGCTTCCGGCCTTCGTCGAGAAAGATGCTCAGGTAGATCGCGAGCTGCTTCCCCTGGCGGCGGCAGGCGCCGAGCAGCTCCGCGACGTACGTCCACTGCGCCGTGGCCAGCGCCGGCGGCGCGAGCGGCATGAGCGGATCGCCGGCAGCGGGGCGCAGCATCCGGCTGTCGAGCGGGATGTCGACGGGGATGCGGCGGACGTTGGCCGCCGGGGCCACGCGCTGCAGCGGGTGGGCGGCGGAGACGAACACGATCACCAGCGCTTCCGGACCTATTTTTTCGAGGGCGGCGCCGAGCTTGCCCGGCGTGCCGTAGTCGGCGACGAGGACCACGTCGTTGCGCCCGAGCGCCGGCAGCGGTTTGTCGAGCGGAAGCCCCTTCGCGCCCGCCAGTCCGCCGGCGCGGCTCAGCAGCTCGGAGATCATGCCGGGCTCGCCGGAGAGGTAGAGGTTGCCACCGCCGACGAGCCGGCGCGCGCTCTCGTCCGCGACGTCGGCGAACAGGTCGATCTTCGTCTCGAGCGCACGGACCACCTGGAGCTGCGCATCGAAATAGCGCTCGGCGAGACCGGCGAAAGCCGCCGGGGAGGAAAGCAGCAGCAGTGCCGCAAGCAGGCGAAGGGAGCGGATCATGAGGAAGTGAGGCGGCAGCAGGGGGAACCACGAAGTACACGAATCACACGAAAGCGGCCGACACCGAGAACGCTCTCGATCCGGCCTGAGCCAGGTTTGGGATGCGTGTGTTTCGTGTGATTCGTGGTTCCCTCCAGTGAGGTTTCAGGATCAGCGGACGGACGCTTTCGCCGCGCCGAACTTGGCGCGGATCAGCGGGGCGAGGAACTTCACCGTCTCGTCGCCGATGACGTGGTACCCGGCGAGGTTGGGATGCCGATCGTCGTACCAGCCCGGCAGTTGCCCGAAGTGGGCGTCGAGGCGATTATCCAGCACCACCACCTGCGGTTCCTTGCCTGGCAGGACGAACGGTTGCACGAACGCGTGAAATTTCTCCGGGATCTTCGCCAGCGGGTAGCGGCGGTAGTTGAGCATGTTCGGTCCCCTGGCCTGCTCGGCTGCGTAACGCGGATGCAGGTGGAAGAGCGGCAGGTTCTCCTCCGCGGCGATCTGGAACACCGGGTCGTTCATCCGCTTCGCCCTCGGCGCGTCGACGGCGAGGTCGGCGTTGAGCGGGATCGCGGTCGAGGGAATGATGACCGCCCCGGGGTGATCCCGGCGGAGGCGCGCGATCAGCTCGCGATAATCCTTCGGGTAGTTGAGGTCGAAGTTCTCGCGGCGGTTGAGGTCATTGGGACCGTAACGGACGAAGACGTAGTCGATCCCCGGCAGCTTCGCCGCGACCTTGTCGTAGCGTCCGGTATCGAGCAGCCGGCGGATGAACTCGCCACTCAGCGCGACGTTGATCACGCGGCACGGCGGCAGGTCGCCCTCGGCCGCCAGCAACTGCTCGATCACCTGCTCGAGATGCGGACCCTGCGGCACGATCCGGCGCGGGATGCTGCCCTCCGTCGTGCTGTCGCCAAGCAGCAGGATCTGGACTTTGCCTTCATGCAGCGCGTGCGCCGCCGGCGGCAGCGCGAAGAGCCCGGCGAGCACGAAACCGAGCACGGAAAGGAGGCGCGGGGCATTCATGGGTTCAAAGATCGCACGCGCCGCCGGCTAGGCTTTCAGCACCTCCGCGATCGTCACCTCGCGGCCGAGTTGCAGCGAGCGCTTGCCCGCCTCGAGCGCGGCGATCAGCTCGACCTCCTCCTCCACGGGCACGGATTCGCGACCGGTCCGAACCAGGTCGATGAACTGTTCGAGCAGGTAAGAGTAAAGGTTGTCCAGGTTCGGCTGCAGCGAACGCCAGGCCTTGGTGCCCTGCAGCGTGATGATGTAGCCGGCCCGCATCCACTCGCGGTCGGCGACGGTCAGCATGACATCGAGGTCGTTTTTGAAGCGGTAACGCACGAGGTTGCGGCCCGGGCGGCCGACGTTCAGCGCGCTGATCGCGCCGCCGCCGAACACCCCGTAGATCATCGAGAGCGCGTGGATCCCGTAGTAAACGAGCTCGTTGCCGCAGCTCGCGCTGGCGAAGTGCACCTGGCCGAGCGCAGGCAGCTCCTGCTTCAGCTTCACGATGTCGGGCACGAAGCGGAGGCTGCTCGCCGACATGAACCGCGTCTTCGTCTCCCGGGCGACCTTCGCCACCGTCTGTGCGTCGCGCGCGGTCATGGCCAGCGGCTTGTCGCAGAACACCGGCACGCCCTTCTTCAGCGGGTGCAGGGCATATTTCCATTGTTCGCCGGAGCCGTCGTCGATCAGCAGCACCGCGTCGACGCCCTCGCACGCCGCCTCGGGCGTGGCGGCGACCCGCGGGATGGAGCAGATATCGGCGAGCTGCTTCGCCGCGGCCTGGTCGGGGTCCCACACGGTGACGACGCGGACTCCCTCCAGCCGGCGCTTGGCGCGCACGAACACGCCCTTCCACGCCTTCGATTTCTCCTCGTCCCAGCCGTTGAAGGTGGTGGCGAACGCCGTGCCGTGGTTGGACCCCAGCGTGCGCGGGTTGCCGTCGCGGCCATAGGTCGCCGCGGAGATGAGGCCGAGGCGCAACCCTCCCGTGGCGGGGGCGGCGAGGGTCGGCGGCAGAGCGGCGGCCGCAGCGGCCACGGAGGTCTGGGCAAGGAAGGAGCGTCGGTTCATCGGCTGATCGGTTGGGAGATGCGGAGGTAGGCGAAGAAGTCGCGCAACTGCTGCTCGGTGAGGTCGTCGAGCAGGCCCGGCGGCATGAGGCTCTGGCCCATCGGCTGCAGGTCCTTGATCTCGGACGCGCGGAGCGTGATGTTCTCGCCGCCCAGGCTGCGCAGGACGGTGACCTGGTTGTCGCGGTCGACGATGAACCCGCCAAGGGTGCGGCCGTCGGTGGTCTCGACGGTGAAGTACTGGTAGCCCTCGCGGATCTCGACGTTCGGGTTGATGATGCTGATGAGCATCGTGCCGAGGTCGTCGCGCTGGTAGGTGGTGAGGTCCGGACCGACGTTGCCGCCCTTGAAGAACAGCTTGTGGCACGCGGCGCAGCGCGCGGTGTAGATCGCCTCGCCCTGGTAGGGGTCGCCGGCGCCGCGCTTCAGGATGGCGCCCACTTCCTGGATGCGACGCTGGTGGTCGGGCCCGCTGGCGGCGGGCACGGCCCGCGGCAGCACCCGCTTGGCCAGGTCGCTCAGCGGCCCATCGCGATGGCGGCGCAGCCGGTTGGCGACCTCGTCGGGCACGTCGGCCGCCCCGATGAGTCCGGCCTGCACGGTCTCGAGCAGCCGCAGGCTCCACGAGGTCCGGCTCGCGAGCATGGTAAAGGCAGCCTGCTGCGCCTGCCCCTTGAGGCTCGGCAGCAGCGCGACCACGCGCTCGCCCAGCGTCTCGTCGTCGTAGGCGGAGAGCGCCACGAGCGCGGCCTTGCGCAGTTCTTCGCTCGCGTTGCCGGAGGCCACCGCCAGGAGAGCAGGAACCGCTCGCGGCGCACGAATTTCCCCGAAGGCCCGCACGTAGCGCAGGCGGTCCTCGGGTTTCGCCTTCGCGTCCTGGATCAGCTTCACCGCCTCGTCGATCGCCGCCGCCTCGCCCTGGCGCAGGCGGAACGCCAGCGGCGCCTGGCCCGCGGCCTGGATGCCGGCGACGAGCTCGTCAGGCAGGCCGGTCATCGGCCGGCCGCGGAACGCCTCCTCCAACCCGACCATCAGCCGCGCCGCGTGCGCCGGCGAGGGTGCGCGCTTGAAGAGCTCGGCCAGGACGAGCAGGTCCTGGCGGCGGCCCTCGACCGCGTAGCGGCGGGCGAGCCGCGGCAGGATATGTTCCTTCACCGCCGGCTCGTCCCACACTGCGGGATCGGCAAACAGCGCCAGCACCTCGCGGTTCGCCGCGGGGACGTGAGCCTCGAAGACCCACCAGCCCAGCAGCGGCACGTACGGATCGGCCACGATCTCGTCGTGCCCGAGCACGGTCGCCGCGAGGGGCATCGCCTGCGGCGCGTTGAGCCGGCGCGCGGTGGAGGCGAACTGCGACAGCACCTCCGGGTCGCGTTCCTTCGCCGCCTGCGCGCGCAGCGCGGCATACAGCGGGGCGGGCAGGCTGCCGGCCTGGGCGCCCTCGGCGACGCGCGCGTGCTGGCCGGCGCCGAGGTTGCGGTTGAGCCCCCATTCGTCGCCGAGCAGGCGCGCGGCCCACATCCGGACGGGAGCGGCCGCATGCTGCAGCGCGGCGACCGCCGTCGCCTCGTCGAGCCCGGCCGACTGGTGCAGCGCCCAGAGCGCGTTGAGCGCGCCCAGGCCCGCGTCGCGGGCGAGCAGTTGTTTCAACGCCGGCGCGGCGGCGGGATCGCGACGTTCGCCGAGCAGGCGGACCGCCGTGCTGCGGTGCCACTTGTTGGGATGCGCGAGCAGGGCGACGAGCTCGGCCGTGGGCTTGGCCGCGAGGTTGAGGTCCCGCTCGCGCGGCGTGTCGCTGCCGCTCAGCCGGTACATCCGGCCCGAGTTGATATCGATCTGGTTCTGGTAGTGCTGGCCGTGCGCGACGTAGAAGTCGTACATGTCGCTCACGTAGAGCGAGCCGTCGGGGGCGTTGGCGATGTAGACCGGGCGGAACGCCGGGTCCGTGCTGCGCAGCGCCGGGCCGACGTCGGCGGTGGAGAACGTGGCGCCGCGCGGGGTGCGCTCGGACATGATCACGACGTTGTGCAGCGGATCGAGGGCGAAGAGCCGGCCCCGATACTGCGGCGGGATCGCGGTGCCGTCCGCGAACGCCCCGAAGTGCGAGAAGCGGACGACAGGCGTCGTGGTCGCCATCATCGGCAGTTCGCCGAACGCGTACGGGTTGCGCGGCGGACCAAACTTCCCCGGGTCGACGCCCTGCATGAGATAAAACCCGCCCTGCACGTAGTGCCACCCGCGGGTCTGCCCGCCGTTGTGCCCGGAGTAGAGCCGGCCCTCGGCGTCGAACTCGAGGCCGAAGGTATTGCCGCTGCCCTCGGCGAAGATCTCGTACGCGCGCGTGTCGGGATGGTAACGCCACACCATGCAGCCCTCGAAGTGCACGCCGGGGGCGTTGGCCGGATCAAGCCCGGGCCGGACCACGCGGCTGGACGTCGTGCTGCCCTGGCCGCCGTAGAGCCAGCCGTCGGGGCCCCACACGAGCCCGTTGGCGATCGAATGCGTGTCCTCGAGCCCGAAGCCCGCGAGCCGCACCTCGGGCGGGCCGTCCGGCACGTCGTCGCCATTGCGATCCGGATAGAAGAGCAGGTAGGGCGTGTGCATCACCCACACGCCACCGCGGCCGCGCACGGCGGCGTTGGCCATGTTGAGCCCCTCGAGGAAGACCGTGCGCTTGTCGTAGACGCCGTCACCCTTCGTCGACTCGTGGATCGTGACCAGGTCCATGCCGCGATCGTGATTCGGCGGAGGCGGCGGCACCTTGTCGTAGTGCGCGCGGTAGAACTTGTCGCGGCTCAGCATCGTGAGGCCCGCGGGGTACGGGTACTGCCGCGCGTGGGTGACCCACAACCGGCCGCGCTCGTCGAAGCTGAAGTGGAACGGCTGCGCGATCTGCGGCTCGGCCAGCAGCAGTTCGACCTTCAGGCCCTCGGCCGTGGTCATCTTCGCCGCGGATTCCGCCGGCTCGAGCCGCGGACCCGGCACCTGCTGCGCCCGGCCCAGCACGCGGTTGGACTCGCGAAACACGTCGAACGCCGTCGCCGCCGGCTTCTCCGCCCGCGCCCCGCCCGGCGCATACTCCGCACCGGCGCGGAACTCCCACTTGCCGGCGAAAATGCACTCCATGAAATAATTCATGATGAACGGTGCGTCGCCGAGGAACCCCGCCGCTCCCGGGCCCGCCGGGCGATACACCCGGATCGCCACCTCGTTCCACTCGCCCTTGCGCAGCGTGCCGACCGGCACCTTGTGCCGGTGGATCGCGCTGCGCCCGTTCCGATACGACGGGGGAAAGGCGCCGCCGGTGCCTAGTTTCACGCCATTGACCCACACCTCGTGCGCACCCTCGAGGTCGCGCAGGTTCACGCCGACGGATTCCTCGAACAGGTTGCGGTCGTGCCGCGTGAAAAAGCTGTCGTGCACCTTCACCCACGTCCGGTACCAGGCGGTGCCTCCCGCCGCCGCCACCTCGCGTTTCGTGGCGTCGTCCCACTCCCCGGGCACATCGACCAACCGCCATTCGGCGGCAAAGCTGGAAACGGCCGCGAGGCCGAGAAGGGTGAAGGCGAGCAGTCGGCGCATACGGGAAGAGGGAGGAGAAACCCGGGGGTGCAACAAAACCGGGATGTTTCTCGGGCGCCCGACGCGCGGGGTCAACCCGGCAGGTCGGTAACGCCCAATTCGCTCACTTCCGCTGATGCATTCGTTCCGGGTGGAGCAGCGTGTCCCCACGCTGCTTCGGGGATGTTCGCTCGAAGGCAAAGCGGCCTGGGGACAGGCCGCTCCACCTTCAGGCTGCTCCACCTCCGCGCCACTCCACGCTTCGCGCCGCGGTCAGTCCTTGCGCGCGGTGGCCGCGTAGTCGTCCGCGGCCGCCTGCCAGCGCGCCGCAAGGTCGCGCACGCGCTCGGGGTGCGCGGCGGCGAGGTTGCGGGTCTCGCCGCGATCGCGCGCGAGGTCGTAGAGCTCCCACGCGTCACCGTCGCGCTTCGCCGCCACCAGCTTCCAGTCGCCGACGCGCAGCGCGCGGTTGCCCTCGTGGTCGAAGTACAGGAAGTCGCGCGTCACGGCGCCCTCCCGCCGGAACGCCGGGAGCAGGCTGCGGCCCGGCAACGCGGGCGCGCCTGCCGTCGCGACCGCCGGCAGGCCGGCCATCTCCAGCATCGTGGGCACGAAATCGATCACGTGGCCCGGGTCGCGCCGGAGCTCGCCGCGCGCCGCGATGCCGCGCGGCCAGTGCGCGATCAACGGCGTCGCGATGCCGCCTTCGTGCACCCAGGTCTTGTGCCGGCGGAACGGCGTGTTCGCCGCGCTCGACCACCCCGGGCCGAGGCTGAGGTACGTGGCGGCCGAGCCGGGCGACGCCGCCGGGTCGTGTCCGTCGCCGCGGACCATGATCTCCGCGCTCGCCCCATTGTCGGAAAGAAAGAGCACGAGCGTGTCCTCCCACGCGCCCATCGCGCGGACCTGCGCGAGCACCCGTCCAATCTCGCGATCCATCACTTCGATCATCGCCGCGTGCACCGCCATCTTCGCCGCCTGGAACTCCCGCTGCGCCGCGTTGAGCTCCGCCCACGGCAGCGGACGGTTCACCTCGGCCGGTCCGAGCTTCGCCATGGCGTCGGGAAATGCGTACGGCGGCCCGAGTTCGCGCTCCATCTCCGCCAGGGGGAAACCCGCCAGGCCGAGCGCTTGCTGGCGGCGGTGGCGCTCTCGACGAATCACGTCCCAGCCGACCTGATACCGCGGTCCCACCCGCGCGATGTCCGCCGCCGGCGCATGCAACGGGAAATGCGGCGCGGTGAACGCGAGGAAGTGGAAGAAGGGCCGGTCGCGATGCCGCTCCGCATGCTCGCGCAGGCACGCGATCGCGTGGTCGGCCGTGGCGGTGGTGACATAGAAGCCGGGCGTCTGCGGCACGGGAACGCCTTCCGCGGTGATGCCCGTGGCCTTGAAAAAGTTGTTCTGCCCGCCCCCGAGCTCGAAGCTGCGGTCGAAGCCGGTCGCGAGCGGCCTGCCGTCCACGTGCCACTTGCCGGAGTGATACGCACGGTACCCCGCCGCACGCAGCCGCGCCGGCAGCAGGGCCGCCCAGGCCGGCCGCAGGCCGCGCGCGCCGCTCGTCACGCCGGGCACGACATCGCGCCGCACCTGCTGCGGGTAGTAACCCGTGAGCACCGCCGCCCGCGTCGGCCAGCACCGCGACGTGTTGTAGAATTGCGTGAAGCGCACGCCGCCGGCGGCGAGTTCGTCGAGGCGCGGCGTCGCGATCTCGCCGCCGTAGCAGCCGAGGTCCGAGTAGCCGAGGTCGTCGGCGAGGATGAGCAGGATGTTCGGCGGCGCGGCCACGACCGCCGGCGCGAGCAGGAGACCGACCTGCAGGATCAGGCGTCGGAGGGTCTTCACGGCCGGCGCTGGATGAAGGCGAAGACGCCTTTCTTGTTCACGATCGCGAGGTCGGCGTGGCCATCGCCATTCAGGTCGGCGACCGGAAACTGGCAGCCGACGCCCGAGTCGTCGTCGATCAGGTGCGGCGTGAACGTCACGCCGTCCGGGCCGCGCGCGAGCCGGAACCAGTACAGCACCGCCGGCGCGTTCGGCTCCGGGTCGCCCTTGTCGCCGTGCGCCCAGTGGCGCTTGCCGGTGACGATGTCCTTCAGGCCATCGCCATCGATGTCCGCCAGCATGACCGCATGGAGCTGGGAAAACTGCACGCCCTGCAGTTTCTCGTCCGGTTTCGCGCTGGTGATCCGGTGCTCCTTCCAGCCGATCGCGCCGGCGGCATCGCGCGTCTGCTCGAACCAGCTCAGGCCGTAGCCGTGCGCGGCGAGGCTCGTGATGACGTCGTTCCGACCGTCGCCGTTCACGTCGTAGACGTACATCTGCGCGCCGCCCGGGCCGAAGGACTGCGCGTGAAACGTCCAGACGGGGTCGCCGACAAGCTTCGCCGGCTGCTCCCACCAGCCGTTGGCCTCCAGCAGGTCGGGGCGGCCGTCGCCATTCACGTCGCCGAGGCCGATGCCGTGAGTGTAACGCTGCCACTTCCCCGGCGGCGTCACCGCGTGAAACGTCCACGATGCCCGCGGGTCCTGCGGATCGCGGGTCATGTAGCCGAGCCGCCCGCCGCTGCCGCCGACCAGATCGGCCCGGCCGTCGCCGTCGACATCGGCGAAACCCGGCGACTCGGTGTCGACGTTGAAATAGGCCACGTGCTGCCGCCAGTCGCCGGGCCGCCCGGCGCCCGGATTCTCGAACCAGATCGCCTCCTTGCCCGGCCAGCCGATCACGAGGATGTCGGGCCGGCCGTCGCGGTTGAAGTCGTCGTGGAAGGTGAGGAAGTTGTTCGAGTAGCTGAGCCGGTCGAAAGCGTGGGGCGAACGGTACACAACGCTCTTCGCGAAATCGGGCCCGAGGAAGATGCGCGGCCCGGCCACGATGTCCGCGACCTTGTCGCCATTGAAATCGGCGATGGCGCCGCCCTCGGCATAGAAGAAGGAGTCGATCTTCTGCTTGGAGAAGGTCACGGGCGCCGACGCAGCCGCGACGAGCGAACAGGCCGTCAGCAGCAAGCCGGCGGCGAGGGAGCGGGGTGAAGCCATGATCCCGCTAGTAGCCGACTCCGCGTCGCGGGAGAAGCGATTTGTGCGCGCCGGCCCGTCGGAGCGGCCGGCGGCGGGGAACACGTTCCCGTTTGAAAGCGACCGCTCGCCGTCCATCCTCCCGCGCCATGCGCCTCCCCTCCAGCCTGCCGCGCCTCGCCTGCCTGCTTTTCGCCCTGCCCGCGCTGCTCGTCGCCGACACCGCCCGGCGCGGGCGGACCGAAACGGCGCTCGACCGCTACGTCGCGCAGCCGGACGACGCCTTCCGCTGGGCGAAGGTCGCGGCGCTGAGCGACGGCACCGGCACCGCCCACGTGCTCGAACTCGTTTCCCAGCGGTGGCTGCAGCCTGGCGAGGTGGACCGGCCGGAGTGGCGGCACTGGCTGATCGTCATCCAGCCCGCCGAGGTGCGGCACCGCACCGCCCTGCTCTTCATCGACGGCGGCTCCAACCGCCCCGGCAAGCCGCCCGCGCCGTCGCGCGAACTGGTCGAGATCGCGCGGCGCACGCAGTCGGTCGTCGTCCAGCTCCGCATGGTGCCGAACCAGCCGCTCACCTTCCATGAGGACGGGAAGCCGCGCAGCGAGGACGACCTCATCGCCTACAGCTGGGTGCAGTATCTGAAAACCGGCGACGAGCGCTGGCCGGCGCGGCTGCCGATGACGAAGGCCGCGGTCCGCGCCATGGACGCCACCACCGCCTTCCTCGCCAGCCCCGAAGGCGGCCGCGTGCCGGTCGAGACGTTCATCGTCGCCGGCGGCTCCAAGCGCGGCTGGACGACCTGGAGCGTCGCCGCCGTCGACCGTCGCGTCGTTGGCATCGCCCCGCTCGTCATCGACATCCTCAACGTCGAGGCCTCGATCAAGCATCACTTCCGCGCCTACGGCTTCTACGCGCCGGCGGTCGGCGACTACGTGCGGCACGGGGTGATGGACTGGCACGACACGCCCGAGGCGCGCGCGCTCTACGCGATCGAAGATCCCTACTACTACCGCGACCGGCTGACGCTGCCCAAGCTCATGATCAACGCCGCCGGCGACCAGTTTTTCCTGCCCGATTCGTCGCGGTTCTACTTCGCCGACCTCCCCGGTCCGAAGTTCCTCCGCTACATTCCCAATACCGATCATGGATTGCGGCAGACCGATGCCTACCAGACGCTGACGGCCTGGCACCACGCGCTGCTCCACGGCACGGCGCTGCCGGAGTTCACCTGGCAGCACGACGGCGCGGCGCTCGCCGTCACCGCCCGCACCCGCCCCCGCGCGGTCGTGCTCTGGCAGGCGCACAACCCGAAGGCGCGCGATTTCCGGCTCGAGAGCCTCGGCCCGGCCTGGACCTCGACTCCAGTCGAACCGGCGGGCGACACCTCCCGCGCGCCGCTGCCGAAACCGGAGCTAGGCTGGGCCGCCAGCTTCATGGAGCTCACGTTCGACGTCGGCGCTGCCATGCCGCTGAAACTGACGACGGAGGTCGTGATCACGCCCGACACCCTGCCCTTCCCCCCGCCCGCCGCCTCGCCGCCGAAGGGTTTTATCGGAAACGGCCGGTAGGTGGAGCAGCGTGTCCCCACGCTGCTCGGCTCGAAGGATTGCTCCGGATCCGATCAGCAGCCTGGGGACGGGCTGCTCCACCTTTTTTCAGCGCGTGAAAATCTCCGGCACGACCGGCCGCAGCGGCTCGCCCGTCGCCGGATCGAGCACGAGCGTGTGGTAGCCGGGCGGCAGGTCGAAGGTGACCGTCCGGCCGGAGCGCAGCCGCACCGCTTGCGCGCCTCCTTCCGGCTTGTGTGTATGCACGACCAGCAGGCCGCCGCCGGCGTAGGCGAACGCGCCTGACTCGACGTAGCGGTGCGCCCCCGCCGCGATCAGGATGTGCTGCAACGGCTGCACGGTCGTATGCGGCACGGCGACGTACCAGGCCGTGTGCGTCGGGAACGCCCGCCGCGCGATCGCCCCACGCCCGGTGCCCGCGTAGCGGCCGAGGATCTCCGCCGCGGGATCGTTGACGGCAAAGAGCGGCGCCACCGTAGCCTTGCCCGTCGTGTAGCGGACGCCCTCCGCGCCCGGCGGCGTGAACTCCACGGCAGGCGCACCGCTCACGCTGCACGGCTCGACGCTCAGGCCGGTGAGCGCGCCAATCCGCGCGGGATCGAGCGAGGTGCCGTCGCTGTATCCCGGGGCATAGTACCACACGAGGGTGCGCCCGTCCGCCGCCACGCGCTCGCGAAGGTCGCGCCGCTGCGCCTCCGAGAGCCGGTACACGTTGCCGAACACGACCGCGCGATAAGGCGCGAGGTCCACGCGCCCGAGATCGGCCAGGTGCACCGGGTCGAAGACGACCCCGCTGCGAAACGCCGCCAGGGTGTGATGGTCGATCATGACGGTGCTGAACGGATCCTCGCGGCGCAGGCTCGCCGTCCCGGTGAAGCTGTGCGTGTCGTACACGAACAGCACGTCGGCCTCGCTGCGATACGGCTGCGCCAGCCGCGCCTCGACCAGCTCCCGCAGCGCCCGCACCTCCCGCAGCAGCACCGCGTGATCCCAGGTGCCGCGGCTGCCGCGCTGGTTGTGCCGGTAGTTGTCGAGGTCGAAGCCCGACACGCCGAAGTCGTAATACCAGAGGCCCATGCCCTTGGTCGCGCTGAAGAGGACGTTGCGCCGGAGGGTCGCGACGCCGTTGCGCAGCACCTGATCGTGGTTGGCGGCCTGCGGCAGCGGGATCGTCGGCTCGGCGTCCATCTCGTCGAGCCAGAGTTTCCCGTGCAGCCGGATCGACGTGAGGAGGGAGCGCGAACGATACGGATCGCCCGCCTTCAGCGCCTCCGGCTCGTAGGCCTGCGGGCCCGACAGGTAATCGACATGGGGCGACCCGAGCACGCGGTGCAGCTCGAGATGCCCGCCCGCCGCCTGCCGGTTGAAGGTCGAGAAGTAGTAGCCGTAGAACGTCCCGACGATCAGCGGCCGCGGCCAGGACTCCTTCGCGACGCGGGCGAAGTGGAGGATCGTGTCGGCCACGAGTTGGTGCACGCACGTGTAGTAATCGACGACGCGCCGTTCGCGCGCCGGGTCGCGGAAGAGACCGCGAGTCGTCTCCCGCTCCGCCAGTCCGGGCACGACCGTGGTCGCGAACGCCGCCGCCGGCTCGCCCCATGCCGTGCGCAGTGCCGCCTCCGTGTCGTAGCGCTCCCGGAGCCAGCCGCGCCAGAACCGGTTCATCGGCTCGCTCACGTCGGGCTCGTGGTGGAAAAAGCCCCAGTTGTGCCACTCGCCATAGACGCCGTTGGCCACGTGGATGCCCGCCAGCGCCGCGCCTTCCGGCGTCGCGGCCAGGCCGCGCAGGAAGGCGCGCAATTGGTCTGTCGCCTCGCGCCGCCAGCGCTCGGACGCGATGCTCACGCGCCGGACCGGCGTGTTGTCCTCCTCGATGATGCGCGGGTAACCCTCGACGCTCTCCTCCCGCGCCTCGATGTCGGCGTACCGCACGCCCTCCTCCGGATGCCGCAGCCGCCACCATTTGGGCGCCGTGACATGGAAGCGGATGAACACCGCCGCATCGGGCCGGGCCGCGAGCACGCCGGCGATCTGCCGCCGCGCGACCGCAAGGTCCATCGTGCCGTCCTCCCGCCAGCAGTGGTCGAAGAAGAGGTCGACCTGGAACAGCCGCACGCCCTGCCGCGCGAACTGCCGCAGGTTGTGCGCCGGCAGCTCCTCCCACGACCAGCGGCCGCCGGGCACGTCGGTGAGCGCGTAGAGGACGGGCGCGACGGGCTGGTCGTCGAGGTGGATCGTCGGCCGGCCCTGCAGCATCCGGACGCTGGCCCCCAACGGCGTCCGCGCCGGCGGCTCCGCGCCCGCCAGGGCGAGCGCAGCGCCAAGCAGGAGAACCAGCCACCGCGGGGAAGGGAGCGTGGACATGGGGTGGATAAGCGCCCGCGACCATGACGTCCGCGACCGGACGCGACGAATCAAAACTCCTCCCCCGGG
>CALFZM010000388.1 GCA_937952235.1 uncultured Opitutia bacterium | reverse complement strand
CTGTTGTTGGCGGGGTTGGTGCTGACCAGGAAGCCCACCTTGGCCCCGGCGTACTGGTCGCCCAGTACGTCTTCGCCAACCTTCATGAAGCGGTCAATGCCGCGGAAGTTGCGGCTGACCGGCGCGGGCGTGCGCACCTTGAAGCCCTGCCGCGCGGCGAAGAACGGCTCGTTGGTGACGAGGCACTGCTGGATGGTGTCGGGCTGGGCGAAGAACTCCCCGAGGCCGTAGGTGTTCTGGCGGCGCACGAGCCGGATCCCGTATTTGGACTCCAGGTACGGATAGAAGGCCATGCCCACGTTTCCGATCACCGCCCGGCCGTCGAGGTCGCGAAAGGTCTTCACCGGGCTGGCGTCGTGCACCATCAGCGCCTGCGGGTCGTGCTGCATCGTCGCCGCCACCATCACGAGCGGCAGGTCGCGGCTCACGGCGAGGATCAGGTCATCGCTGCGCAGCAGCCCGAAAGCGGCGTCGCCGCGCGCCACCTTGAGCTTGATCCCCGCGCCGGGGCCGCCCGGCCAGAGTTCGACGTCCAGCCCGGCTGCGCGATAAAAGCCCCGGGCCAGTGCCTGGTAATAGCCGCCATGCTCGGCCTGGGGAAACCAGTCCGTCTGGAGCACCACCCGCCGCAAGCCCGCCGGCGCCGGCGTTTCCGCGCCGGTCTCCGGCCGGCGGCAACCCTGCACGACGCCGAGCAGGAGAGGAACAAGGAGGAGGACGGCCCGCGGCAGCATGGAAACCACCGAGCCAAGACTTTCCCCGGCGGGCTGCAATCCCGCGCGGGGTTGCGTCCGTCCGAATTCCCGCCCGTATTTTCCCCCATGACGTTTCGTGCCTGGCAGGCTTTCGGCGCCGTGGACGCCGCCCTGGAACTCCATCGGCGGGCCCGCACGTTGCTCTCCCCTTCGCAGCAGCGGGCGGTCCTGGCTCAATTGACCGACGAGGCCGCCTTCGCCGCCGCGTGGGCCTGCACCTCGGCGGAGAAGCCCCTCGGGCGGGTGCCGTTCCTGGTCAAGGACCTGTTCGACGTGGCGGGTGAACCGACGCTGGCCGGCTCGACGTTCCTGCCGGAGGTGCGGCCGATGCCGCGCCGCGATGGCGCGCTGGTGGCCACGCTCAAGGCGGCGGGCGCCGTCGTGGCCGGCAAGACCCACCTGCACGAGTTCGCGTACGGCATCACCGGCGAGAATCCGCACTACGGGGACTGCGAGCATCCCCACTTTCCCGGACGCACCACCGGCGGCTCCAGCAGCGGCTCGGCCGCCGCGGTCGCGGCGGGAGTCGTGCCGCTCGCGCTGGGCAGCGACACGGGAGGCTCGGTACGGGTGCCGGCCGCGTTCTGCGGGCTCTACGGTTTCCGGCTCTGCCCGCGCGACGCCTGGATCAGCGACGCGGTGCCGCTCGCGCCGAGCTACGACACCGCCGGCTGGTTCACCGCCGATGCGGGCGACATGCTCGCGGCGGTGGGTGCGCTCGTCGGGCTGGGCGCCGTGGAACGCGAGCCGCGCGGCTGCTACCTCGAGCTGCCGGGGCTCGACCCCGACGTCGCCTTGGTTTGCCGACAGGCCGCGCGCGCCTTCACCGGCGACGCGGACGCCCCGGTCCGCGACGCGTTGCAGCAGGGCTTCGCCCGGAGCGTCGACACCTACAACACGGTCGTCGCGCTCGAAGCGTGGCGGTATCACGCGCCGTGGGCGGAGCGTTACCGGGAGCGGTACAGCCCCGGGGTGTGGCAGCGTCTCATCCGCGCCCACGGCATCACGCCGGCACAGGTCGACGCCGCGGCCGCGCACACGGACGAGCTGCGAAAACTGTGGGCGGAGTACTTTCGCACGCATGATTTTCTCGTCCTGCCGGCATCGCCGGCGGCGCCGTTCAAGCGGGACGGCTTCACCCTCGAGAATCGGACGCGCATCCTCTCCCTGACGGCACCGGCCAGCATCGGCGGACTGCCGGTGCTGACGCTGCCGGTGCCGTTGCGGGCAGGCCTCTCCACCGGCTTGCAGGTGGTCGTGCCCACGCCAACCAGCCCGGTGGTGAACTGGCTGCTGCTGCGGGCGGGCTGAACCGTCATCGCCCCAGCAGCGCGCGGGCATTGCCGCCCAGCACGGCGGCGTCCGCTCCGCCCGCCCGCGCCTCCGCCACCAGCCGCTCGAGACCCGGCTCCGCCGCGAGCCGCGGGTACAAGTGCAGGGGAAAATCCGAGCCGAAGAGCACGCGCCCGGGCGGCAGTGCGGCCAGGAGCCGCGGCCAGATTTCCGGAGCGTAAAGCAGCGGCGAGGCGGCGGTGTCGTAGTAGAGGTTGGGGCAGTCCGCCACGGTGGCGGGATCGGTCACGGGCAGGAGTCCGCCCCAGTGCGCGAGCACGAAGCGCAGCTCCGGCCACCGGCGTGCGAGCGTCGTGAAATCGGCGAGGCGCGTCTCGATCCGCCCGGGAAACGGCCGGCTCGCGGGATCGGTGACGTGCAGGTTGACGGGCCAGCGGAGCCCGGCGGCGCGCGCGAGGACTTCCGCGAGCACGGGATCGTCGATGTCGAATCCCTGCGCGTGGGGTGACAACTCCCCCAGCCCGCACAGCCCTTCGCCGGCGGCGCGGTCGACCTCGGCCATCGTGGCTGCGGGGCCCGCCGCGGGATGAATCGTGGCGAAGGCCGACAGCCGGTCCGGATGCGCGCGAACGCAGTCGGCGTAGAAGCGGTTCTGCTGCGCGCACGTTTCCGGCCGCTGCCAGTACCAGCCGAGCAGCACCGCGCGATCGACTCCCGCCGCGTCCATGGCGCGCAGGAGATCCGCGAGCGCGGGAAACGATTGCACCGGCCGGCCGTCGCGGCGGCGGCGCGTGCTCAAATGAGCCCAATGCGGCTCTCCCGCCGCGTGGGCCCAGGCGGCGGGGTCGGCGTTCACCGCGTCCGGATAAAGGTGCACGTGGGCATCGACGATCACGCGGTCGCTTCTGGCGCAGGCGATGGGGCGGCACAAGCCGTGCTTGAGCGCGCCCGCCCGTCGCGCCCGTCGTTCCCCTTGAACTTTCCTTCTCCCTCCCCTCCGCTCGGCACCGGGAGGGACGTCCGCCCCTCCCGCCTTTCCATGCTGCAGCGCCTCTTTCACCTCGAACAGTACCAGACTTCCGTCGGCCGCGAACTGCAGGCCGGGCTGACCACCTTCGCCGCCATGGCGTACATCCTCGCGGTGAACCCGATGATCCTGGCCCAGGCGGGCATGGACAAGGGGGCGCTGGTCACGGTCACCGCGCTCACGGCGGCGATGGCGACGGCGATCATGGCGCTGCTGACCAACTTCCCGCTCGCGCTCGCGCCGGGCATGGGGATCAACGCGTTCTTCACCTACACGATGGTGATCGGGCGCGGCGTGCCGTGGTCGGAGGCGCTGGGCATGGTGTTCGTCAACGGCGTGATCTTCCTCGTGCTTTCGCTCACGGGCGTGCGGGAGAAGATCATCGCGGCGATTCCCCACGCGCTGAAGATCGCGGTCACCTGCGGCATCGGCGTGTTCATCGCCTTCATCGGGCTGAAGAACGGCGGCGTCATCGTGGCCCATCCCGCCACGTTGGTCGCCCCGGGCGACTTCACTTCCGGGCCCGTCGCGCTCTGCCTGTTCGGGATCGTGCTCACCGCCGTGCTGGTCGCGCGGCGGGTGCCTGGCGCGATGGTGCTGAGCATCGCGGCCGTGACCCTGCTCGGCCTCTTCACGCGCGCCGGCGGCGGCAGGATGGTGACCGAGCTGCCGGAAAGCGTGGTGGCCCTGCCGGCGTCGCCCGCCCCGATCTTCCTGAAGCTCACGTTCCAGTTCCTCACCACGTCGAACGCGGTGCTGATGGCGCTGCCGCTCATCCTCACGCTCCTGCTGGTCGACATGTTCGACAACATCGGGACCCTGATCGGCGTCACCAAGCGAGCCGGCCTGCTGCGACCGGACGGCACGCTGCCCAAGGCCGGGCGCGCGCTGCTGGCCGACTCGCTGGCGACGCTGCTCAGCGCGCTGTTCGGCACGTCCACCGTGGTGAGCTATATCGAGTCGGCGTCGGGCGTCGAAGCGGGCGGGCGCACCGGGCTGACGGCCCTGGCGACGGCGGGCCTGATGCTGGTGGCGCTCTTCTTCACGCCGTTGATCCTCGTCGTGCCGGCGGCGGCCACCGCGCCGGCGCTGGTAATCGTCGGCGTGTTCATGATGCAGTCGATCGTCGAGATCGAGATGGGCGATTTCCGTACCGCGGTGCCGGCGTTCCTCACGGTGATCGGCATTCCCCTCACCTTCAGCATCGCCGAAGGCATCGGGCTCGGGCTCATCACCGCCGCGCTGATGGCCCTCGCGCTCGGCGAGCGCCGCCGGCTCACCGCGCTGGGTTACGCGCTCGCCGCGGTGTTCTTCCTCGAATTCTTCCACGTCTGGCCGAAGCTGCTCGACCTGCTGCGCTTCGTGCTCTGAACCGGAGCCCTGCGGCTGGCGTTCGAATTTCCCCTGAGCACAGCCGCGCGGCAAGGTGGAGCGGCATGTCCTCAAGCTGCTGCGGACCGGTCCCTCGCACGTCAGCCGCCTGGGGACAGGCGGCTCCACCTCCATCGTTCCGGATCGGCGGAGTCGCCCGGCGAACTACCCGCAGGGCGGGTTCAGAACCGGAAGGCGATCGTCACTTCGCCGCGGAACGGCAGCTCGGCATTGATCGAGCCGTTGCCGTAACCGGGGTTCGGCGCGGACCAGTTCTCCTCGTCGGTGACGTTCATCAGCGAGAGCCGGGCGTCCCATTGTTTCCAACGGTAGGACAGCGTCACGTCCGTCGTCTGCTGCCACGGAATCTTGTTGGCCGAGAGCGTGACCGGCGCGCCGAAGCCCGAGGTGCCCCGGCCGACCTGGCTCGTGACGATCTCGCCGGTGATCACCGTGCCGATCGAGGCGGAGAACGCGGGCGTGAACCGGTAGCTCACGAGGAAGTTCATGAGGTGCTTCGGCATGCCCGGCTGCTGGAACTCCTCGTCGATCGTCGGGAAGTCCGGCGTGAACGGCACCGCCGAACCGAGACGCTTGTCGTAGATGATGGAGTCGGCGAGGAAGCCGGCGTAACGCTGCCGCGAATCGAAGTAGCTGTACGACACCGTCGCGAAGAGCTGCTTGTTCGGCTGGTAGTTGGCCTCGATCTCGAAGCCGCGGCTCTTGATCGTGCGCTCCTTCTTGTCGAGGGTGTTCCACTTCTGGCGCTGGTCGTAGACGGCCGCGCCGAGGAAGAGTTTGCCGCCCAGCACGCTGCCCTTGAGACCGACTTCGTGCAGCCGGTTCTTCTTCTCGAACTGGAAGTCGTAGAACTCGCGCGCGGTGCCGCCGTAGCTCGTATCCAGGAAGGCATAACCGCCGCCCAGCGCCGGCTCGGCCGAATAGGCGAAGGCGTGCGTGTAATAGACGCTCCAGCGCTCGCTGACCTTGAAGACGCCGCTCGCGTTGTAGCTGGGCAGCGCGAGGCTGATGCCGTCGCTCGCCGGCGTGAAGCCGGCGGGGGCCACCGGATCCGTGTTCTGGACGTCGAGCAGGTCGTACCGGAAGCCCGCCAGCACGCTGAACTCCGGGGTGAGGATGAAGTCCTGCTGGTAGAACGGCGCGACCTGCTTGAGCGTGGAATCGTTGGTGCTGCCGTTGCCGTTGTAGATGTTGCCCGTGGCGGGATCGAAGCCGTAGCTGGCGCCGGGCGAGACAAACACCCCCGGCAGCGCGCCGCGCGGTCCGAACCCGGGGACCAGCACCGAGGCATTGAAGCCCCCGAACGAGGCGGCCGGGACGCGGTTCAGCGCCGGATCCCGCGTGAGGTCCCACGAGTTGATCGGCTCGTGATAGAAGTCGTCCGCGCCCCAGACCGACTGGTAGCGCGCGGAAAACCCCGCCGCCACGCTGCTTTTCACCCCGCCGAGGTTGAGCGTATTCTGGTACTGGAGACGGTTCTCCAGGCCGTAGTTGTCGTGGTGCACCGAGGCGTAGTAGTAGGACGAAAAGGTGTCGCGGTCCACGTAGTTGAGGAAGGTGTTGTTCACCAGCCGCGCCTCGCCGCCGAGCTTGAGCGTCTGGATCGCCTGCGCCGTCACGTTGACGCCGTAGCTGTCGTCGCCCGGGGAGAGCAGCCGCCGGCGCCGGTCGAGTTTCACCGGGGCGCCGTAGGCCTGCACGGGATTGCCAAAGCCGCCGACGGTGCGGGTGAACGCAAGGTAGCTGGCGTCGGACTGCGCATCCGGGATGTAAAGGCCCTGGTCGATGAGCTGCTGCGTGACGCGGTTGATGCCCCAGTTCTCGGTGAAGTCGGCGACGTAGAATTCCGCGTTCAGCTCGAGGGTGTAGCTGCCGTTGGGGCGATACTCGATCGCGCCGTAGAGCGCCTGGGTGTTCTTCTTGCCGCCCCGGTAGTAGCTGCCGGATTCCTCGCCCGAATAGCTCACCCGGTAGGCGAGCTGCTTCGAGACCGGGCCGCCGAAGTCGGCGGTCCAGCGGAGCTGCTCATACATGCCGGCCGTCAGCGACAGGGAGCCCTTGAACCGGTCGAACGACGGCTTCTTCGTGATGAAGTCGGCATAGCCGCCGGTGTAGCTCGTCGCGCCAAAGATCACGCTGGCGGTGCCCTTGACGATGTTGGTCGACTCCACCGCGTTGAAGTTCACCGGCATGCCGTTGCCGTTCACGGTCAGGCCGCGGCGCATGCCGTTCACGAGCACGTCGGCCGTCTGGCCGCGGATCGACGGGTTCGAGGGCAGGCCGAAGTTGGTCTGCGTGTAGCTGGAGGCGGTGAGCTTCGAGAAATCCCTCGTTTCCTGGATCCCGATCACGTTCATCTGCTCGCGCGAGATGATGGTGACGTTGCGCGGAGTCTCGAGGATGCTGCGGTCGAAGCCGAAGACGGAGTTGAACGGGCGCGACGTCGGCAGGATCTGCTGCTCGATCGGCACGCCGCTGACCTCGAAGCGCTCGAGCGTCGTGATGTCGCCGCCGGCGGGAGGCGCCGCCGGCTGGGCCAGGACCGGGGCGGCCGCTCCGGCGAGAGAGGCGGCCGCGAAAAGCTGAAGGGCGGGACGGGTGAAGGGCATGGTCACATCCTCCCGTCCAGCAGGCGCCGCACCGGCGGCGCGCCCAGAAAAAAAATCCGTCCGACGTCCGGATCGTATGACTACTTTTCAAACAGGGGCACCACGCGCATCCCGGTGACGTCGATGAGGCCCTTGTCCGTCAGCCGCAGCTCCGGGATGACCGAGAGCGGGAGCAGGTTGAAGCCCATGTAGGGCACCTTGCACCCCAGCCGGTTCCAGGCGCGCTTGAGCGCGGTGGTCTCGCGCGCGACCGCCGGTGCGCGCTGGTCGGACAGCAGCCCGGCGATCGGGAGCGCCACGCGCGCGAGCACCTTGCCTCGACGCACGACGCACACGCCGCCGCGCATGGCCTGGACCGTCGCGAGCGCGAGCTGCAGGTCCGACTCGGAGGTGCCGGCCAGCACGATGTTGTGGGCGTCGTGGCCGACGCTGCTGGCCACCGCGCCGTCCTTCAGGCCGAAGTCGCGCAGGAGGCCGTAGCCGACGCCCCCGTTGCGGCCGTGGCGCTCCACCACGGTGAGAAAGCAAAGGTCGTGTTCCTGCCGCCAGTGCTCCCAGTCCGCGCCGGCCGGCACCTTGAGCCTCTCGTGCGCGGTGAGGATCCCGGGCGGCACGAGCCGGATCACGTTGGCCGTGACGGCCCCCGCCGGGGCCGGCGGGGTGAGCGTCACGCGCCGCGGCAGGCGCACCGTGGCGTATGCGGCCCTGGGATACCGGTAGCGCCGGCTGAGGGCGCGATCGAGCACCGGGGTGATCTTCCGGCGCTCGACCACGAGCTCGCCTCCGTACCAGGTGCTCTGCACCTCGAGCGCGTCGTTCAGGAGCACGAGGTCGGCGCGGCGCGCCGGGGCGATGCCGCCGAACTCGCCGTCGAGGCCATAACGGGTCGCCGGATGCAGCGAACCCAGGCTCCAGGCGGTCGTCGTGCGCAGCCCCGCCGCCACCGCCTGGCGGGCGACCCAGTCCAGGCCGAACAGAAACAGGTCGTCCGCGTCGCGGTCGTCCGTGCAGATGCAGACGCGCTTGGGGTTCGCGCCCAGCTCGGTGACGGCCTTGATCGCCTGCGGGAGCGAGTGCCAGGGCGTCTGCGGATTGCCACCGCGGAGGAAGATCCAGACGCCGTTTTCGAGGAAGTCGTGCGCGATCTCGCGGTCGATCGCCTCGTGGGTGTCGGTGATGCCGCTGGCGGCGCCCGGCGCGACGAACTCGCGGCCGTAGATGTGCCCGCAGACGGGCCGCCCGCGCCGCAGCGCCTCCGCCAGGATCGCGTGGCTGCGCGGGTCACCGTGCGCGACCGAGATGTAGTCCATCTTTTCGCCGAGTGCCGCGGCCTCGGGCCAGCGGTCGAAGAGCCGGCCGATCTTCGCGGGCGTCAGGTCGCCGCCCGCGGTCTCGAGCCGCGCGTTGGTCGCAGGCACGGTGCTGGGGACGGTCAGGTAGATCGAAAGCGGGGCGCGGCGCGCATCCTCGAGCATCCATTCGATGCCGGCGACATCGCAGACGTTGCCGATCTCGTGGCTGTCGCAGAACACGGTGGTCGTGCCGTTGAGCAGCGCCGCCTCCGCGAAGGCGCAGGCGGTCATCATGCTGCTCTCGATGTGCACGTGCGGATCGACGAGGCCCGGGGCGAGGATGCCGCCGCGGGCGTCATGAATCCGCGTGCGCCCTTTCGTGCCCTGGGTCTTCCGGAACGTGCCCGCGGGCTTCACCGCCGCGATCCGGCCGCCGCGCACCCAGACCTCGCACTCGCGGCGGATGCGTTCCGTATAGGTGGAGAGGACGCGCGCGCCGGTGATGACCAGGTCCGGCGCCGCCTTTCCCATGGCCACGGCGGCAAGCGGACGGGTCATGGTGTGAAGCGGGGCAACCGAGAAGCGCGTCAGCATGCCGCGGATAAAGCAGGACGCACGCCCGGAGGAGAAGCGAAAATCTCGAGCCCCGCGGGGCGGAACTGCACCGGCCCACCCGCCCGTCTCCGGCGGCCTGCGGACGGCTGCGCTCAGGCGCAGCCGCGACGGGCCTGCGACTCCGCCGGCGCGACCGCCCGCGGCGCGTCACGTGCCCTCGTAGAGCTTCGCGATCTCGAGCAGGATCTTCTCCAGATCCTGGTAGAATTTCTCCTCGTTCAGCCGTGGCTTGCGCTCGCGCAGGGCGGCGAGTTGCAGCTCGAGCTGGTCGCGCCGGGCGCGCACCTCCGCGCTGAGCTGCAGTTCGGCGGCGCTGCGCACGAGGTGAAACTGATGCGCCCGGGGACCGTCGGGCGCGGCTCCGTCCCTGGCGCGCTTGGTGGCGAGAACGCCGCGGAACCAGTCCGCGGGCGTGCCGAGGCCGTCGCCGTTGTCATCGATCAGCGCATGCTCGGTCGCGAGCCGGTTCTCGGTCTTGTAGAATTCGGTGGTGCGGTGCGAGGCGCTGAGGAACGACTCCAGCAGCGAGATCTGCCCATCCTTGTCGAGGTCGCTCTTCGGATCGCCGAGCGCCTCGGCGAGGTACTTGCCGAAGCGGGCGTAGTTCTGCTCGTTGCCGCTGCGGGTCGCGCTGATGAGCACGCGACCCGGCGCGGAGAGTCGCGCGAGGAAGGGTGCGCTCGAGGAGGTGGTGTTGATCACCGCCAGGGGGCGCTGCACCGGCTTGAGCCAGGCGGCGAGTTCGACGGCCGAGACGTCGGGGCCCCGGAGGTTGAACTTCGCCTCGCGCCCGTCGAAGGTGCCGTGGCCGATCAGCACGAGCCACAGCTCGCCGGGGCCCGCCACCGGCTCGGCGGCCAGTGCCTCCTGCCAGCGCGCGCGGTCGCGGCCCTGGTCGTCGTCGACGCCGATGGCGACGAAGCGGGCGCCGGCGCGCGCGGCCGCCTTCTCCCAGGCGTCGGTCTGCAGCACGAGGTCGGGCAGGAATTCGGTCTCCCCCGCCGCGCCGCGCACGACGAGCACCGTCGCCTGCTCCGCCACCGGAGCGGGCGCGGCGCGCACCGGCGCGAGGCCGGCCGCGAGGGCTGCCGCAAGCACGGCGAAGCGC
The DNA here is from genome assembly GCA_937952235.1 of uncultured Opitutia bacterium. GTDB lineage: Bacteria > Verrucomicrobiota > Verrucomicrobiia > Opitutales > Opitutaceae > ER46. The sequence goes on along the minus strand of CALFZM010000388.1, from coordinate 11,224 downwards.
CGGTGAAACCGGCGGGGCTGGCCGAGGGAAGCGTTCATGGCAGGCCTTTCCAGCGGCGCAGCCCCCACTCGGCGAGCAGGCACGCGAGCGCGAAGGCAAACATCACCGGCGTATGCCACGCCGGATACGACCACGTTTCCATGACGGGCGCGCGCAGCTCGGGCAGGCGGCCCACGAACGAATCCAGGTCGGCGGCCGCGATCACCTGGCCGCCCGTCTGCCGCGCGAGGTCCTCGAGCAGCGCGACGTTGGGCACGAGCGACCGAAACTCCTCCGCGGCGAGGTCGGTGCTCCAGCCGGTCTCGGCCCGTCCGAGGTCGGCGCCGGCGTGATTCTTCACCGTCGCGATCGCGCGGTAGCCGCCCGTCTGCCGTGGCACGTACGTCACCTGGTAAAGCCCGGGCTCGCTCAACGCGGGCTCCGCCTCGAGTTTGATGCCGGCCGCGGCGGCGGCGCCGGTCCCCTCGAAGACGACCGGCTCGATCTCGACCACGACGGAGGCGTCGTCGACCGGCTGGAACTTCTCGTCGCGCACGCGCACCTGCAGCCGGATGGCGCCGTTGGCGTCGGCCGCCACCGGCTCCTGCGTCAGTTGCACGCGCCCCGGCACGTCGGCGATCAACCACCGCACGAGCTGCCGCCAGGCGCGGCCCATGTCGGCCTGCGCGGCGGCGTCCGTCATGCCCCAGCGCCAGACGTCGCCCAGCGTGAGCGCGGCGGTGCGCCCGCGGCCGAACCGCTGCACCGCCAGCGCGGGCAGCTCGACGCCCGCCTTGTCGCGCACGCTGGCAATCACGCTCGCGCCCGGCTTGAGGCCGCGCACGCGGTTGTAGACCTCGAAGGCGGGCATCGTGTCGATGCGGCTGCGTTCGTCCGCTTCGTTGTCGCGCAGCCGGGCCCACGCCTGGAGCCAGCCCTCGCGGGCGAGCTGGTACTGCAGCGGCCCGGGCGCCTCCGGGCTTTCCGTGCCGTCGAGGTACACCGGCAGCATGTCGCCGATCGGCGTGCGCAGGTAGTTGCCTTCGCGAAAGCTTTCCATGCCGCCGAGCATCAGGAATCCGCCGCCGCGCTCGGACACGAATTTCTGCAGCAACTGCGCCTGGTCGGGCGTGAAAAACTCCGCTTCGAGATCGTCCACGATCACCGCGTGATACCCGTAGAGTTCCTCCGGGGTGCGCGGAAAGCCGGCGCGCAGCTCCGCCTCGTCGCGGGTGTTGAGCCGGATGATCACCGGCTGGTCGTAGCGCTGCACGTCCTCCGGCGCCTGGTTGCCGAAGCCGCGGAAGAGCGGGTTGCTCGTCTCGCCCGCGCGGCCGCGGAAATCGAACTTCGGCTCGCGCTTGGCGACGCGGATCAGCGCCACGAGCTGCACCTGCTCGTCGAGCTGCACGGAGCGGTTGAGAAACTTGTACTCCCAATTGGGCCGGCCCGCGACGTAGAGCACGCGGAATGGACCCTGCCCGCGGTCGACGACGAAGACCCGCGCGTTGTTTGCCAGGGTGGCCTCCGCCGTCGGCGCCGGTGCGCCCGGCTGGGGCGGAGTGACGGGCTGCGCGGCTTCCGCCGGCGTGCCGGTCCGGATCTGGTAGAACGAAAGACCCGGCTGCTCGGGCTTGATCTGGAAGCGGAAGGCCAGCGCCTCGCCGTCCGCGCGCGCCTCGGCGGTCTGCTCCTGCAGCGTGCGACCGGTGCGGTCGACCAGTTTGGCGACGATCGGCTTGCCGCGGAACCCCGAGGTCATGACATCGGCCTGCAGCGTCACGGGCGCGTCCTCGAACGCGGTCTGCGTGACGGCGATCTGCTGCACCGCGATGTCGTGCACCGCGTCGCGCCGGCCCAGCACGACCGGGTAGACCGGAGGCAGGCCGTCGAGCTTGGGCAGTGCGCCGAGCGCAAGGTCGGTGGCGTTGCCGTCGGTGAAGAGCAGCACGCCCGCGAGGGGTCGGCCCTGGAAGCGCTCGGCGAGCGTGCGCAGCGACGCGGCCAGCGCGGTCGAGCGGCCCTCGAAATTGAGCTCGCCGAAGTCCTTGGTCGGCTGCAGCCGGGTGTCGAACTGGTAGCGCCGGACATCGAACGTCGCGGCGAGCGACGCCTGCCAGGGCGATCGCTGGGCATCCAGCAGTTCCCGCAGGGCGTCGCCCCGGCTGGACTTTTCGCCCGGGTCCTTGACCTGCAGTCCCTGGCTGTTGTCGGCGAGCACCGCGAACAGGTTGGCGCCCGGGCGCGCGCGCTGGCCCAGCCACAGCGGTTCGAGCAGGCAGAGCGCGAGGGCGGCGAGCCCGGCGGCCTTGAGGGCGAGGCACACCCAACGCAGCGGCTGGCCGGCGAGCGCACGGTAGCTCCACGCCAGCACGAGGAGCGCGACCGCGCCAAAGATCACCACCGGCCACAGCCAGTGCCAGCTCGAGAAGGTCAGGGAGGGAGACACGCGGGGAATAGCTCGGGGACAGGCGGGGGGCGGCGGTTCACTTCTGATCCTTGCCCAGCTCCTCGTAGTAGCGGCGCACGGACTCCGCGAACCGGGTGGGCACCGGATCGCGGTCGATCGGTGCGAGCGAATCCCTGTTGTCGCGGCGCGCCAGCTCCTCGGCGACCCGGTTGCGCACCTCGACGAGCGGCTGGACGATCTTCAACTGCACCACCGTCCAGTCGGGCTTCTTCTGATCCTGCCGGAAATCGCGGCGCAACTGGCGGGCCTGCTCGAGCGCCGTGGCGAGGGCATTGCGCATCTCGGGCGTCTCGACGAGATCGCCGACGTCGCGCAGCCGTTCCGCCCAGCGGTTGAATTCGTCGCCGGTCAGCGGACCGACGTTCACGCGGCCGTCGTTCCATCCGCCCACGCCGCCCGCGCGCTGGTTGCCCAGGTTCAAGACACTTTCCAGATCGAGCCCATAACGCTCCCCGCCCCCGCCGCCTCCCCCCCTTTGGTTGCCCCGTTGCGCGCGACCGTCCGCGAGCTGGCCGCGCTGCCGCTCGCCTGCGGCCGGGCTTTCGGATTGTCCCGGCTGGCCTTCCTGCTGGCCGCCGCCCTGCTGGCCGCCACCGGCCTGCGCCTGCTGGCCCTGGCTGCCCTGCTGGCCTTGCTGGCCGGGCTGCTCTCCCGGCTGCTGGCCACCTGGTTGGTCGCCGCCCGGACTTTGCTGGCCGGGCTGCTGCCCGGGATTGGTGCCGGCCATCTGCTGGCTGCGTTCGCCCGGGCGCTGGGACGGATTCTCGCCCTGGCCGGGTTGCTGGCCCGGTTGCTCGCCCTCACCGCCAGCCTGGCCGGGCTGGCGCTGGCCGGACTGGCCGGGTTCGGTGCCGGCCTGGCGCGGCTGGCCCTGCCCACGCTGGCCCGGTTGGTCGCCGCCGGGCTGTCCGTCGCGTGAGGGCGCGCCGCCGGCCTGGGCGATCTCGCGCTGCAACTGGTCGGTGAGCGCGTCGAGTTCCGAACGCGCGAGTTTGAGCTGCTCCGCATCGTCGCCGAGCACGCTCTCCGCCGCGCGCTCCACGCCGCGGCGCAGGTCGTCGATCTGCGTGCGCGCGCCCTGCCCGGCCTGGCGCGCCTGCGGCAGGAAGCCGTCGCGCAGCAGCTCCCGGGTGAGGTCGAGCGACTTGCCGCCCTCCTCGCTTTCAGCCGTGCGCTGGAGCCGCTCGTAAAGATCACGGGTGAGCCGCCCGCTGTTGAGCAGGTCGGAGCGCGCCTGCTTGACGGTGTTGGCGTCGTCCTGGCTGAGCTTGCGCACGCTGTCGTAAAGCTGGCGCGACAGCAGCGGCTCGGTGTTCTCCGCCTGCTCGGAGACCTGCGTGGCCTTGTCGACCAGCCGGTTCATCCGTTCCTTCTGTTCGTTGAGCTGGTCGGTGAGTTCCTTGCGGTCGCCGGATTCGCTGAGCGACTTGCGCTGGGGCTGGTTGCCGCCGGAGGCGAGCTGGTCGAGCTTCTGCGTCAACTCCTCCTGCTGCCGCGACAGTTCGCGGGCTTCGTTGCGCATCTCCCGGAGGTCCTCCGCGAACTCGCTCGAGTTCTGCTTGCGCAGGTCATCGCGCATCTCCTGGAGCTGCCGCTGGGCGCGCGTGCCCGAGGCCAGCGCCTGCGCCACGGAACCGTCCGCCGCGGCGTCGGCCGCGCGCTGCAGGTCGTCGCGCGTCTGGTCGAGCTGCTGCCGTTGCTCGGAGAGATTGGCCTGGTTCTGCGACCGATCCATCCGCTGGCGGAGCTCGTCGGCATCGGCGAGCATCTGGCGCTGTTCCTCCTCGAGCCGCTTCAGGCGCCGCCGGATATCCTCGCGCTGCTCCTCGGTCTTCGCCTCCTGCAGCGAGGTCTGCAGCTCCTTGAGCCTTTCGTTGAGGTCCTGCTGGCGGCGGGCGAGTTCCTGCAGGCGGTTCATCACCGCGAGCTGCTCGCGGCGCTCCGGATTCTGCGGCGAGCGCGCCTGGCGCTGCGTCTCGTACCGGTTCTCGGCCTGCTTGAGGTCGAGTTCGTCGATCTGCCGCTGGTTGCCCTGGCGCCCGCCTCCGCCGCCGCCCTGCTGGCGGTTGCGGCGCGTGACGGCGGTCTCGCGGGCCTGCATGCGCAGCAGCGCCTGGTACGCGCCCTGTTCGCTGGCCAGCGCGGGCCCGAGCGAGGCGACGTCCTTTTCCGCCGCTTTCAGCCGCTCGATGGCCTTCTCCATTTCCTGCGTGACCGCCTTCCACAGTCCCTGCTGCCGCGGCGAACGCGCCTCCTCGGCGGCCGATTCGGCCTGCGCCAGCGCCTGCTCCTGCGATTCGCGCACGACCTTGATGTCCTCGTCGTACCGCCCGGTGCGTCCGTCCCGCTGCAGCTTCCAGGTCGCGTTGATGATCTGCTTCTGCAGTTCGGTGAGCTTCTGGGCCTCGCCCGCCTGCATGCCGCCGCCGGGCTCCCCCGACTCCATGTTCTGGCTTTCGCGGAAGATCTCGTCAAACGGACGGATCTCGCCGAAGTAAAGATCGCCATTGGTGCGCCGGGGTTTGCCGTCCGGGCCCACGTCCTCGGCCCACGCATACCACGACACGAGATCATCCGGCTTGGCGCCGAGTTCCTCGAGTTTCAACAGGTGCGCGAACGCCTTCTTCTCCCGGGCGGCGCCGTCGCGCCCGAGCGGGATCTCCTTCGCCTCCGCTCCGCCGATGCTGTAGGCGAGCCCGTACGCGGTGAGGCCGAAATCGTCGAACACCGAGCCTTCGAACTGCACCTCCTCGATCGCCGACGGCCGCACGTCGCCGCGAGGCGCGGCCAGGCGCAGTTCGGGCGGACGGTTGGGCTGCACATCGAGCACGAACGGCGAACTCACCTTGTTGGGCCGATCCTCGGCGTCGACGAGCTGCAGTTCGTACGAACGGCTCTTCTCCGGCACATGTCCGGCGAGTGTCGCCACCGCGCGGTCGGACGCGACCTGGAGCACGATCTCGTGCTTCTCGCGGTCGCGCGAGACGAGCTTGGCCGACTTGACGGGCTTGTTGAGCTGGAGCTCGAAATCGAGCTTCGTGCCTTCCACCGCGCTCACCCGCCGCGTGTCCTCGATCCGCTTGGGGGGCAGCTTCGTATAGTCGGGAAAGGTCAGCGCCACGTCGGACCGGAGGAGCTTGGGGTGCTCGAACACCTTCACGGCGAAATCACGCGTCTGCTGGCCGCGATATTCGAGCCGGTAGGTGAAATCGGCGTCCACCTCCGCGACGCTGCCGCCGAACACCGGGTCCGAGAGGCTTTTCACCAGCGGAATCGTGCGGGGCGCGGCACCGCTCTGGCGCACGACGAGGTTGACCGTCGGCGGCAGGGCCCCGCCGAACCGCGCCAGCACGACCAGGCTTTCGCCCCGCTCGATGGTGGCGTCCCCCGGAGTGACGGCGACGCCGTCGGCGCTCACCCAGCGCGGCGACTCGCCGTGGATCGTCACGGTCTTGAAGAACGTCAGTGCGAAGCCGAAACACACCAGCGCCACCAGGTGCACGCCCTGTCCGACCACGAGCCGGAGGGCCGGCACGGTGTCGCGCCAGTCCTGCTCCTGGCTGCGGGCGGTGGCTTCCTGGATGACGCGGTACTGCAGATAACCGGGTTGGGTGCCCGCGGGCGAGGCCTGGAGCGCGGTGAGGAGCAGTCCGTCGAGTTCAGGATGCTGTTTCTCGATGCGCTTCGCCACCCAGCGCAGGTCGGGCGGCGTGAGGAAGTGGGCGATCGCGAGGGTCACGGCCACGCCGAGGGTGCCGGCGAGCAGCGCCGGGACGATGATCGAGGTCTTCCAGCCGAGCTGCGGCTGGAGCCAGGCCAGCCCGAGCGCGAGCAGCGCAGCCACCGCCCAGCACACCGCCAGCTTGCGCCACAGGCCGACCCATTGAAAGCGGCGCACCACGCGCCGCAGCCGGTTTTTCAGGAAATCGTCGTTCATGTTGCCACCTCTTCCGTACGCAGGGCGGCGCGCCGTGCGGTCCAACCGGCCAGGGCCGTTTCGAACAGCAGGACGGCAAGCGTCGCCACGATGAACCACCGCCAGAGTTTCTGTCGACCCTCCGCCTCGACGCCCTGCAGGAGCGTCTTGCTTTCCGCGGTCGCCGCGACTTCCGTCCCCGGCCGCGCGATCGGCACGCCCATCTGCTCGAGGTCGTCGCTCGACAGCGGAGCCGTGCGACTCTCGTTGGCGTCGAGGTTGACCGCGAAGCGCTGCGGCCGGAGCCCGCCCGAAAGGGAGTAGACGCCCGGCTGGTCCGCGCCGGCGAAGTCCCCGGCCCCGGATGCGAGCGGGCTCGTCGCGCCTCCGGGCAGGGCGACGCTCGCCGGGTTCAGGCCGGCGGGCAGGACGATGCGATCGCCCACGGCGTACTGGGTCGCGAAGCTGGCGACCCCGCCGCTCTGCTCCAGCAGCGACCAGACCAGCGGGACAAACTTCGACGACACCCCGAGCTGGCTGTCGTCCGGATGCCAGCCGCTGGCCAGGACATAAAGCCGGCCCTGGCCGACGGCCAGTTCGAGCAGCGCCGGCGCGCCGGAGTCGAACCGCGCGATCACCCGCGAGCCCGGCAGCGCGGCCGGGTCGAGCCGCCGGTATTGCCAGAAGTGAATCTTCGTGAAGTCACTGAATCGCGGGTCGGCAAACGGCGCGAACAACGGGTGCTGGAAATCGATCTCTGCCAGCATCGCGTAGTTCGACGGCTTGACCTCGGCCAGGGCGACGCCCTCGCGTCCCGCGAGCTGCCCGAGCGTCGGCGCGGCGGCGGCCGAACGCGGCGCGAACACCACCGTGCGCCCGGCCTCGAGCGCGGCGCGCAGGGCCGCGGCCTTCGCGGCGGGGATGGCGTCGGTCACGAACGCGAGCGGGCTGGCCGCCAGATCCTCCGGCGAGAGTGGCGCGTCGGGAGCATTGGCGAGGACCTGCACGCTCACCCGGGGCGTCTCCGCGAAGGCGCGGCGCAGGAAGAAGAGCGGCTGACGGGCGTCCTCCGCCACGTCGGCACCGATCCACAGGACGCGCGCCCGCTGCTGCACGGGCGGGATCACGTACGCGACGTTGTCGAACGCCACCTCGTCGCCTTCGAGCCGGATCCGGTCAGGCACCGGGCCGCTTTTCGGCACCGGCAGGGCAAACACGCGACTCTGCCCGGGAGGCACGTAGGCGTCGATCGGTGCACCGATCCAGCCCGGTCCGGCGGCGGCACTCTCCGCGGTCCAGCCGAGCTGGAACTTCTCGCGGGTCGCGTCGGCGGAATTGCTCACGCGCACGCGCACCGGGGCGTCGACCGCGCGGGTGGAGTCGGGGCCGTCCGCGACGAGTTGCACGCCCGCGTTGCCCGGCGGTCGCGCCGCCACCGGTTCGAGGAGCAGCTCGATGCCCTTGGGCCACTCGTAGGCCTGGAGCGCCTCGAGGCGGCTGCCCGCCTGCAGGTCGCTGACCAGGACGATCTGGCGCGGTCCCGGGGCGGCCCGGCCGTCCTCGTTCTCACCCAGCGCCTCCGCGGCGGTCACGAGCGCCGCGCCGAGGTGGGTGCCGGACCAGCCGGGGTTCACCGCGCCGAGACGCCCGAGGGCAAGCGACACCCGTTCGCCCGGGGCGGCGCGGTTCCAGTCTTCGAACGAAACGAGCGCGGTCGCCTGCCGGTCAAACGGGTACAGCGCGACCTGGTCGGACGGCCCCGCGCGGCGCAGCACGTCCTCCACCCGGGAGCGGGCCGCGGCCCAAAGCCCGTCGCGGCGCATGCTCGCGCTGGTGTCGATGAGGAGTGCGATCCGCTTCGGCTGGGCCGACGTGGGATCGACGATCGGCGTCTGCCGCAGGAAGGGGCGGGCGAAACCGAGCGCCAGCAGCGCGAGCGCGGCGCAACGCAGCAGGAGCAGCAGCCAGTGCTCGACCCGCTTGCGGCTCGAAAGCTTCGGCGGGCTGGGCACGAGGAACATGAGCGAGCTGAACGGCAGCCGCTCGCGCGTCGTGCGCCGGACCAGATGGTAGAGGATGGGGCCGGCAATCGCCAGGCCGCCGAGCAGGAAAAGCGGGGTGAGGAAATTCATGCGCGCCCTCCCTCGCCGGCCGAGCCTGCGCGACGGAACTGCCGGCCGCGCCGCATGCGCTCCTGCAGGAATCCGAACAACGCGAGCTCGAGCGGATCGCTCGTCACCAGCCGGTGGTAGCTCACGCCCAGCTTGCGGCAGATCGCCTGCAGCGCCGCGGCGTGCGCCTCGAACTTCTGCGTGTAACCGGGACGGGCGACGGCCGGGTCGATGTAGAGGGTGCGGGCGGACTCGACGTCCTGGAGCATCGTCGCCGCGCCGAGCCCGAGGTTCAGTTCCGCCGGATCGGCGAGGTGGAAGACCACCACCTCATGCCCGCCGGCGGTGATCGCGATGAGGTTCTTCTCGAGCCGGTCGAGTGGCGCGAGGAAATCGGAGATCAGCGCCACGAGGCCCCGCTTCCGGATCAGCGCCGTGATCCGCTCCAACGGCGCCACCAGATCCGTCGCCTGGCCGCTGGCCGGTCGTTCCAGCGAGAGCATGAGCTGGCGCAGGTGTCCGGCGCGGTGCCGGGCCGGCAGGTATTCGCGCACCTTTTCGTCGAAAGTCAGCAGGCCGACGGCATCGCCCTGCAGGTGCAGGAAGTACGCGAGCGTCGAGGCCAGCGTGGCGGCGTAGGCGAGCTTCGTGTAGCCGCGCGACCCGTAATCCATCGACCGGCTCTGGTCGACCAGGAGGTGGACGCGCAGGTTGGTCTCATCCTCGTACTTCTTGATGAAGTAGCGGTCGCTCCGCGCGAACACCCGCCAGTCGAGGTAGCGCGGGTCGTCGCCGGGTGTGTATTGCCGGTATTCGGTGAACTCGACCGAGAACCCGTGGTAGGGACTGCGGTGCATGCCGCTCCAGAAACCCTCCACGACCGCCCGCGCCCGCAGCTCGAGACTGCGGATCGTCATCAGCGCCTGCGGATCGATCAGTTTCGCCGAGGCGAGCGCGGTAGTGGCGGAGGTGGCGACCATGGGGACGGACGAAAAGGAGCGGGCAGCGGGAAGTGAGGAGCGAGTCGTGGCGGGGCGTGGATTCGGCGTGCTGAAGCGACCGGATGGGCAGTCCGATAATCGGGTGGTTTGGTACGTTCGCTACTCGCTCCTCACGGCTCGCCACATCACTTCTGCCCCGCCACCGGCGCCTTGACGGCGGCGATGAGGCGCTTGACGACGTCGTCGACCTTCACGCCTTCGGCCTCGGCGCGGTAGTTGAGCAGGATGCGGTGGCGCAGCGCCGGCACGGCGAGCGCCTGGATGTCCTCGACCGTGACGTGCGCGCGGCCGCGGAGCAGCGCGCGGGCCTTGGCGCCGAGGATGAGGAACTGGCCGGCGCGCGTGCCCGCTCCCCAGCTCACCCACTCGTTCACGAACTCCGGTGTGGCGGCCTGGTGCGGACGGGACATCGAGGCAAGCTGCACCGCGTAACGCACCATTTCCTCGGCGACCGGGACCTTGCGCACGAGGTCGTGGAAGCGCAGCACGTCCTCTCCGCTGAACAGCGGCTCGATCGCGGCGGGACGGCCCGCGGTTGTCTGGGAAACCACCCTCACCTCGTCCGCTTCGGGCAGGTAATCCATGACCACGTTGAACATGAAGCGGTCGAGCTGGGCTTCAGGCAGCGGGTAAGTGCCCTCCATCTCGATCGGATTCTGGGTCGCGAGCACGAAGAACGGTTCCTCGAGCGGATGCCGGACGCCGGAGGCCGTCACCTGGTGCTCCTGCATCGCCTCGAGCAGCGCGGCCTGCGTCTTGGGCGGCGTGCGGTTGATCTCGTCGGCGAGCACCATGTTGGCGAACACCGGCCCGCGCACGAAGGTCAGCCGGCGGCCGCCGTCGCCGGCGTCCTGCAGGATTTCGGTGCCGGTGATGTCGGCCGGCATCAGGTCCGGCGTGAACTGGATGCGCTGGAAGCGGAGGTGAAAGATCTGCGCGATGGATTTCACGAGCAGCGTCTTCGCCAGCCCGGGCGCGCCGGTGATGAGGCAGTGGCCGCCGGCGAGCAGCGCGATCATGATCTGCTCGATCACCTCGCGCTGGCCGACGATCACCTTGGCGAGTTCCACGTCGATGCGAGCCCGGCCGGAAATGAGCCGCTCGGCCGTCTCGCGCTCGGCGGTGAACGGATCCACCGGGTCGGCGGGCGGCGTGGAGGTGGGCAGGACGGGGGGGATGACGTGGCTCATGCGAAGGGAAGGCGCGGGCGATGACGTCAATGCGTCATCAGGTAGAAGATGAGGTTTACCCCCAGGGGGTAGGAGATGCGTTCGGAAAAGACTTCGAAGTAATCCTGGTTCTCCCCTTCCCGCTCCCAGCCGTCGCTGATGTCGGAGTTGTGAAAGGCGATCACCATCAGGTTGCCGCGATCGTCGAACAACGCGCGCACCGACATCTTCTCGGAGCCCTCGCCCCGGTGGATCTGGATCGGCTCGGCGGGATTCTCCGGATTGTGACGGCGATTCCAGAACTGCATCGTCGGCACCTGCAGCCGCTGCATCGGGCCCTTGATCTGGAAGACGCAATGGAAGATCGGATGCTCCATCGTGAGCTCGGTCCATTCGCGCCCGGGCAGCACGCGCGCCATCTGCTCGGCGAATCCGTTCCATTCGCGCGTATTCCAGAAATCGATCACGGCCAGGACGCCGCCCGCGAGCAGGTACTTGCGCAGTCCGAGCACTTCGTTTTCCCGCAGGTACATGTAGCCGGGGTGCTCCATGAACAGGAAGGGGTGGTTGTGCAGGTC
>CALFZM010000387.1 GCA_937952235.1 uncultured Opitutia bacterium | reverse complement strand
CGGCTGTATCTCTCCATCATCTCTGCTATTTCCTGCCGCCGTGCGCGGCGCGTGGGAGCAGCTCTCCGCGCTCTTCGGCGACAAGGCCGTGCTCGCGCCGATTCGCGCCCGCCTCGCCGACCGCTCGACGCCGCTCGCCGAGCGCCGCCGGGCCGTCGACCTGCTGCGCCGCGCGGGCGACACGGAGTCGACGACGCTGCTGGTTTCACTGCTCGACGACGCCGCGCTTCGTCCGTCCGTCATCCCGCTGCTCGCCAACGCCGCCGACTCCGCTGCCGTCGCCACCGGCCTGATCACGAAGTTCAACGCGTTCGCTCCTGCCGAGCGCACCGCCGCCCTCGCCGCGCTCACGAGCAAGCCCGCGCTCGCGCTGCCGCTGCTGCGGGCCGTCGCCGCCGGCCAGTTCGAGAAACGCCACCTCACCGCGCTGCACGCGCGCCAGCTCCGCAATCTGCGCAATCCCGAGGTCACGCAGGCGCTCGACCGCGTCTGGGGTCGCACCGGCGAGACGTCCGCCGACGCCAAGGCCACGATCGCGCGGCTGCGGGACACGTTCCGCAATGCGCCGCTCTGGTCGTATCGCGCCGCCGCGGGCCGCGAGGTTTACGACCGGCTCTGCTCCGCGTGTCACGCCTGGGATGCCAACACGCCCGGCAAACTCGGCCCCAACCTGAGCGGCACCTGGCGCAACGGACTCGATTACTTCCTCGAGAACATCGTCGATCCCAACGCCGTCGTCGGCACCGAATTCCAGCTCAACCTGATCGCGCTGCGCAACGGCACCGTCGTCTCGGGCATGGTCGAGAAGGAGTCGGACACCGCCCTCGTCGTGCGCACCGCGACCGAGTCGATCAACGTGCCGAAGACCGACATCAAGACGCGCGAGGTCACGTCCCAGTCGCTGATGCCCGCCGGCCTGCTCGAGGCGCTGCCCGAGCGCGAGACGATCGAGCTGCTGCTGTTCCTGACGACGGAGCAGAAGTGAGGATGGAAGTCGTTGCCACCTGCGCGCGCGGCGTCAGCACTCCGCCGGCCCTGCCGCACCCGGCATCCCGCGGAGTGCGGTCCGCCCGTTTGCACTCGCCCCGGACCACGTTCCGCTGCGGCCTCGCGGCCCTGGGAGGATTCGCCGCGGTCGCCGCCTCAGCCCAGCGCGGCGACGCGCCCGACGCGCGGCTCCTGTCCCCGGTTGAGCAGCAGGCCCGGTTCCACGTGCCGCCGGGCTTCGAGATCCAGCTGGTCGCCAGCGAGCCGGAGATCCAGAAGCCGATGAACCTCGCCTTCGACGCGGCGGGCCGCGTCTGGGTCACGGGCTCGACGCTCTACCCCTGGCCGGCGCGACGCGACGCGCTGGGCGAGCCGATCGCCGGCTTCCAGAAAAACTGGGACGACAACCATCTCGCTTTCCGCGCCACGTCGACACCCCCCGAGCCGGCCGAGCACGGGAGCGACTCGTTGCGCATCCTGTCGGACTTCGGCCCCGATGGCCGCGCGCGCCGGGTCACGGTCTTCGCCGACGGCCTCAACATCCCGGTGGGCGTGCTGCCGCTGCCACGCGCGCCCGGGGCGCGCGGTGACTCGGCGCTCGTGTTTTCCATTCCCGCCATCTGGAGGCTGACCGACACCGATGGCGACGGGCGGGCCGACCGGCGCGAGAAGCTTTACGACGGCTTCGGCTTCAAGGACACGCACGGCATGTCCTCGAGCTACTGGCTGTGGCTCGACGGGTGGGTCTATGGCACGCACGGTTTCGCCAACGCCAGCGAGGTGACGGACCGCGCGGGCAACCTCGTGAAGCTCACCAGCGGCAACACGTATCGCTTTCGTGCCGACGGTTCGCGCTTCGAGCTGTTCGCGCGCGGCCAGACGAATCCGTTCGGCCTCGCGTTCGACGCGCGCGGCGACGCCTACACCGCCGACTCCCACTCGAAACCCGTCTACCTGCTCGTCCCCGGCGGCTACTACGAGGGCATCAACCGGGAACACGACGGGCTCGGCTTCGCGCCGGCGATCACGACCGAGGATCACGGCTCCAGCGCGATCGCGGGCATCGCGCACTACTCGGCCGCGCACTTTCCGCGGGAATTCCGCGACTCGCTCTACAACGGCAACCCGGTCACGCGCCGCGTGAATCGCGCGCGGCTCGACTGGCGCGGTTCGTCGCCCACCGCGGTGCGGCAGGCGGATTTCCTCACGAGCGACGACCCGGCGTTCCGGCCGGTGCAGGTGAAGCTCGGGCCCGACGGCGCGTTGTGGATCGCCGATTTCTACAACCCGATCATCGGGCACTACGAAGTGCCCCTCACCCACCCCGCCCGCGACCGGTCCCACGGGCGGCTCTGGCGCGTGGTGTGGCGGGGGCTCGACGGCTCGGTCGCGGCGCCGCGGCTGCCGGACCTGGCCCGGGAGAAGACCGCGGCGCTGGTCGCCCGGATGTCCGATCCCAATCTCGTCGTGCGCTCGCTCGCCGTATCCGAATTCCTCGTGCGCCCGGACGCGATCCGGCACGCCCCGGCCCTGCGCGAGGCCGCGGCGCGACTGGTGGCGGGCCGCGCCCCCGACGCCGACGAGACCGCGGCGCTGCCGCTGCTGCTGGCGCTCGACCGGCTCGGTCGCGGCGACGACGCACTGCTCCGGCAGGCGCTCACCCGGCCGGAGAGCGGTGCCGCGGTGGCGGCGCTGCGCACCCTGGCCGCGCGCGAGCGGCTGCCGGACGACGCGCAGGCGCTTTTCACCCGGCTGCTCGCGGCCTCGCCCTCCGAGCACGCGCTGCGGGTGGTCGCGGAGATATTCCAGCGTCATCCGCTGCCCTGGCAGCCGGCATTGCTGCTGCCGCTGCTGGCGAAGGTGCCGGCCGCCGACTTCGAACTCGCTTACGCGCTGCGGCTGGCGCTGAAGACGCACGCGCTGGCGGCGGACGTTCCGATGCTCCGGTCGTGGGCCAAAGGCGAAAAGGCCGCGGCCGAGCGCGTCGCCGAACTCTGCCTCGCCGTTCCCACTCCCGCTGCGGCGGGTTTCCTGCTCGAGCACCTCGAGCGCGCCAAGGCCGCGGGGCCGCGCGCCGGTGAACTCGCCCGTCATGCGGTGCAACACCTGCCGCCGGATGCGTTCGCCGCGGTCAGCCCGCTGCTGGCGGCGCTGGAACGCGCCCCCACCGCGCAGCGTCTCGCCGTGGCCGAGGGACTGGCCGCGATCGCGGTGAAGCCGGGGCGCACGCTGCCGGACGACGTCCGCTCGTGGATGGAGCGCGAACTGCTCGCCGCGGTCGACGACCCGGATGCGGCCGTCGGGCTGAAGGCGATCAACGCCCTCAAGGGGCTGGATGTGCCGGGCAAACCGGAAGTCCTCGGGCGCATCGCCGCGAGCGCATCCGTACGCGAGTCCCACCGCACGGCGGCCCTGCGGGCGCTGCCGGAGGGCACTCCGGCAACCCTCGCGGCGCTCAGCTCCGTCCTTACCGGCGACGGCTCGAACCCGCTGCGCCGCACGGCCGCCGAACTCCTCGGCACCGCCTCCGCCGGCCCGGCGGCGCGCGCGGCGCTGGTCGCCGCCGTTCCCGGGGCGTCGGCCGATCTCGTGCTCGCGCTGGCCGCGGCGCTGGCGAAGACCGATCCGGGCGCGGAGGAGTTGCTCGAACTTGCGGCGGCGGGGCGTGTGAAACCGACGCTGCTGCGTCACCGCCACCTGCAGCTTGCCTTCGAGCAGCGCCCGGCGGCGCTGCGGGAGCGGGTGGCGGCGTTGACGCACGGACTGCCCGGTGAGGACGCACGGCTCGATGCGCTCATCGCGCGGCGCGTCGCAGCGGTCGGAAGCTTCAAGGGCGACGGCACGCGCGGCGCCACCGTGTTCGCGCAACATTGCGCCGCCTGCCATCGTTTCCGCGGCGAGGGCGGCAATCTCGGCCCCGGGCTGGACGGACTTTCCGCGCGCTCGGCGGCACGCGTCGTCGAGGACATCCTCGATCCCAACCGCAACATCGATCCCGCCTTCCGGCTGACCAGCCTGACGCTGCGCGGCGGCGAGGTGCGCACCGGATTGAACCTGCGCGAGGAGGGAACCCGCTGGCGGCTGGCGGATCCGGCGACCGGGCAGGACATCGAGGTGGCCGCGGACGAGGTGAGGCGGCGCGAAACCCTCGCCGTTTCCCCGATGCCGGCGACATTTGAGACTGCGCTGCCGGAGTCCGACTTCCTCGAGTTGGTGGCTTACCTGAGGGCGCCGTGAGGATTGCCGCCTGAATCTTGGACAGGACCGGAGCCGCGCCCGCCGCCTCGGGAGTCGACGGAAACCTTGCCGATCTCCCGGCCCCGCGCTCGTTCCGCTCGGGCGCCGTTGCCACGGGCAACGGCAGATTCAAAAATTCTGTAGCCCAAACCTAAACGCAACGTCGCAAAGGAACACGAAGTTTCGCCCAGTCTTCCTTCGCGAGTCTTTGCCTTCCTTCGCGTCTTTGGGCTTGGCCGGAATGATGCCGTTGCGGTGGAGCCGCCTGTCCCCAGGTGGCTGACGTCCGATGGACCGGTCCGCAGCAGCTTGAGGACAAGCTGCTCCACCCTTCAGTGCGCCCGTTCTCACGGCTGATTCGAAGATCAACGGCATGAGTCCGGCTGAGGATCCCGCCCTGGGCAGCTACGATTTCATTTCAGGTGCGCTAGAACCCGTACGTCGCGCGCACGGTCCAGGAGTGGCGCACGCGCGGGAGGAGGTAGCGCACGACGGTGTTGGCATCGACCGCGGAGAAGGGGAGCCGGTCCTCCTGGCCGAAGATGTTCTCGACGTTGAGTTGGAGGTCGAGCGACTGGCCGCGCCGGAGCGCGAAGCGCTTTCCGAGCATGCCGTTCCACGTGATGGCGCTGCGACCGAGGATGACGGCGTCGTTGTTGCCGCTGTCGTAGCCGATGACGGCCGGGCCGCGGTAGTTGGCGCCGAGCCCGGCGCGTGCGCCGCGGAAATAGCGCGGCGCGTCGGCGCTGAAGCGGTAGCTCGAGAAGAGATTGTACGTGTGCTCGACGTGGGCGAACGGCGACTTGCCGGTGCCGCGCAGGAAAGGTGCGGCGACGGAGAGGCTGTAGGCGTAGACGTCGGCGAACGTGGCGGGGTTGGTCACGAAGTCGCGCTGCGGCGTGCCGTCGCGCGTGCGCACGAAGGTCGCGACGACCGCCGGCGTATCGTCGAGCCGCCTCGTGCTGTTCTCCCAATCGGATTTCACGCTGGCGAGGAACGCCATCGAGTCGGAGAGGATGTTGGTCTGCTTGAGCCGATTCCGGGCGGCGTTGAACGACACGCTCCAGCCGGGCGCAAGGCGGCCGGTGATCTCGATCTCCGTGCCGCTGCCTTCGAGGTCGGAGGCGTCGCGCGCCTGCGACTCGGTGTTGAGGAGAGTGATGCCGGCGTCGGCGACGGACGGAGGCAGCGGCTGGCCCGCGGCGCGAAGGGTGGTGAGCGCGGCGTTCGACGCGGTGGAGATGTTGTTCTTCGGGGCGTTGAGCGCGGGCTGGAACTGGTTGACGCCCTCGGCCCGGTAAACGTTCACATTGGCCGAGAGGCGGCCGTCGAGGAGGATGAAACGCACGCCATAATCCTGGCCGTCGCCGCGGATGGGTGGCAGCACGCGGGCGAAGATGTCCTTGAAGGCACCCTGCGGAAAGACGCTCTGCGATTGATTGTAGCTGAGTCCGAGCCACGGCAGCGCGGTGACGACGACCCCGAGGGTCTTGGTCGCGCCGGTGTTCACCGTGGCCGCGGCGCCTTCGAAGCGGTAGGGGCGGATGAACCAGGCGTTGGTCGAGTTGGGCACGCGCTCGCCGCCGGCATTGGCGTCCATCACCATGGCGCGGTCGCGCCGGTACCCGCCGGTGAGCACGACGCGGTCGCCCGCCCAGCGGCTCTGCAACGCGAGCATGCCGCTGGAGTTCTTCTGCTGCACCCAGGGATAGAGGTTGTTGAAGATGAAGCCGGCCTTCATGCCGGGCGACTCGGGGATCGGGTTGGCCCACGCATCGAGCGCGCCGCGCTGGCCGCCCGGGGTATTGAAATCGAGGTACGTGCGGCGGAAAATGACATTGGTCGCGGCATCGATCGGCTGGTTGTTGCCGGGCGCGAGGTTGAACTCGGCGATGTTGCCGTTGCCGAAGAAGCTGTGCTCCTTCTGCCAGGCGACGGCCACGCTGTGCCGGCCGAACCACCGGCTGCGCGTCGTGAAATCGGCCTCGTAGCCGACGGTGGCGCGGAACGTCTCGACCTCCTGGTCGAAGAGCTGGCGCAGGGCCTGCGACTGCACGTAGGGCAGGCCGACGAAGGGATTGGCGCGCGCGATGTCGGGCAGCAGCGTGCCGGGAAGCCGGCCGGCGGCGATGACCGAGTCGCCGTCGGCGAAATAAGCGCCGGGGAGGACGGGGTTGGGGTCGCCGATCGCGTTGGCGTTGGCCTGGGTGAAGCCGCGGTCGTATTTGCTGCGGGAGACGCCGAGCTCGATGTTGAAGGGGCCGGCGCGCTGGTCGACGAAGACGGAGACGAGCGTGTAGTCGTTGTCGGAGCTGCGGCCCGGACCGGCGAGGTAGGCGTTGGCGGGAATCACCTGCCCCCAGAACGGATCGTCGATCGTGCCGCCGGAAGGCGCGGCGCCAGCCGAGATGGTTTCCCAGAAGCCCGGCGCCTGCGTGCCGGCGAGGTCGGGACGCATGTCGGCGCCGGTCGTCGAAAGCCGGAACGGCTGCGCGCGCACCTGCGGCGCGTAGACGACCTGCAGGGTGTTGATCGAGCGCAGGAGACCGGGCGCGGGGTTGGTGGCGGGCTGGAGCGGATTGGGCGCGCGGGGGGCGCCGGACAGGACCCAGCGCGAGTAGCCGAAGTCGGCGTGCGGGAAATTGCCCGGTGCGATCTGCTCGCGGATCATGCGCTCGACGCCGGCCCGCACCTGGGTGGTCTTGAAGGGCTGGTAGGTGACGGCGGCGGCGACGCCCCTGGCCTTGAGCATCTCGAATTCGAACCAGCCGCCGCGATCCTCCCACATGGCGTTGGTGCGGAGGGCGAGCTTGTCCTTGATCAGCGGAAACGCGAAATCGACCTCGCTGCGTTTCTTGTCGAAGCGGCCGAGGGTGAGCTGCGCGGTTTTCTGGCGGCCGTTGAGGACCGCGCGCTTGGAGTTCAGGTTGAACGCGCCGCCCGGCCGGCTCGCGCCATAGAGGATGGAATTGGGGCCGCGGCTCACGTCGGCGCGGTCGACGTTGAAACGATCGTTGGCGAGGATGCCGCGGGCCTGGACCATGTTGGGCAGATAGTCGCGCGTGATGACGGACTCGGTGAAACCGCGGATCGTGGCGCGGACATCCCACGCCTGCGCGAGGCCGCCGGCGGCGTCCGTGCGGTCGTTGTCGGAACTCGTGGCGAACTTGAGCATGTCCGCGACGTTCTCCGCGCCGATGTCGTCGAGAAACTCCCGCGTGAGGACGGAGATCGCGGCGGGCGTGTGGAAGAGCGACGCGTTCATGCGCGTGCCGGAAAGGGTGTTCGCGGCGCGGTAGCCCTCGTCGCCTTCGGTGGAGACGAGGAAGGGCGAGAGCTGGATGGCGCCCTCGCCGGTGGATTGCGTCGGGGAGGTTGCCGGAGTGGCGGGCGCCTGTGCGAAACTGACGGGCACGATGGCGCAGGCGGTCGTCAGGACAAGGAGACGGAGCGGGGTATTCATGGGGGTTTGGCGGGGTGCGCGCGGGAAGCGGGCACGGTGGGGTTGGAAGAACGCTCAACCGTCGTCGGTGAAAGCTCAACGATCGTGTTGTGTCCGCGGGCAAATCTTCGCCGCGTAAGCCGGACAAACTTGCCGATCCCTACGGCAGCTCTTCGATCCTCAGGTCGCGAAAGGCGATCTCCGCCTTGCAGTTCCCGTGGATCTGCAGCGCGATCAAACCGTCGGGAACGACGCCCGCGTCCGTCTCGGTGTAGTTCACCGTCCGTTCACCGTTGAGCGTGATCTCCACCTTCGGGCCCTCGCACCGGATCTCGTACCGGTTCCAGTCGCCGGGCTTCTCCAGCCGCTTGATCTGCTCGTCCGTCCCGCGGGCGAGGAATTTCTTCCGCCGCGACTCGTCGTAAAGGCAGCCGGAGTGGCCGGCGCCGATGTCCGCCTGGTAGCCGCTCATTTCGTTAGGCGGCTGCGCGATTCGCACGCTGCGCACCTGCACTCCGCCGTTCACGAATCCCTCGGTCCCGACGAGCCGGTATTCGAGCCGCAGGAGGAAATTCCGGTAGTTCCGCTTCGTCGCAAGAAACTCGTTCCGCGGATTGCCCAGCATCGAGCCGCCGACGATCACCCCGTCCCTCACCCGCCAGACGCCCGGATCGCCGTCCCAGTTGAAGAGGTCACGGCCGTTGAAGAGCTGCCCCGGTCCCAGCGCCGCCGGAGCCGGTCCGGCAGCGGCCGCCTTCTTCTTCGCCGCCGGCGGAAGTTCGCCGCGAGCCAGTCGCGCCGCCTGGCGCTTCACGTCCGGATCCTTTTCGGAGGCCGCCACCCGCGCCAGCAGCGCCTTGAGCTCCGCGCCCGCCCGCGTAGGGAGCAGCGCCGGCGCCACCTGCACGAGCGCCAGCCCGGCTTCGGACTTCACCGCGGGATCGTCGAGATAGGGCGTCAGCAGCCGCAGCACGTCCGGATGCCGCAGGCTGCCCAGCCCGCCGACCAGCATCATCTTCTCCTCATCCGAGCGGACGAGACCCGTGACCGCGGCCAGCACGCCCCGCGCGTCGAGGGGCGAGCGTTCGCGCCCCGACGCCACGTCGACCGCCATCCGAATGAGCCCGCGCAACGCCGCTTCGCGCCCGGCCGGCGGGAAGTCCGGCTGCCGCACCAGGGCGAGCAGCGTCGTGGCGGGCGCCGCGTCGGGCCAGTCCGCGAGACAGCGCACCGCCGCCTCGCGCACGACCGGCGCGCCGTCCTGCACCGCCGCGCGCACGGCGAAGAACACGTCGTGATTTCCTCCCATCGTGCGCATGATGGCGCCGAGCGGACGCAGGAGCGCGGCCTTCACCGAGGGTTCGCGGGCATCGACAAACGCCCGCCGCACCTCCTCGGCCCGCCGCTCCGGCTCCAGCACCTTCATCGCCGTCGTGACGATCGCCCGGTCCGCCAGCGTCCGCGTCGCGTCGTCCGGCATCGCGGTCGCCAGCCCGATGAGCTGCGGCAGCCGGTCGGGCGTCGCCACGAGGCCGAGCGCGCGCAGCGCCGCCGCCGCGACCGCGGGATCCGAATCCTTCGCCCGACGCAGGAATTCGTCCGTCGCCGTCCCCGCCTTGCGTTCGCCGAGGACGCCGATCAGCCGGACTTGCAGCGCGGGCGCGGCCGCGGGCAGCGCCGCGAGCAGGCGGGCATCCGCCTCCGCGACGTCGATCCGTGCCAGGCTGGCGAGGGCCGCCTCTGCCGCCGCGTCGCCCGCTGGCCCGTCCGCCGCCTGGAGGAGCAGCGGCACGCTCGCGGCCCGCCCGATGTGTCCGAGGGCCTGGAGGGCAGCGATCCGGACTTCGCCGCTGCCGGATCGTGCGCGCGTCTCGACCGCCTCGGTCACCCCGGCATCCCGCCGGTCGACCAGCACCGCGAGCACCAGCGCCTGCAGGCCGGGGTTCAGGGTGTCGAGGGCGGCGACGAGGGCGGACGTCGTTCCAGGTTCCCGCAGGTCGCGAGCCGTCCGCAGCGCCAGGTCGCGCAGTGCGGCATCGTCGCCGCGGAGAAGTTCGATCAGCAGGGAAACGCCTTCCGCGCCTCCGGTGAGAAGCGCGCCGCGCGTGGCGGTGACGCGCCAGGGCGCGGGCACGTCCGCGCGGCGGACCGCCGCATAGAGCGCCCGCGCGGCCGGAAGGCGGTTCTCCGCCGCGGCCCGGTCCGCCGCCAGCACGCATCCCTCGGCGGCGGCCGTCCGCCGTTCCGCTGTCCCGCCCGTCAGCGCCGACTCCAGGAGGCGAACGGCCTCCGGCGTGCCGATCCGCCCCAGGGCCAGGTACGCCGCCGGAGCGGCCGGTGACGCCGCGTCGGCGGCGTCGGTCGCGAGCACCGGCAGCACGACCAGCGCGACG
>CALFZM010000386.1 GCA_937952235.1 uncultured Opitutia bacterium | reverse complement strand
CGGGCATGCGGGAAGCGGTGATTGCAGGATAGATCGTAACCCGATGGATTACCGGAACGGCACGCAAGACTTGGATGGCGGCGGTTGAAGCCGGCGGGACGGCGGAAAGTGCATGAAGGGGAGCACGGTGCGGAAGGGGTGGGGCGGCCCGACAGTAGCCGGTGGAAATGCGCGCCGCCTTGATGCAGATCAAGCGGCCCTCGGGGAAGCGATGGCTGGTTGATGCACATCAATGTCCACGGGGCGGATTCGGGTATGCTGAAAACATGAGCCAATCGTCCCTCGTCCCCGCCGATGCCGCCCGCGCCGTGGTGGTCGCCGAAAGCGTGCAGGTGGCGCCGGCTGGCATCGTCAGCCGCACGTTGCTGCAGACTCCCGAACTGCGCGTGGTCCTTTTCGCCTTCGATGCGGGGCAGGAGCTGACCACCCACACGAACCGGCGGCGCGCGCTGCTGCAGGTGCTCAGCGGAGAGGGGGAATTCTTCTTCGACGGGACGTGGCACACGCTCGCGAGCGGAGCGTGGGTGCACCTGCCGCCCGGCCATCCGCACGCGGTGCGGGCCGGCACCGTTCCCTTCACCATGCTGCTCACGCTCGCGAGTGAGCCGGCCGCGAATGTTTCCGACCTATGAACCAAAAGACCCAGACCTCCGACCCCGCGGCGTTCGATGCCCGCCGCGTGCCTTGCCGCGTCAAGCACGCCCAGATTTTTCAACGCTGGGCCGAACTGCCGGTGGGCGGCCACTTCGTCCTGATCAACGACCACGATCCCGTCCCGTTGTACTACCAGTTCCAGGCCCTTTTCCCGGAGTCCTTCGAGTGGGAGTACCTGGTGGACGGGCCCGCGGAGTTCCAGGTGAAGATCACGCGCCTGCGCGCGACGCCGTTCGCGACGCCACCTCCACCGCCGCGCCGGCCGGGTATGGTCCGGGTGGATACAACGCAGGAGCTCGACCTGCGCGGACTGGAGCCGCCGGAGCCGATGATCCGGATCCTCAACCAGCTCGAGGCCACGCCGGCCGGAGGCTCTTTCCGCGCCCGCACGGACCGCCAGCCGGTCCATCTCTTCCCCGAACTCGTGGCCCGGGGCGCGGCGCATGCCTGTGAATCCGCATCCGATGGCGGCTGGATCACCACCATCTCCCGCGGGTAGCGCACCGGGTGGCCCGGTCGCCGGCGTGCCGTTGGTGGCCGGCGCCCGGCTGCCGCTGGCGTTCATCGCGTTCGGGCTCGTCGCGCTCGCCGTGGGCGCCGGCACGCTCGTGGCGGCGCCGCAACTGCTGCTCCTGTCCCACGCACATCCCGGCGTCGTGGCGCTGGCGCACCTCTGGCTGCCGGGTTTTCTGCTCAGCGTGAGCATGGGGGCGGTGTACCAGTTGATGCCGGTGGTGCTGGGGACGCCGCTGCGGCTGCCCCTGGCGGCCGCGTGGGGTCATCTCGGCCTTCACGCCGCGGGGGTGCCGCTGCTCGCGGGGGGTTTTGCGCTGGGGCGCTTCGATGTTGTCGCGGCCGGTGGGGTGTTCGTCTCCGCGGGAATCGCCGTGCTGGCGATGGCGACGTGGCGGACCTTCCTGGCGTCGACCCGGCGCGACGCGGTCGGGTGGAGTTTTCCGCTGGCGGTGACCTGGCTGGCGGGGGCGGTGCTCTTCGGCCTCGTACTCGCGGTGAACCGACGGATGACGTTCCTGCCCTGGTCGGTGCTCGACCTGCTGCGCGCGCATGCGCACGTCGGGCTCGGGGGCTTCTTCCTCACGCTGCTGCAGGGGGCGACCTTTCAACTCGTGCCCATGTTCACCCTCGCGGACCTGGTGGGGACGCGCTGGGTCGCGGCGGGGATCGGATGCGTGCAGCTTGGCCTGGTCGTGCTCGTGCCGGGACTGGCGATGGGGCTGCGGGCGGTCGGCGTGACCGGGGCGCTGCTCGTCGTGGCCGGTGTGGGATGTTCGGGGGTGGCCCTGCGGGCGACGCTGCGGGCCCGGCGGCGGCAGGTGCTCGACCCGGGAGTGAAGGCGTTCAGCCTGGGCGCGGCGGTGCTCGGCATTGCCGGCCTGGGCGGGTTACTCCTCGCCCTGGGTTTCGGGAGCGACGTGGGCGGCGTGCCCGCGGCGTATGGCGTCACGGTCGTGGCCGGTGCGCTCAGCCTCATGGTGATGGGCATGCTCTGCAAGATCGTGCCCTTTCTCGTCTGGATGAAAGTCTATGGTCCGCGCGCCGGGCGCCAGCCGGTGCCGCTCGCCGGTTCGCTCGGATCGCCTGGCTCTGGTGGCACGGAACGGCCCTGGTGGCGCTCGTGGCGGGCGTCGGCTGGAATCTGCCCACGCTGACCCTGCTGGGCGGCGGTGCGTTCGCGGTGGCGACCGCGCTCTTCCTCGCCGACATGC
The DNA here is from genome assembly GCA_937952235.1 of uncultured Opitutia bacterium. GTDB lineage: Bacteria > Verrucomicrobiota > Verrucomicrobiia > Opitutales > Opitutaceae > ER46. The sequence continues at coordinate 718 of CALFZM010000386.1, read as the reverse complement.
TCCGCGTCTTCCGCCATCTCGTCCGGCCGCGGGCCGGCGTGACCGCGCCGCTGCGCCCAATGGTATCTTCATCGTGAATACAAATCCATCCCTGCCCGAACCAGCCGCGGTGCGTGCGGCGTGCGCCGGGGTCTGCGATCCCGAGTTCGGGATCGGCATCGATGACCTCGGCCTGATCTACGATGTGACGATCGCGGGTCGCGAGGTCGCCGTCGCGATGACGCTCACGACCCGGTCCTGTCCCGCCGAAGCGATGATTGTCGACGCAGTCCGGGCCGCGGTGGCGGCCGTGCCGGGAGTGGCGAACGTCGACGTGCGGCTGGTCTGGGATCCGGCCTGGACCCCGGAGATGATCAGCGCGCAGGGGCGCGAACTGCTCGGGTGGCGGCCGGCGTGAGAGGGACGATTCGATCCCGGCTTCTGTCACTGCCTGCCAAGGTGGCGCGGGCATCCTGCCCGCGGGTGGTACTGGACCGCGTTCCCCGTTCACGCGAGCAGGATGCTCGCGCTACTTTCTTTGGTTTTGCTCTCAACTCTCATCTCTCAGCTCTCAACTGCAGGAGTTCGGTTTACTTCTCCGGGCAGAGCGCGAGGCGGAAACCGAGCGTGTAGTCGAGCCGGCCGGCGGAGCCACCGGCCCGGGCGGCGGAGCGGGCCACGGTCACGTCCTGGCGCCAGCTCCCGCCGCGCGCGATCCGGTAGTAGCCGCGTTCGGGGC
>CALFZM010000385.1 GCA_937952235.1 uncultured Opitutia bacterium | reverse complement strand
CCTGTTACCCATGTCTCCGTACATCTGTAACCCATGTCTCCGGTCCATACAGAGGACAAGCCGCTCCACCTTTCAGTGCGGCCGTTCTCATGGCTGACTTGAAGTCCAACGACATGAGTCCGCTCAGCCGTCGGAGGGAATGCCGCCTGAACGAACCGGGGGGTGATGCCGCACCCCACGCTCCGCCGTGGGCTGCTCCAGCCCGGAGCCGTTTCAGAAGTTCAGCCCCGCGCTGAGACGGTAGGTGCGGCCGGTCTGCCAGACGGCGCCGTAAAACTTTTCGTCGTCGGCGAGGTTGGAGAGGTTGAGCTGCACGTTCGTGTTGTAGCGGCCGAACTTGTGGCGGTACCCGAGGTTCAGGTCGTACAGGTAGTGCGCGGGGACGACGCGGCGGTCGACCGTGATGTCCCCGGTCGCGGTGCTGACGCTGATCAACTCGGCCTCGCGGCGTCCCAGGTACTTCGAGGCGAACATGACCCAGGTGTTGCGCAGCGGCCCGCGGTTGAACTCATACCGCACGAACGCGGCGCCCGTGTACTTGGAGATGTCGGTCGAGGGTTTGCCGAGGTAGCGGCTCGAGCTGCCACCGGCGGCGACGAACCGCTGCTGCGCGGCGAGGCGGACCGGGTCGGGATTGGCGGGCGTGGCAAAGGGCTCGATCTCCTTGATGCCGACGTCGTTCATCGAAACGCCGACGTTGAAGCGCAGGTTGCGCAGCGGGATGTAGTCGACCTTGAGGTCGAAGCCCTTCGAGTCCGTCGACGTCTTCACGAACGCGCCGAAGCCCGAGCCGTTGAGCGAGCCGGTGGGCGAGACGAGCAGGTTCTGGATCGCGGCCCCGAAATTGACCGGCCGGTCCTGGTCCGTCATCGCGAAGCCCGCGAGGTTCACGAGCAGCCGGCTCTTGAAGAGATCGAGGCGCACGCCGCCTTCCGTGTTGTAGACCGTGGCGCCGGCGAGCGCGCTGCCGTTGCCGTCGTAGGCGGAGTAGGCGGGTCCGACGTCGATCGAGCTCATCGAGTTCGCATAAAGGCGAATCCAGTCGGCCGGCAGCCAGATCACGGTGAAACTCGGCGCGGTGTTGCGCACCGGCTTGGGCCGGCGCACGCCGTTGAGCGTGGAGCCGCTGCCGGCGGGCGCGGGACCGTTCCAGAGGTAGTTGCCCTCGGCGTCGTACACGATGCCGCCGCGGTCATTGCGGGTGTCGAAGACCCCGATGATCGTCTGCAGGCGGTCGCGGAAGAAGCTGCTCTGGAGGTTGGCGTAAAGGTTCCGATCCCAGAAGTACGACGTGAGGTAGGAGGAGCGCGTGCCGATGGCCGTCTGCGGGCCCTGCGGGTACTGGTTGATCGCGGCGTGGTCCCAGCGCTTCACGGAAGTGTAGTCGCGTGGGTCGCGGAAACGGGTCAGGATGACCTCGTTCGGCAGCGCCTCCCAGCGCTGCGTGGCGGGGTCGTTCGGGTTGCCGGTGTTGCCGTAATAGAAATTCTGATTCGCGGCGCTGTTGCCGGAGCGCAGCGGCCCGTAGCTGATGCCGGCAATCATGCGGTGCTGCACGGGGCCGGTCTTGAACGCGACGTACAGCTCGGACTTCCAGGTCGGGCGGACGGTGCGGGAGGAGTTGGTGATGTTGTTCGGCCGGATGTCCAGGACCTGCGGCTGGGCGGTGCCGAAGGACGGCCGCAGCAGGCTGAGGAAGCGCGGATCGTTGCGCACGCGCAGCGGGATCGAGGCGTCGTTGGCGTTGCGCAGCGCGATGTTGAAGCTGCGGTCGCGGACGTTGATGTCCTCGGCGCTGTACCCGCCCCACCATTGGAGGCTGTCGCTGAAACGGTGATCGAGGCGGAAGGTGCGGACGTAGGTGCGCTCCTTCCGGAACGTGTCGGGGCCCTCGAAACGGAAATCCCGCTGGTTGGGCGTGGTCAGCACCCGCGCCGTGCCGGGGCGGCCGTCAATGAGCGTGCCGTAGAAGCTGCCGTCGGGCGCGCGGGTGTTGTCGGTCAGGAAGAAGTTCCGGATGTTGTCGCGCGTGTTGTAGCGCGCCTCGATCGAGGCGAGGAATGAGGTCTTCGGCCCGATCTTCACCGTGAGCGCGGGATTCAGGTGGAGCGTGTTCATCTCGTAGTACATCGCGTTGCTCTTCGTGCCCGAGTAGGCGATGGGCAGCGCGAAGCCGACCGCGCCCTTGGGCGTGACCGGGCCCGACCACAGGAATTCCGTGCGGTGAAAATCGAACGAGCCGAATGTCTGGCCGAGGCGCACGACGGGCCGGCTGCCCGCGAGCACGCTCGAGACGTTGACGACGCCGCCCGTGCCGCCCTGGCCGTACAGCGCGCCGCCCGGGCCCTTGATGATGTCGACGCGGCTCATCGTGATCGGGTCGATCGGCACGAAGCGTCGGAAACCGTCCTTGTTCATCGCAGCGGCGATGCCACGGATCAGCAGCGTGCTGTTCTCCGGATTGTCCCGGCTGCCGCCGGTGCCGCCGGCCGTGGTGTCGAGCTGGATGCCGCTGACGTACTCGAGCGCGTCGCGCACATCGAGCGCGCCGATGTCACGCATGAAACTGGTCGTGAGGACCTCGATGTTCATCGGCAGGTCCTTCACCGGCGTGTTGTAGCGGGTGCCGGTCGTGGTGTTGGCGGCGCGGTACTCGTCGTCGTTCGTCGCGCTGACTTCAAACACGTTCAGTTGCACGACCTCCGATGCGGAGGCGGCCGCGCGGGAAGGCGCGGGGGCGACTTGGGCGGACGCGCCGGCCGCCAGCAGGGCGAGCGCGCCGGGAAAGGCGAACAGGGTTTTGCTCATGGTAGGGGAGAGCCTCCGCGGGAACACGCCCGGCCACGGCGGGAGGCCGGGACACGGGCGGGGCGGGGCCGAGGGTTGGGTCGCGGTCAGGTTTTTGCCTTTGCCGGAGCCCGGCAAAGCGTGCGTTAGTTTACGTCAACCAGCCATGAGTGTCCGCTCCCTCGCCCGCGAACTCGGCGTCTCGCCTACGGCGGTGTCGCTCGCGCTGCAGGGCAGCCCGCGGGTGTCCCCGGCGCTGCGAGAGAAGGTCCGGCGGCTGGCCATCAGCCAGGGGCACGTGCCCAACGCCCGCCTCACTGAACTGATGCGCGAGGTGCGCCAGTCGGCGGCGCCCGCCTACCGGGCAACGATCGGCCTGATTTCGCTGTTCCCCGAGGAGCGGCCGTGGATCGAGCGTCCGTTGTACGTTCACCTGGGCGTGGTGCGGGACGGTGCGCGGGAACGGGCGGAGGCCCACGGCTACAAGCTCGAGGACTTCTGGGTGAAGCGGCCCGGCATGACACCCGACCGCCTGGCCGCCATCCTCGGGGCGCGCGGGATCCGCGGGCTGCTCTGCCTCGGCAGCCTCGATCCGGAGGAGCGGTTCCCGGCGGCGTTGAAGTCGTTCGCGGTCGTGACGCATGCGGCGAGCATTCCCGACCGGCTGCACCGCGTGGTGAGCCATTTCGTGGCGGATGCGCGCACGCTTTTCGAGGAGTTGCTGCGCCGCGGTTACCGGCGGCCGGGCCTCGTGATCCTCGTTTCGGGGGACCGGCGCACGGATCACCTGTATTCGGCCACCTTCCTCAGCCATCAGGAGCGCAAGTTTGCCCGACCGCCGGTCCCCATCCTGCGCGCCGAGGCGTGGGACGAGGCGGAGTTCAGCGCGTGGCAGACGCGGCACCGGCCGGACGTGATCGTGCTGCACCAGTACGAATCCTACACCACCGCGGTCGAGGACTGGCTGGCGCGCCGGAGGATTGCCGTGCCGCGGGACATCGGCCTCGCGCTGCTCGACAAGATCCCGGATCGCCGCCGCCACGCCGGCATCTGTCAGGACCCGACCCTGATCGGAGCCACTGCCACCGAGATGCTCCTCGGCCGGATGCTGCTGGGCGACTTCGGCGTGCCGGAGCGGCCGAAGGTCGAGCTGGTCCAGGGGAGCTGGAACGAGGGCCAAACGCTGCGGCCGGCGAGCGGCTGAACTCCGGAACGATGGATCTGGCCTGGAGCGAAGTGAGTAAAGGCGTAGCCGCTCAGAGCGGGACCCCACGCGCGAAGACGCGAAGCAAAGCAACGACTCGCGATGAAAAACCTGGCGAAACGTCGCGTTCCTTTGCGACTTTGCGTTTGGGTTTTGGGGCTACCGAACTATTGCATCCGCCCTAGCGCCCCGGGGCGGAAAGCACGCTCGCGCGCGAGTTGTTGGCCGGGACCTGGTCGACGGTGCCGGCGGGATTGGCCAGCCGCGTCGTAAACGTAAGGCTGCCCGCGGACTGGAGCGAGGTCGCGTCGATCGGCACCCGGGCGACGAAGGTCTCGCCCGGCGTGAGCGAGGGCAACCCCTGCGCCTGCACGGAAGTCCCCGACCCGATCTGCAGGGTGAGCCCCGTGACGGTGCGACCGCTGCGGTTCTGCACCACCACCTCCATCTGCCCGGCGGCGGCGTCGTAACGGTGGCTGGAAACCGCGGTGTCGACGTAAAGCGCGTTGTTCCGGTTCAGCGCCGTCGCCAGATTCAGGATACCGTGGCCGTACGCCGGGTCCGCGCCCGGCGCGCCGCCGTCGTTCGCGGTCTGGAGGAGCAGGTTGGCCGCCTCGCGGGCCGTGAGCCCCGGCAGCTGCGACATGACCGCCGCGACGGCGCCGGCCACGATCGGGGCGCTCGCGGAGGTGCCGCTGACCTGGACGCGCGCGCCGTCGAGCCAGGCCGTCTGGACGCCGTAGCCGGGCGCCGTGAGCTGGAGCTGGGCGCCCGAGTTGGAAAACGACCCCTGCTGCTCGAGCCGGTCGACGGCGCCCACCGAGAGCACGCGGGTGTCCGCCGCGGGCCACGCGAGCTGCGCCGCCTGGTCGTTGCCGGCCGCGGCCACGAGCACGGCGCCGCGGTCCGTGGCATATTCGATCGCGGCCTGCAGCGCGGGACCGGTGGCGTGGCCGCCGAGCGACACGTTGATCACCTGGGCCCCCGCGTCGACCGCGGCCACGATCGCGCGCGCCACGGTGAAGAGATCGCTGAGCCCGTTGGCATCCGTGACGCGGATACCGAGCAGGTCCGCGGCCGGCGCGACGCCCGGCGCATCGCCGGCCGCACCGGCGGCCAGCGCCGCGACGGCGGTGCCGTGGCCGTCGGCCGCGCCGCCGCCGGGCATCGTGCCGAGTCCGACATCGAGCGTGCGCAGCCGGCCCTGGCCGAAAGTCGGATCCGCCGCCACGCCCGTATCCAGGATCGCGATCGTGTACCCGCGGCCCCAGCCGCTCCGGTCGCCGGCCGCGCCGATGGCGGCGAGGGTGGCGTTGCCCAGCGGCACGTTGTCGACCGCCGCGCGATCGTCACGCAGGGGCGGGGTCGGGAGGCCGATGAGCGGGTTGGCGTCGATCGCGCGGATATCGTCCTCGTGATCCGCCAGCGCCCGTCGCAACTCCTCCCCGGAAGCGAAACCCACGCGCACCATCCGCAGGCGGTCGAGGCGGTCCAGCAGGACCACCCCGGCCGGCCGGCGCCCGGCCAGGAAGCGCTGCAGCGCCGCGTCGTCCGCGAACGCGAGCACCGCTTCGCGCGGACGCACCCCGCCGCGGGCGAGCGTGCGGACCAGGGCGTCGAGCCGGTCGAGGGCGGGCCGGGGGGACGTCCGGGGCGGCGTCGGCGCCCTTGAATCCGCCGGCGACGGCGGCGTTACCATCGCGGCCGGACGGGAAGGCGGGAGGGCCGGGGGACGCCGCGCGAGCCAGACCAGCAGCCCGGCGCAGACCGCGCCGAGAAGAAGCACCAGGGAGTTCAGGACGCGGGACGGCTTCATGGCGGGAGGGGACGCTGGCGCGCGGCGGAAGTTCGCCGAAAAAGCGCGGGAGCGCGAGAGCGCGGCGGAGGAAAGGGGTCGAGTCCCGGGGAGGCGGAAGTACCGTCCGCCGCGGCTCGCAACCGCCGGCAACGAACCTGTCCCGGGGCGTCCGAGCGCATTTCACGCGTGACGCAGGCCGGGCATCGTCCTTCGATCCGCCGGATGAAACTGCCCCTTCGTGCGTTGCCCGCCGTGTTCGCCGTGTCGCTGTTTGCCGCCGGAGTTTTCGCCCGCCCGCCCGCGTCGCCGACCGCCGCCGAAGCCGTCGCGCTGGGCTTCGACACCGCGCGCCTGAAGCGGCTGGAAAACGTGATCCAGGAGCACGTGGACCGGAAGCAGATCGCGGGCGGAGTGATGTATGTCGCCCGCGACGGCAGACTCTCGCATTTCCGCGCCTATGGTCACCAGGACATCGAGGCCGGCCGGGCGATGGCGCCCGACGCGATCTTCCGCATCGCCTCGATGAGCAAGGCGGTGACATCGATCGCCGTGATGATGTTGTACGAGGAGGGCCGGTTCCTCCTCCACGATCCGATCGAGAAATTCATTCCCGCCTTTCGCAACCCGGTCGTGGCCGTGCCGCCGCCGGCCGGCGCGGCGCCGGGAGTGAAGTACGTCACGGAAAAGGCGCGCCGCTCCATCCAGATCCGCGACCTGCTCACGCATACCGCCGGGCTGACGTACGGGAGCGGGCTCGCCAGCGACCTCTACAAGGAGGCGAAGCTCACGCACTGGTACCTGGCGGGCAAGGACGAGACGCTCGCGACGGTGATCGACCGCCTCGCGAGACTGCCGCTGCACGGGCATCCGGGGGAGGTCTACCAGTACGGGTACTCGACCGACGTCCTTGGCCGGCTGGTCGAGGTCGTCTCCGGGCTGCCGCTCGATCGTTTCTTCGCGGAGCGGATCTTCGGGCCGCTCAAGATGGTCGACTCCTGCTTCTTCCTGCCGCCCGAGAAGGAGGGCCGGCTCGCCCGCGTCTACGGCCTCACCGGCGGTAAGCTGGCGCCCGGCGACCAGGGCGATTACGTGCGCGGTCCGCGGAAATGCTTCTCCGGCGGGGCCGGCCTGCTCTCCACCGCGTCGGACTACGGCCGCCTGCTGCAGATGCTGCTGAACCAGGGCGAGCTCGACGGCGTGCGCATCCTCAGCCGCAAGGGCGTGGAGCTGATGCACGCCAACCACACCGGCGACAAATACCGTCGCGACACCACCGCCTTCGGGCTCGGCTTCTGGGTGAATCAGGACCTCGGATACTTCGGCGAGCTCGGCTCCGAGGGCGCGTACGGCTGGGGCAGCGCGTATTACCCGCAGTACCTCGTCGACCCGAAGGAGCGGATGGTCGCACTGTTCATGACGCAGCTCATGCCCTCCGGCGGGCTCGACCTGATGGCAAAGATCAAGGTCCTCACCTATCAGGCGCTGGACAAGTGACCGGGGCGAGACGGGACCGGTAAACGCCGGGTCAAACGGCGCGCCGGCGCCGTTGCCGGTTTCCAGCCGCCCGACGCTGGCCCAGAGATACCGGGTCGCGGCCATGAGACCGATCCCGTTGCTCGTCCTGCTTTGCCTGTCTGCCGGCGGCTGCGTCGTGGCTCCGCCCTCCGCCTCCCTGGCGCCCGCGCCGGCCGCGGCGGTACCCGATCGGGTTCCTGCGGTCGCAGCCGTGCCGGCCGACGACCCGGCGCTGGGACTGCTCCGCCGGATGATCGAGGAAGCGCACGGCCGCCGCGACGCCGCCGCGTTGAGCCAACTGTATGTGGCCGGGCCGGTGTACGAGTGGCGCGGGCGTTCGATTCCCCTCACCGGCCGGCGCGATCTCGAGCGGCATTTGCGCAAGGTCTGGTCCAACCGCCGCGAACTCCGGCTCGACCTCCAGGTCGCCGAGTTGCACGTGCACGCCGATCGCGCGTACGAATTCGGTTCCTATGAGGAGACCTGGCTCGAGGACGGGGAGCGCCGCATCACGGAGTTCGGGCGGTACGTCACCGCGTACCTGCGGGAGGCTGACGGTGAGTGGCGTATCGTCCGCACGCTCGGATTCTCGCACCTGCTCGCGAAAAAGGCGGGGGCCGAGTAGCACCTGGCGGCCTCGGGCTCCGATCCGGCATCCGCAGTGGATTCGCCGGCTCGCGCCGGGACTCACGGGCGACGGCCGGCGCGGTGGAGCTGCCACGAGTTCCAGAGGTTGTGCCAGATCACGTAGAACGTCGGGCCCAGCGCGACCAGCGGGCTGGCGTAGGCGAGGGCGAGGTAGATGGTGAAGGTCGTGTTCTTCTGGCCGAGCGACTGGCTCGCCTCGCGGGCAAACTCCCGGCCTCCAATCACCCGGCCCAGTCCGAAGCTCGCGATGCACACGAGCAGCGAGACGGCGGCGATCTCCACCAGCAACCGCAGCGGGGCGTCGGCGTTGCGGCGGAGAAAATCGGAGGCGTTGGACGTGATCAGGAACATGGCCGTCACCCACATCCCGAACGAAACGTTCCGCAGCCGGCCCGGCCACTGGGCCGCCGTCGGATGCAGCCGGCGCACGAGCCAGGCCGCCAGCATCGGGACGAACACCACCACGCCGACGCTCCGGGCGACCTGCAGGAAAGCGTCCGGCGTGGCCCGGCCGAGCACGATCGGGAGCAGCACCGGCAGGAGCGCGGCGATGACGATGTTCGAGAGCAGGAACGCCGCGACGACGAAGTCGACCCGGCCGCGGAGAAAGCTGATGATCACGGGCGCGGCGATCGCGGTCGGGGTGATCCCGCAGAAGAACGCCGCCAGCGCGAGGTCGTGTCCCCCGATCAGCCCGCCCAGTCCCCACGCCGAAAAGCCGATCGCCAGGTTCGCCGCCAGCAGCGCCCCATGCCGGGGATGCAGCGCCTCGCGCGACAGCCGGCTCTGCAGGAACACCAGGAAGAGCATCGCCATGATGAGCCAGCGGATCGCCGGCGCCAGGACATGCGCCTGCGGGACGAGGGCGCCGAGGACGATGGCGGAGAGGATGGCGGCGGTGCGGGAGAATCCGGTCACGGTGAGGTCGTGACGGAAGACGCGGCGCGCCACCGACGCAATGGCGCCGTGCGCAACTCGATTCCCGGGAGCGCGGCCGTTCCCGGCCGCAGGGTGCGGACTGCGACCGGGGACGGTCGCGCTCCCAGGTGAGGTCGTCAGGGCACGATGTACCCTTCGATCAGCGCCGCGCCGTAAAGCGTCACGAAGCCGCCGGCCGCGGGTTGACGCACCGGAGGGATGTCATCCCGGGAGCGCGGACGTCCCCGGCCGCTGGGTATGCGAGCCGCCAGAATGCGACCGAGGACGGTCGCGCTCCCGGACCAGACTCCTCAAGCAGTTCCCGATCAGGGCACCTCGTAGACTTCCACGATCGCCACGCCCGTCGTGCTGCCGACGCCGCTGGCCTGGACGGTGTAGGCGCCGGGCTGCAGCGTGACGAGCAGGGCGGCATCGCGCGAGGCGGCCGGGAGCGCGAACGCTCCGACCTGCGCGAACGCCGCGGTCAGCTCGGCGGTTCCGCCCCAATTGTCGTTGGTGCGGATGGCCGTCTGGCCGGAATAGAGCGTGAGCTGGGGATCGGCGACCACGCCGCTGACGTTGAAGGGAGCGCCGCCGATTGTCGGTCCGACCGCCCGGATCAGCACGCGCTTGGTGGCCGTGCCGTCGACGACGAAGCCCGCGGTGAGCCCGGTGCCGAGGTGTTTCAGCACCGAGACGTTCACGAGGCGCGGGCTGGTGGCGCCCAGGCTGGCGAAGGGAGTCGAATCGTAGAGCTCCGCGATCACGGTGCCGGTGCCATTGCCGGAGGCGGAGACCCGGACGGAGTTGTCGCCCGGCGCGACGGTGGCCAGGGTGGCGGCATCGAGCGATGTGCCGCTGGCATAGGCGAAGGCGCCGACCGCGGCGAACGCTCCGCTGAGGCCGGCCGAGCCGCCCCAGTTGTCGTTCTCGGAGGTCTTCGTGGCGCCGGCGAAAAGCTCGAGCTTCGGATCGCCCAGCGCGCCTGCCAGGTTGAACGGCGCGGCGCCGAGCGTCGGACCGGCGGCGCGGATGAGCACGGGCTTGCTGCCGGAGGTGCCGGCGCCGCCCACCACGTAGCCGAGCGTGAACGCATCCCCGGGCGCATCCAGGCTGGTGAGGATCGAGAGGTTGACGAGCCGCGACGCGACGCCTCCCACCGGAGGCGGCGACGCGGGATCGGCGGCGCCGGGGCTGCCATTCACGTTGGCCGAGGCGCGCCAGACCGAGCGGTCGGCCCAGTCCTTCGGCAGCGTGGTGGTCGGCGACGCGATGACGATCGAGCGTCCGCCGCCCGACGCCGAGGGATACCAGGTGGGCTCGAAGCGGAAGCGGAGAATGTGCACGCGCCAGGGTTCGGGCAGTGTCAGCGCGAGCGTCTCGCCCGTGTTGTCGAAGGCGCCGTTGAAGCCGCCCGCGGCCATGAAGCCTTGCGAACCCGGATAGCGCGAGAGGAACGAGCTGCGGTCGTTCGCCACCACCAGGTAGGCACCGGGAGCGAGGGTCGTGCCGGCGGGAAAAGCGTGCGTGATACCGTTGGTGAAGCGCACGCCGCTGAGATCGAGCGTCACCGGGCCGATGTTGAGCAGCTCGATGAACTCGAAATCGCTCGAGTCCTGCCCCGGCGCCAGCGGCTGATACATCACCTCGGTGATGCGCAGGTAGTCCAGGAGAAGCTGATACGCGGCCGGCAGGGGCGTCGCGTTGGGCAGCCCCGGAGTGGGAACGGCGAACACGGCCGTCGTCGCTGCGCCGTCCGGGCTGCGTCCGTCGGATACGTCGCTGGCCTGGCCCACGACCACCACCTGGTCGATCTGCTCGTTGTTGTCGCCGGCGAGCGTGATGGTCTCGCGGTCGCCATCGAGGCCAAACACGAAATCCGCGCCATACAGCGGAAGGAAGCCCGTGGCGGGAATGAAGCTCAGGGGCGGAAACACGAACCGAGTCGGGCGGGTGACGCCGTCCGTGAGCCGCACGCCACCGATCGGGACCGGTTGCGCGGCCGGGTTGAAGAGCTCGATCATGTCGTGATCGAGGCGAAACTGGATCTTGCCCGCCCATTCGTTGATCCGCACGGCGGCGGGAGCGGCGAGCGCCACCGCCGCGCCGTTGGCGGCATTGGGAGTCGGTATCGCCAGCGCCCATACGTTGGCGCCGGCGCCGGTGCGGGCGACGGCGTGGTCGGGAATCTGGAAGCCGAACGCGATCGAATCGAGCAATGCGCCGCCGCTGGCCGTGGTATCGTAGAGCCGCACCTGGTCGCCCTCGGCATCGAGCGCGAACCCCGTATGGAGGCCCGGCGCCGTCGTCTCGGTGTCGGCGTACACCACCAGGTATCCACCTGCCGGAATACCGGTGCCGGCGGGAAAGACATACTTGCGCGGGAGCAGTGGATCGTCGGTGAGGCTCTTGCCCGACAGGTCGACGGCCGAGGCACCGGCGTTGTGCAGCTCGATCAGGTCGGGATAGGTGCCGGCGTTGGCGAGCTTGGTATTCGTGGCGAGCACCTCGTTGAGGCGCAGCAGGGGCGTGGTCGCCGCTGCAACGGTGGCGGTGCTCGTGGGCGCCGCGGACAGGGGCGAGCCGGTTCCGAGCACCGCGAGAGATGCAAGCCACGCAAGGACAAGAGGCAGACTTCGGTTCATGCGGTGCGGGTCACATCGGCCGGAGGCCGTCCGGACTGGAGGTGAAACTACGTAGAAAACCCGCCCAAGCCAGCGGCGCGGAGAAGGGACGCGGCTTCGCGCGGTCAGGCCGACGCCGGAGGATACAGGTCGGCCAGAATCCGCCGCAGGGTCGCGGGGAAGATCGGCTTGAACAGGATGCGATCCACGCCGAGTCGCGAGTACTCCCGCGTTGCCGCTTCCCCCAGTTCGGAGCTGAAGACCAGGATGCGTCCGGGAAAGTGCAGGCGGCGCAGGCCTTCGACCAGCCCGAGGCCGTTGAGCCGGGGCATGTGGTGATCGGTGATCACCAGGTCGAAAGCCGGAGCCGCCATGTACTTATCCATGGCTTCAGCACCGTCGGACGCACACTCGACCTGATGCCCGTCGCGACCCAGCGAGATCCGGCCAAGCTCACGCAGCTCGGGAACGTCGTCGGCAAACAGCACCCGCAGCGATCGGACCAGTCGGTCCGCGACGCCAGCTGGGGAAGAGTGCATGAGAGTGGTCGGCGTGGGCATGAACGGCGGTTTCCACGCAGACCATCCGCAGTCCCGGCGGTTCGCCCGGCGGGTGCGAAAAAAGTGTCAACCCACGCCCCGGACACCGCCTCACGGCGTGTAGTCGAGGTAGGGTCCGAGCCAGCGTTCCACCTCGGCGACGGGCCGGCCCTGCCGCGCCGCATAGTCCTCGATCTGGTCGCGCGCGATCTTCCCCACTGCGAAATACTTCGCGTCCGGATGATTGAAATAGAGGCCGCTCACGCTGCTGGCCGGATGCATCGCGCAGCTCTCGGTGAGCGTGATGCCGGTGGCCGCGCTCGCGTCGAGCAAGGTGAACAACGTGCGCTTCTCCGTGTGGTCCGGGCACGCCGGGTAGCCCGGCGCGGGCCGGATGCCGCGGTACTTTTCACGGATGATCTCGGGCATCGTCAGCGACTCCTCTCGTCCGAACCCGCAGAACTCCCGCGCGCGCTGGTGCATCAGCTCCGCCAGCGCCTCGGCGAGCCGGTCGCCCAGTGCCTGGGCCATGATTGCCGAGTAATCGTCGTGCGTCGCCTTGAAGGCCGCCGCGAGCTGCTCCACCCCGTGGCCCGCGGTGACCGCGAAGCCGCCCACGTAGTCCAGCCGGCCGGAATCGCGCGGCGCGATGTAGTCGGCGAGGCAGTGGTTGGACTGGGCGGCGGGTTTCTCGAGCTGCTGCCGCAGGCAGTGGAGCCGGGCGACGATCCGGCTGCGCTGTTCGTCGGCATAGACCTCCAGCGAATCGCCGACGGCGTTTGCCGGCCAGAAGCCGAGCACCGCCTTCGCGGTGAAGTGCCGCTCCGCCACGATCCGGGCGAGGAGTTTCTGCGCGTCGGCGAAAAGGCGGGTGGCTTCGGCGCCCACCACGCTGTCCTGCAGGATGTCGGGATAACGGCCGTGCAGTTCCCAGGCGCTGAAGAACGGACCCCAGTCGATGAACGGCACGATCTCCTCGAGCGGCACGGGATCGAAGGTCCGCGCGCCCAGGAACTCCGGCCGCGGGATGTCGGCCGCCGCCCAGTCGAACTTCGGCCGCCGGGCGCGCGCTTCCGCGAGGGCGAGGAGCGGCCGCCGGCTCTGCCGCTCGCCGAATTCGACGCGCTGCCGCTCCTGCTTCGTGCGCACGTCCGCCAGGTAGGACGGCTTCTGTGCCGGCGAGAGCAGGGCGCTCACGACATTGACCACGCGGGAGGCATCGAGCACGTGCACCACGCCCGGCGCGTACTCCGGCGCGATCTTCACCGCGGTGTGGGCGGCGCTCGTGGTCGCGCCACCGATGAGCAGCGGCACGTCGAACTGCTGGCGCGTCATTTCGCGCGCGACCGAGACCATCTCGTCGAGCGAGGGCGTGATCAGCCCAGAGAGGCCGATGACATCCGCCTGCTTTTCGCGCGCGGTCGCGAGGATCTTCTCGGCCGGGACCATCACGCCGAGGTCGATCACGTCATAGTTGTTACATGCCAGGACGACGCCGACGATGTTCTTGCCGATGTCGTGCACGTCGCCCTTCACGGTCGCCATCAGCACCTTGCCGGCGGCGGGGCGCGCATCGAGGCCGGAGGCCTTCTTCTCGGCCTCGAGGAAGGGCTGCAGGTAGGCGACGGCCTGCTTCATCACGCGGGCCGATTTCACCACCTGCGGCAGGAACATCTTGCCGGCCCCGAAAAGGTCGCCGACGACGCGCATGCCGTCCATGAGCGGGCCCTCGATGATGTCCAGGGGGCGTGGATACTTCTGTCGTGCCTCCTCCGTGTCGGCGTCGACGAACGCGTCGATGCCTTTCACCAGCGCATGCTTCAACCGTTCCTCGACCGGGGTGTTGCGCCAGGCGAGGTCTTCCTTGATCTCCGTCTTCGACGCGCCGCCCTGCCGCGCCTTCAGCTCGTCGGCAAATTTCACCAGCCGCTCGGTGGCGTCGGGACGACGGTTGAGCAGCACGTCTTCGACCTGCTCGAGCAGGTCGGGCGCGATCTCCTCATAGACGCCGAGCATGCCGGCGTTGACGATCGCCATGTCCATGCCGGCGCGGATGGCGTGGTAGAGGAACGCCGTGTGCATCGCCTCGCGCACCGGGTTGTTGCCGCGAAACGAGAACGAGACGTTGGACACGCCGCCGCTGACCTTGGCGTGCGGCAGCGTCTGCTTGATGATCCGCGTGGCCTCGAAGAAATCGACGGCGTAATTGTTGTGCTCCTCGATGCCCGTGGCGACGGTGAGGATGTTGGGATCGAAGATGATGTCCTCGGGGGGGAATCCGATCTGCTCCGTCAGCAGCCGGTACGCCCGGGTGCAGATGCGGACTTTCTCGTCGCGCGTGGCCGCCTGGCCCTGTTCGTCGAATGCCATCACGACCGCCGCCGCGCCGTAACGCCGGACGAGCGACGCGCGGCGAAGGAATTCCGCCTCGCCGTCCTTGAGCGAGATCGAGTTCACGATGCCCTTGCCCTGGAGGCACTGCAGGCCCTTCTCCAGCACGCTCCATTTCGAGGAGTCGAGCATCACGGGCACGCGCGCGATTTCCGGCTCGGCGGCGATCAGGTTGAGGAACTTGACCATCGTGGCCTCGCCGTCGATCAGCGCCTCGTCGACGTTGATGTCGATCACGTTGGCGCCGCTTTCCACCTGCTGGCGCGCGATCGCGAGGCATGCGTCCCAATCCCCGGCCTTCAGCGCCTTCGAAAACTTGGGCGAGCCGGTGATGTTGGTGCGTTCGCCGATGACGAGAAAGGTGGAGGCAGCGGAGGACACGGGCGAGGGGAGCGTTGGGATCGGAGGTCGTGGATCGGGTTCCAGGGCTCACGCCACCGCCATCGGCTCGAGGCCGCTCAGGCGCAGGGCGCGCTGCGCCTGCGGCAGCATCCGCGGCGCGACCCCCTGCACCGCGCGGGCGACCGCCGCGATGTGCGCGGGCGTGGAGCCGCAGCAGCCGCCGACGAGGTTGACCCAGCCCCGGGCCGCGAACTCGCCCAGGACCTTCGCCATGTCGGCGGGGGTCTCGTCGTAGCCGCCGAAGGCATTCGGCAGGCCGGCGTTCGGGTAGCACGAGGTGTAGCAGTCGGCGATCCGCGACAACTCCTCGACGTACGGGCGCATGGCGGCGCCGCCGAGCGCGCAGTTGATGCCGACGGAGAACGGCCGGGCGTGCGCGATGCTGGTGTAGAACGCGCCGATCGTCTGGCCGGACAGCGTGCGGCCCGAGGCGTCGGTGATCGTCACGCTCACCATCACCGGCACGCGCGCCGCTTCGCCGCGCCGATCGAACACCTGCTCGACCGCGAACAGCGCCGCCTTCGCGTTGAGCGTGTCGAAGATCGTCTCGACCAGCAGCGCGTCGACCCCGCCGTCGAGCAGCGCCTCGATCTGCTCCGTGTAGGCGGTCACGACCTGGTCCCAGGTGACGGCGCGATAGTCCGGCCGGTTCACGTCCGGCGACATCGACAGCGTGCGGTTGAGCGGCCCGATGGCTCCCGCAACGAAACAGCGCCGTCCCGGCGTGGCCGCCTCGGCCCGCTGCGCCGCCCGTCGCGCGCAGCCCACGGCGGCGAGATTGATTTCCCGGACGTACGGCTCGCAGCGGTAATCGGCCATCGCGATCGTGGTGCTGCTGAAGGTGTTGGTCTCCACCAGGTCGGCGCCGGCGGCGAAATAGTCGGCGTGGATCTTCTCGATCACGTCCGGTCGCGTCAGGGCCAGCAGGTCGTTGTTGCCCTTGAGGTCGTGCGGATGGTCCTTGAACCGTTCGCCGCGAAAATCGGCCTCCTGCAGTTCGAACGTCTGGATCATCGACCCCATCGCTCCGTCCAGCACGACGATCCGGGAGGCGAACAACAGGCGGAAAGCGTCGGCGCGGGCGGAGTTCGGGACGGAGGCGGTCATCGATCGTCGACGGTAGGGCGGCGCTAAAGGTTGGCAAGTGCACATATCCTCGCATCCGCATTTGTTGATGCGTAGTGACGCACATTGCGCTTGCGGTGGAGCGCGCGAGCGCGTCGCCTGCGCGCGTCCGTCGTTCTTTCTCGTTCCGGAAACAGGGAAGGCCGTGAAAACCGGCCACAGTTGCGCTGCGGTAACGCATCACAAACCCCAAGCCTGCCGCTCGGCGGCGGGCGCAAAGTCAATCGTCGACCCCGGTCGGCGGTGAAGGCGAGGGGGAAGGAAAACGCGCGGAGGCGGAAGCGAAGGCTGCCGTCCCCGCGGCACATGCGGAGTCCGAACATCTGGCCCGGAATGACTCACGCCCGGGGAAACGCGTGCGCCTTCCGGCGCCCGCGTGACCCGCGGCAAACTTCATCGCAAATCATGAAGCGTGAGGGTGGCGCCACTCCGGTGCGGAGGCGGTCCTGCTCTTGTGCCCTCGTGTCCGCAGTACTCCGCCATGCTCCTCCTGTCCACCGCCCGCCGCCTCGCGGCCGGGTTTCTCCTCCTGCCGGCCGCCGCCGGTTTCCTGCGGGCTTCGGTCCCGCCTGCTCCGCCGGCGCGGCTCGACCCGTATTTCA
>CALFZM010000384.1 GCA_937952235.1 uncultured Opitutia bacterium | reverse complement strand
AGGATGGTGGCCACCAAGCTATGAACGTTTTGAGTGGTCAGTTCCCTTGCCGGTAAGGCGATTAGCACTAGATTACTTAGAGATCGTGATCTAGACGAGTACGCCCGTCGGCGCATATGCGCCCGGTGCTGGCCGCAATAGCGCCGGAACGATCGGAGGGCGGCCGTTCGCAATCGCGGTCCGCGTGGATGCCTCAGGCGCATCCGAACCTTCACCAAATGCGGTGGGACGAGATGTCCATTTCGAGGATCTGCCTTCAGCGATCCGTCCGCACAGTTGCGGCTTAGCCTTCACATGCTCCGGCGCGATCTTGAAAGTTTCCGCCAGGGGCAACTCGGTGGACGCCGTGCGCGGCTTCGCGGTGCGCGCCGTGGGCCGGGACAGCAGGCTTAAGTGCGGGAGGCGGGAACCAGCTCTCCGCCACCTTAATCTGGAACAGTAATTGGGTGCGGTCACAGCGCGCGCGTCGTGATCCGGTCCAAACACCTTATCCTTCGGCCACGTCAGCGGCGCCTTTCTCGCCGCCAATTTCGCCTCGAGGAACTGCACTATAGCCAGCACGTGGACGAAGGTCTACTCCATCGCTCTACACAGCCCGCTAATCGCTTTCCTTAATCCACTGGCTTCGCCGTCAGGTAGATCCCAGGCCCGCGGGAAATGTCAGCATCGTGTTTAGGACCGGGGTGCTCGTGTTAACTCCGCCATCGTCCGTGCGTCACCACCGCGCGCGATCAAGCCCCGGGGATGCGTTACTTCGAGCGGAAACGTACTCGCGGCCGACCGTGCAACCACGTTGACGTCGTAAAATCGCATTGCCGACAGTGATTGTCCGCCGGAGTCCGAGCCATGCAACCAAGGTCTAGGAGTTGATGTTCGCTTGCCGCACGTACGCCGCCTGCGTTAGGCGAATTACATTTGACCCTGCATTAGCTCCTCTCGCCGCTGCGCTGGGCGACCCGCTTTGAGAAGTACCACCTCGCCGCGTTTGTCGACGCCGCTATCGCGAGTCCGAGGACGTCCGGCGATTGGATTGCTGCAACTCGCCGCCTCCGGCATGCAGGAGCCGGGCCGCGTGGCGGCGCTCGTCCATGCGCTCTGGCGCACATCTCGCTACGAGCAGCCGCTTCCGGCTGGTGAGGCTTCGTGGTGCAGCCCCGGATCGGGCAGCGGCGCGAAAAGCGTCGAGGCGAGCGGTGTGCTGGCAGACGGTGAACGCGTGCGAGCATTGCAGGAAGCGTTGCCAACCTAGCAAAGCACGAGGCGCTCGTCGGCGGTGAAATGGATCCGCATCCTTTGGCGCAGAAGGACCAACCGTGTGCCTTACGACGACGCCCGCAATGATCCCATCCCCCGCTCAAACCATCCAATCCCCCTTCATGCCGTGCTTCAATCGGCACGAAGAACCCTTCGCCATTCCCTTGACAGTTGTCCTCGAGTCTCGGCTTGGCGTGATCGGGATTGAGGCTTACGGCCTTAATTCGAGACCCTTGACTAAACGCTCGCTTGGATTCCGGCGTTCAAGAGTGCCGCCCGTTGGGACGCGAACTCGTTCAGAAGCATCTCGTCACCTTTGGTGAGTCCTACGAAGCCGTCTGCCTCGCTTTCAAAACCTTCCGGCGCAGTGCGACTTGCCACCAGGAGTACGATCAATCCGCCAAGCGAAACAATTCCGAGGAAAGTCGCGCACAGGAAGAGTAGTCCGTTCATGTCCCGAGTGTGCACGATATTCGCGGTTGTGAAAATACGGGCGGGTACGGAGATGGGCCCGGGTCTGCCCTTAGTTCTCGCAATCTGGCATCCACTCTGAGGTGGTGAAAGACTGTGCCCGCGGCCGCGCATCCCTGTGACTCGCGCCTGACTTGACGCAGGTTCTCAAAAATTCGCTTACTGTCTTAGGTGATCGAAGGTCCTCAAATTAAACTGTCAGCGACTGTTTCCCTGTTGCGGAAGCCAGAGCGAAACGCCCCGTTCTTGTTTTGGGATGGAGTGGAGAATGCATTTGAAGCATGCTCCGACCTTGGATTTCATGGCGTCGAAATCTTTCCTGAATCTCCCGACCAGATTGATGCAGTAGAAATCCGTATGCTGCAGCAGAGGTACGCCCTTGATCTCGCGGCGGTTGGGACGGGGGCAGGTTGGGTCCTGCATAGGCTTAGTTTTACCGACCCCGATGCGGCGATCCGGTTGTCCGCGCGCCGCTTTGCGTCCTCCATGATCCATCGCGCCGGTGAATTGGGCGCACCGGTCATCATCGGTTCAATGCAGGGACGCATTCAGGATGGGATTCCACGCGAACAAGCGATTCACTGGCTGACGGAAGCATTGGAGGAGCTTGGATCTTATGCAGCTTCATCCGGAGTAAAGCTGTTGTACGAGCCGTTGAATCGCTACGAGACCAACCTTTTCAACCGGCTGGGAGATGCTTTTACGTGGCTGAGATCTTTGAGCGCGAGAAATTTGCGGCTCGTGGCAGATTTGTTCCACATGGGAATAGAGGAGCAGGATCTCGCCCACGCCGTGCGTGAGGCGGGATCGCTGATAGGGCACGTGCATTTCGCCGATTCGAATCGCCGGGCCGTGGGATACGGAGACACCGACGTAGCGCCCATTGTCGCAGCGCTGCGTCAGATCGGGTACTCAGGCTATCTTTCGGCAGAGATTTTTCCGATACCTGACACGCTTACAGCCGCGCGGCAGACTATGGCCGCCTTCGGCAGATTTGTCGGGGGAAGGTGACCTCCCTCTTTTTCGATGCTTAAGACGACACTGCTTCATCCGGATATCCTACGCGTGGCCGCCCGATCGGGGCATCACGCTAGAATCCTCATTGCCGACGGAAATTATCCTGCTTGCTCGAAGCGCGGGCCCCGTGCCGAGCTAGTCAGCCTCAATCTTTCACCGGGACTGGTCACAGTCGCTCAGGTACTTCGTGCTCTCGTTAGTGCGCTTCCGATTGAGCAGGTAAATACGATGGGGATTCCGCCAGACGATCCATATGCGCAGTCCGGAGAGCCGATGGTCTGGACTGAGTTTCGGGGAATACTCCGTGAGGGCGGGGTGTCAGTGCCACTCGCGCCGATTCTAAAGTGGGACTTTTATAATCAGGTTGAGAGCCCGGACCACGTTCTCACTATCCAAACCGGAGATCAGTCGCTGTGGGCCAATGTTCTCCTGACGGTCGGGTGTCGCGTAGCCTAGAATCGCGCGATGAAAACCCGCCCTCTCGGCCAAACCGGACTGCAGGTACCCATCCTGAGTTTCGGCGCAAGTTCACTTGGCGCCGAATTCCGGCAGGTGACACTTCAGGAGGCCCTCGCCAGCGTTCGAACTGCTCTCGACTGCGGATTTAACCTCATCGATACATCGCCGTTTTACGGGCGAGGGATGAGCGAAGTGTTGCTGGGTCTCGCCCTGAAGGGCGTGCCGCGACACCAGTATCTTCTTTGCACGAAGCTCGGGCGCTACGATCTTCGGCATTTCGATTTTTCCGCCCGCCGCGTCGCAGAAAGCGTCGACGTTTCGCTGCACCGGCTGGGCACAGATCACCTCGACATCGTGCTGTGTCACGACATCGAGTTTGTTCCTTTGGACGAGATCGTGCAGGAAACCCTGCCGGCGCTCCGGCAGATGCAGGCCGCAGGGAAGGTCCGACACATCGGGTTCAGCGGTTATCCCATGAAAGTCTTCCGCTGGATCCTTGCCCGAACGAACGTGGACTGCGTATTGAGCTACAACCAAAATACGTTGCAGAATACACGCTTTGCGGAGGAACTTGTGCCCGAGCTGACTGCTCGCGGCATAGGCGCGATGAACGCCGGGCCTTTCAGTGCCCGCCTGCTGTCGAACGCGCCGCTGCCTGGCTGGTTGAAGGAACCTGAGCCGGTAAAGGCGGCGGCCCGCCGCGCGGCGGAATTATGTGCGAGCCGCGGTACCGACATCGCCAAGCTGGCACTTCAGTTTTCTCTGCAGAATCCGGCGATTGCCACCACCGTCGCTGGCAGCGCCAACCCTGCGAATATTCGCCAGTGGGCTCGATGGACGGAGGAGCCGATCGACCAAGAGTTACTCGCGGACGTCCTGACGATATTCGCGCCGGTACGAAACGTCGGACATGTTGAGGGGCTCGCAGAGAACAACTAGCCGTTCCTAACCTGAATGAAGGCCATCGTTCTGGAGAAGCCGCACCATTTCAGCCGGAGAGAGATGCCCGAACCGCCAAGTCCATCCAGCGGTGAAGTTCTGGTCCGGGTGCATCGAGTTGGCATTTGCGGGACAGACTACAGTGGGTACGCGGGAAAGATGCCGTTCTTCTCTTATCCGCGCATACCTGGCCATGAACTCGGCGTTGAGGTCATCGCCGTGGGCACGGGGGTATCCGAGCTTCGGCCGGGCGATCGCTGCGCCGTCGAACCGTATATTAATTGTCAGCGCTGCTATTCGTGCCGGCGTGGACTCACGAACTGCTGCGAACTACACCAGACGCTGGGCGTGATGTGCGATGGCGGCCTGCGCGAACGCGTGCTCCTGCCGGCGCGGAAACTACATGTTTCCCGCAGTCTCGACTGGGAGCAGCTCGCCCTGGTCGAAACGCTCGCGATCGGGTGCCACGCCGTGGATCGAAGCAATGCCGTGCCCGGTGAAAATGTCCTGGTGATCGGCGCGGGTCCGATCGGTCTCTCTGTCATGGAGTTCGTCCGCCTGGCAGGCGCGCGCTGCATCGCTCTCGACCTTGTGGAATCGCGTCTTGAATTCTGCCGGACTCGCATGGGGGTAACGGAGACGATTTTGGCGCGCGGCGACGGTTCGGAGATTTCCCGGCTCAGCGAACTCACTGACGGCCAGATGGCTGACGTCGTCGTGGACGCGACCGGCAGCAATCGCTCGATGAGCCAGGCGATGGGATACTGTGCCTTTGGGGGTCGGTTGGTGTTTGTCGGCATCACCCAGCAGGAAATCTGCTTTCCTCACGCGCCAATCATGCACCGACGGGAATTGACGCTCCTCGCGTCTCGCAATGCGCGTTCCGCGGACTTCGGCCGCATCGTCTCTCTCATCGAGTCCGGCCGCATCGATACCAAACCTTGGATTTCGCACCGCGCCCACTTCGACACCATGATCGATGCGTTCCCCGGTTGGGTGCGCCCGGAAGCGGGCGTGATCAAGGCGATGGTAGAAGTATCGTAGGCACCGGCTGGTGAGCTGAATAAACGGGCGTTCCCGGCGCCGCTGCGATGCCCCGCTCGACGGGAAGCGAGTAAAGGAGTTTTCAAAGGCCCGCCCGCGGCGGGGGGAGCGCGATCTTTCGCGGGCAACGGGAGGGATCTCCGCCGGAAGGCGACAACGGGTCCCGCCGCTGAACGCCCAAAGTCGGCGCGGGCCAAGGAGTTCACGCTGGAGCCGGCGGCTGGTTCGAGGGCTCTGGCCCGCCCCCGCGCCTCGCTGTATCCAGTTTTCCGTCACCGGCTCTCCCGGGAATCCGCTTGATGGTTCCAGGGGATTGCCGATATGGCAGTAACCTATGGATACGACCCCGTTTAGGTCATGTGCTCAGATTTCCGCGACGCACGGCGCCTTTGCGACGCGCGTGATGGTCGCGTGCCTGCTCGGCGTCGCGCTGACGTTTCTTTCCGCGTGCTCGAACCAGCCGGTCAACGCGGGTCCCCCGACCAAGGTCTTGCCCGATGTACAGACGTTGAATCCGGGCGATGTGATCAAGATCGCGTTTCCTGCCGCGCCAAACCTCGATCAGCAGCAACAGATCCGACGCGATGGCCGAGTGAATCTGACCATCATCGGCGAAATCAAGGTCGCCGACAAGACGCCGGCGCAGTTGGAAAAGGAACTGAGCGAGGCCTATTCGTCGCAACTCACGTCGAAGGAAGTGAAGGTCACGGTGATCTCATCGACGTTCGCCGTCTATGTCAGCGGAGCGGTGATGAAGCCCGGGAAGATCACGGCTGAGCGCGCGTTGACGGCTTACGATGCCATCATGGAAGCGGGAGGCCTCGATCCCACCCGCGCCAATGCCAGGAAAGCCCGGGTGCTGCGGCAGGAAGACGATCAGATCAAAACCTACCCGCTCGACATCGACGCGCTGTTGAAGGGGCAGATCAAGGAACCGTTCTATCTCAAGGCACACGACACCGTGCACGTACCAGAAAAGATCTCCTGGTTCTGAGGTTGAACTCACCTCAGTTTTTTTCGGGCGCGCCCATTGCCGGCGCGCCTCTTTTTTTGTCCGCGTACCGCGCCACGGCGCGGGTGTGAGAACGGGACCGGCCAAGCCTGCATGCAGCGGAGGTGAACGCCGCGTAAATTGGCCCTGCCGCAAAAACGTGTGAAAAATCTCCGCCCATAAATAGCTAGAAAGGAGTCTCTTGCAACTCTGCGGCCTTTACCCACCAGGCCGTTCGTAGTCTCCTGATTTTTGGGGCTCAAGGTGTGTCACGAAGTGAGGGGCAATGAATTTGTTCACTCACGTTTCAAGCGCGGCAGCGAATCTCGCGAGCCGCGGAATCGTAGCGAAAATTGCCGCGCTCGCCGCATTGGGAGCTTTGGCAGCCGAGGCGCACGGCGCTAATCCGGTCACGGTCGGCACCAGCGTCACGCTGTATGCGACTGCGGACGGCTCGCCCGCGCCGACCTTCCAGTGGCGCAAGAACGGCGTGCCCATCGCCGGTGCGACCGGACAGACCTATGTCATCGCCACCGCTACCTTGGGTGACAGTGGCAACTACTCCGTCGTGGCGACCAACCTCCTGGGCTCCGCCACCAGCCCCGAAGAGGTCCTCACGGTGCAGGAGCCGGTCGTCGTCAACGTCGCTCCGGTCATCACCGTCCAGCCGGTCGCGAGCCAGACCCTGGCGGCGGGCAGCGCCGCCACCCTGTCGGTGACGGCAACCGGCACGCCGGCGCCCACGTTCCAGTGGCGCAAGAACGCCGCGAATATCTCCGGTGCGACCTCGGCGACTTTGAACCTCGCCAATATTTCCGGCGCGGACGAAGGCAGCTACACGGTGGTGGTAACGAATGTGGCGGGCTCGGTCACGAGCGCCGTATCGACCCTGACCGTCACCGCGGCCCCCGTCGTGGGTACCGCTCCGGTCATCAATGTCCAGCCCGTGGCCAGCCAGACGATCGTTGCCGGAGCCTCGGCCTCCTTCTCGGTGGATGCGACGGGCACGCCCACGCCTGCCTATCAGTGGCGCAAGGGCGGTGTGGCGATCACAGGCGCGACGTCCGCCTCCTTCACGATCGCGTCCGTTTCGTCCGGCGACGCCGCCTCGTATACGGTCCTGGTTTCAAACTCGGCCGGATCCGTGACGAGCGCCGCCTCGACGCTCATCGTTTCGGAACCCGCGGCCGGCGGTTCCGGCGGTTCCGGTGGTGGCGGAGGTAGCGTCGGCGGTGGCGGCGCTGTCGGCGGTGGTGTGACGGCTTCCGCTCCCGTGATCCTTCTGCAGCCCGTCCCGAATCAGACGGTTGTCGCCGGCAGTGGTGCCACGATGGCGGTCTCGGCGACCGGTTCGCCCGCGCCCTCGTATCAATGGCGCAAGAACGGTGCCGCGATCTCCGGTGCCACGAGCGCAAACTTTACGATCCCCGCGGCAAGCTCCACCGATGCCGGCACGTACACGGTGATGGTCTCCAACAGCGCGGGCTCGGTCGTGAGCAGCGGCTCGATCCTTGCGGTGGAGATCTCCAGCACGACGTCCAAGCCGGTCATCACGACGCAGCCTGTTTCGCAGTTGGTTGCCGACGGTGCGGCGGCGCGATTCACGGTGGGAGTGTCAGGGTCCGCCAGCCTGCAGTGGCGCAAGAACGGTTACAACATCCCTGGCGCCACGGCCCCCTCCCTCTCGTTCTCCTCGGTGAGCAGTTCGAATGTCGGCAGCTACACCGTCGTCGCGACCAATTCCGCCGGCTCGGTGACCAGCACTGCCGCCGATCTCGTCATCGCCGGCCCGCCCGTCATCACGTCCCAGCCGCAAAGCCGGGCGGTGTTCATCCGCTCGAACGTGACCTTCTCGGTGTCGGCGGTTGGCTCTCCGGCCCCCAAGTACCAGTGGCGGCGCAACGGAGTGAACATCTCCGGTGCGACCAGCTCGACCCTCGTGCTGAAGAGCGTCTCCCGCTCGGACGCCGCCAAATACTCCGTCCTCGTCTCCAACTCGATCGGCTGGGTGGTCAGCACGTCCGCCACGCTCATGGTCGAAAGCGTGTTCGGCCGGCGCGACGACGACGTGTCGGGTACGGACGGCGGCGAGACCGCCGGAACCGGCACCGACGTCGGCGCCTCCCAGTTGGTCAACCTGTCCGTCCGGGCGAACGCCGGTAGCGGCAGCGAAGGTCTGATCGTCGGCTTCGTGGTCGATGGTGCGTCGAACAAGCAGGTGCTCATCCGCGGCGTCGGTCCGTCCTTGCGTGACTTCGGCGTCACCGAGGCGCTCGCAGATCCCAGCCTCTCGCTGTACTCCGGCGCCAGCCTCACCGCGTTCAACGACGACTGGATCACCAACGAGAATGCCCTGATGATCGAGGGGGTCAGCGCCGGCGTGGGCGCCTTCGGGCTCCGCCAGCTCGGCCAGGATGCGGCGCTGATGGCCACGTTGCGGTCCGGAGCCTACACGGCCCAGGTCACCAGCAAGGACGCCACGACGGGCGTCGCGCTCGTGGAGGTCTACGACACGGCGGCGAACGCCACCACGCGTCTCGTCAACCTGTCGGTCCGAGCCCATGTCGGTGGCGCCGAGGCTCCGAATGTCGGCTTCGTCATCGCCGGCACCCAGCCCAAGCGCGTGCTGATTCGCGCGGTGGGCCCCGCCCTCGCGGCGTTCGGGGTGACTGATGCGATCGAAGACCCGAAGCTCGAGGTCTACCGCGGCTCCACGATGGTGGAACAGAACGACAACTGGGGCGGCGGCGAGGTGTACGATTCCATCTTCACCCGGGTCGGTGCCTTCGGGTTCGCCAACCCCGAGAGTCGCGACGCGGTGCTCTTCACCGTCCTCGAGCCCGGAGCCTATACCGTCGTGGTCACCGGCGCCAACGGCTCCAGTGGCGTGGGCCTCGTGGAACTTTACGAGGTTCCCTGATCACCGACCAGGCCAGTCTTGCGGCGGGAGAGCTTCGCTCTCCCGCCTTTTTTTGCGCGCACTTGCCCTTGCGCCGCGCGGCCGGCCGCAACGGAGCGCTACCATTCCTGGAAGGAGCCGCCCTTGGGACAGGCAAAACCCGCCGTGAATCGCCGCGGGCGTGGACGCGTGGGTTTCCTTCTGACTCGAAGGTACGGGAACCTCGTGGTGGCGAGGTCGAAGGAGCGGGAAGCGGTCCCGCCCGCGGGGGCCGGACGGCGGTTACTCCGCCTTGTCCGTGCCGTGCTTTTCGATGCCGAGCTTGTCCATCAGCTCGTAAAGCGTCGGACGGCTGATGCCCAGTTCCAGCGCCGCGGAAGTGATCCGGCCGTTATGCTTGCGGAGCACGCTTCGGATCATCTCGTTTTCGAGGCGTTCGCGCGCCTCCTTGAGCGTGGTTGCGCCGTGCGCACCGCCCGTCGTCTCGAGTTCCATGTCGGCCGCGGTCAGGCGTTTGCCCTCGCTCATGATCACGCCGCGCTTCACCCGGTTCTGCAGTTCGCGCACGTTGCCGGGCCAGGGATGTTGACGGATCGCGCGCAGCGCGTCGGGGGCAAAAGTCAGCCCGGTCTTCCCATTCTCCGTCGCGAACCGCTGCAGGAAGGCTTGCGCGAGCACCACGATGTCGTCGTCGCGATCCCGCAGCGCCGGCAGCAGGATCTGCACGACGGCCAGGCGGTAAAACAGGTCTTCCCGGAAAGTGCCCGCGGCCATTCCCTTCTTCAGGTCGGCGTTGGTCGCCGCGATGACCCGCGTATCCACGGGGATTTCCTGCCGGCCGCCGACCCGCTCGATGTACTGTTCCTGGAGGAAGCGCAGCAGCTTCACCTGGATCGGAAGCGGCACCTCGCCGATTTCGTCGAGGAAGAGGGTGCCGCCGCTCGAATGCTCGATCCGGCCCTTGCGCTGCGCGTGGGCGCCGGTGAAGGCGCCTTTTTCGTGCCCGAAGAGTTCGCTCTCGATCAGGGATTCCGGGATCGCGCTGCAGTTGATGGCGACAAACGGGCCGTCCTTGCGTTCGCTCCGCTGGTGAATGGCGCGGGCGGTCATCTCCTTGCCGGTACCGCTTTCCCCGAGAATGAGGACCGGCGCGTCGGTCGTCGCGACCTTGCGGATCGAATCGAACACCACCTGCATCCGCGGACCCGTGCCGAGCAGGCCTTCAAACGAATCCGAGCGCAGCGTCTGCTGCATCTGCTGGTATTCCCGCTCCAGCTGGGCGAGGTGGAAGCAGCGTTTCAGGAGCAGCTTCAGCTCGTCCATCTCCACCGGTTTGCCCACGAAGTCGTAGGCGCCGGCGCCGATGGCGCGGAGCGCCGGACCCTTTTCTCCCTGGCCGCTCACGATCACGACCTTGGCCATCCGATCCAGCGCCAGGATCTCCGAGAGCGCGGCGAGGCCCTCCTCCGGCGTGCCGGGGTTCGGCGGCAGCCCCAAGTCGAGCAGCACCACGGCGGGCCGATGCGCCTTGAACTGCTCGAGCGCCGCCGCGCGGTCACCGCCCAGGATCACGGTGTAGTCCGCGGCCAGCGCCCAGCGCATCTGCGTGCGGATCTCCTCGTCGTCGTCGACGATGAGAAGTTTGGGCTTCAGCGCGTGGGGCGGCCGTGATCCGCTGGAAGCGGCGGTCCCGGCGAGGTCGGCTGCGGCGAAGAGAGGGGAGGAGGGGGACGGTTTCATCGACTGTTGGCGTTCGTGCGCAGGTAGATCCGAAACTGCGTGCCCTTGCCTGGCTCGCTGTCGACCGCGATGCGTCCGCCGTGCGCTTCAACGATCATCTTGCTTTGGAACATGCCGATGCCGAGGCCATTTTTCTTCGTGGTCTGGAAAGGACGGAAAAGCGAATGCGCGAGGAATTCCTGACTCATGCCGCAACCGGTGTCGGCTACCGTCAGGACCGCCCAACCGTTGTCCTGGTTCGTGGACACCTTCACTTCGCCGCCGGGAGGCACGGCCTCGGCTGCATTCAGCACGAGGTTCGTGATCACTTTGTTCATCTGGTCGGGATCGAGGTCGATCTGGGGCAGAGGCTGGAGGTTCTTGGTCAACACATACGCGGACGAGCGCTCTATGCCCGTCAGCACGTGCTCGACGACCTCGTTTAGATCGGCCGGCGTCGCTTCGATCTTAAGCTCATGCCGGAGAAGGCCCAACCGGCCGATCAGCCGGTTGATGTGATTGACCGTTTTCCCGATACCCCGCAGCGCGTCGGCGCGAAATTCCGGGTCGTCGAAATGCACCGGTAGGTTCTGCAGCATCAGGTTCAAGGTCGAGGCCGCGTTCTTGAGGTCGTGCACGAAGAACGCCGCCATCGCCTGGAAAGCCTCCAGTTCCTTGGCCTGGAGGAGTTTTTTCGCCAGCTGCACGTTCATGAGGCCGGCGGCGGTGTGATCGCCCACACACTTGAGCATGTCGAAGTCCTCGAGCGTGAACGGCACCCCGGCCACCCGGTCGCCGACCAGGATGACGCCCAGGAACTCGTTGCGACCGATCACCGGCACGCAGACGCGATGACCTCCCGTGGCAAATTGACTCGCGTGATAGCGCCGCAGGATCTCGGCCCACTCGGCTTCGTCCGTCTCGATGTCGGCCGGATCGGGATGTCCGAGAAACCACTGGCGAAGGACCTGTGCATCGCCCGTGCGGAGCGGATTCTCCCCCGTCGTGGCGCTGGGGGGCGAGGTCGACGCGGCCAGCGTGACGGACTCCCCCTTGTCATCGACCAGCCAGATGCTGACCGAGAGGGCGTGAAAGGTTTCCGCCGTCAGCCGCACCAGTTCCCGGCACAGGCCCGCCTGTTCGACCCGCGATGCGGTGCCGGCGGTGAACGTTTTCCACACCGCCCGATAGTCGTAAGGCGAGCGGTGGAAATGCCGGCTCACGAAACGCCGCAGGGCGAGGCGGGCGCGGTCCGATTGGAGTGCCACCGCGAGCGCGACGACCGCCACCAGGATCAGGAACGCCTTGGCGGCAAACGCACCGTCGGACCCGAAGTACGACACCACTTTCGCCAGCAATCCCACGATCAGCAGGTAGGCGCCCGCGATCAGGACCGTCAGCGAGTTCTGCAGCACCTGCTGCGACGGATACACCTCCAGTTCGAAATGGCCGGTGCGGAAAAACGACCGCAGCATCAGCAGCGTCGCGACGATCAGCGCGCCGGAGTTCACGCCTTCGAGGGCGGAATCCACGCCGTGAAACAGCAGCACCTGGCTGCTCGTGTAGATCCGGACGGCAAAGAGGATGCCGCCTCCCAGCAACATGAACTTGATCCGCCAGCGCATGGTGCCGACGGAGGCCCGGAACGTGCGCTCCAGGTTCACCACGATCCAGACCGAGCTGACGAGCAGCAGCAGGAACAATCCGGTGCCGGCCGGCCCCAGCCGCAGCACCCAGGTGTTGAGCGAGGTCGGCTGCACCGCCACGGCCAGTGCATCCCGGAATACGACCGCGAGTGCCGGCAAGACGACGAAGGCCGCGCCCAGCACCAGCCGGGTGCGCCAGGAGAACGCGGTCTGTTTGCCGCGAGCATAGGTCAGGCTGAACAGCAGCCACGTCCCGGGAAGCAGCGAGAGCAGCATCAGTCTCCACGACTGCCAGCGCAGGATCAAAGCGGGAGATTCCGTGCCATGGCTCAGCGCCATCAGCAGCGCCTCGACCGCCAGGATCGTCATGCCGGCCACGAACGTCCAGCGCGTCAGCGAACGGCCCGCCCGCAGCATCGTGGCCAGGGCCAGCGCACCACTGCAGGCGGCGCCTGCATAGTCGAAGATCATGGCGGTGGACATGGAAGAGGGAGGGAACGGGCGGGCTGAATTCGTCCCGCTGGGGCGGAATCGCCCGTCCGGAGGCCGGGATTTCGAGTGCAAGGTGCGGCCCCGCACGGCGCAAGTTCTCTTCTCTCGGTAATTCTCCGGAGTTCGCTTCAGTGGCAGCGGTTTGTGTCGATATCCGCCCGTTGGAGCCGCGTGTCCCTCCGCCGCCGCGGATCCCACTGCGGGATTGCGGCCGGCGTCGGGATGAGCGCACATGGCCTCGTTACCCACCCCGATGAAGAAACACCTCTGCCTGCTCCTGCTGCCGGCGGCGACCCTGCTGGCGCAGGATCTCGCTCCCGACAGCATCGCCCATCACGCCGCAAATTTCGCCGCCGATCCGGCGGGTGCGCCCGGCTCCGTCCAGGCCGGGCTCTTCACCTCCGGCCAGAGTTTCCGGTACAACGCCACCGGCGCGCCGCTCGCCTCGCCGCTCGCCTTCACCTGGACCAAGACCGGGCCCGCCACCGCCACGCTGGTCGAGACCGATGCGACGCGTACGCTCACGACGGCATTGACGTTCACGGCGCCGCTCTCGGCCACGTTTCGCACCACGAGCAGCGCCACCCCGGCCGCCGTCACCGGGACGGTCACCTTCGCCGCGTTGCCGCAATCCGCTCCGCCCCTGGTGAACATCGCCACGCGGGCGACGCTCGCGGCCGGCCAGGTGCTCACGCCGGGCTTTGTCGTGGGCGGCACCGTCCCGCGCCGCGTGCTGATTCGCGCCGTCGGCCCCGGGCTCGCCCGCGTCGGCGTGACCGGCGTGATGGCCGATCCCTCCCTGGCCGTGTTCCGCGGTGCCACGCAGATCGCCACCAACAACAATTGGGGCGGCGGTGCCGCCCTCGTGGCCGCATTTGCGCAGGTGGCGGCCTTCTCACTCGCGCTCGACAGCCTCGACGCCGCCCTGCTGCTCACGCTCGCCCCCGGCGCCTATACCGCCCAGGTCACCGGGACCGGTGCCGGCGAGGTCATCGTCGAGGTGTACTTCGTCGATTGATACGGGCCCGGCGGCGGGTCACGGCGCAGCCAGGCGCAGCGTCGGCCCGTCGGACCATCGCGCGGGAATCGTCGTCGTCGACGGCCACTCCGGAATGCCCGTTTCGTTGCGCTGCAACTGCGCGATCAGCAGCTCCGCGCCGCGGGCGCCCAGCGTCCGGGGCTGGAGGTCCAGGCCGGCGCAGGGTCGTGCGGTCATGTTCTTGTTGAGGCAGACGAAGCCGTGGCGCCCCGGGAGCTCGGCGCCGCAGGCCGCCATCCAGTCGATCGCGTCCGTATGATGCCCGAGCACGACATCGGGCTGGTGCTGCTTGAACCAGCGCGCGAAGGTCTCCTGCTCGTGCGCCGCGACGATCAGGGGCGGGATGGCGCGGATCTCCGGCTGGCTTTCCTGGAACGCGCGGAAGGCGGCGCTCCAGCGGAACTGCAGCCGCTCGTCCTGGTGGCGCTGCAGGTACAGTCCTGGCTGGCGATATCCGAGCGCCACGATCCGCTGCAGCGCCGCGAGCAGCGAACGATAGTGGTCGGAGCACACCGAATGGAGCGCGGGCCGCTCGATGATGTAATCGGTGTAGATGCCGGCGAAACGCGTCCAGTCTAGGTTCGAGAGGTCCGGGTCGTCCCACGCCGGCAGAAGGATCACCCCGTGGATGCCGCGCGACTGCAGGATCGAGTCGAGTCGCTGCACCGAGACGCCCGCGTGTCCGACGGCAAATTTCTCCACCTTGAACCCGAGCTCCCCCGCCCGGGTTTCCGCGCCGATCACGAGTTCCCGGTGAAACCGTCCGGCCGCATCCGGCCGGTCGGGCTCGGTGAAGTCCACCGCGGCCAGCACGCCGCGAAACGCCGTGCCGCGCGAGCGCCGCAGTTCCGACATCAGCGCGCCGGCCAGCGGGTTCCTCCGGTATCCCGCCTCCTCCGCCGCGCGCTGCACGCGCTCCGCCGTCTTGGGATCGACGCGTGGCGAGCCGCGCAGCGCGTCGGAAACGGTCGTGCGCGAAAGGCCCAGTTGCCTGGCCAGGGACCGGAGCGTGGGGGCGGGGGCGGACATGCTCGGACTGTCCGCAGGCTTCGGGGCCCGGAAGGGGAAAGCAACCGTTTTTGCCGCAGCGGCGGATGACGGCGGGTACACTTGACGGTCCGGACCCGAGTTTGCTCGCCGGGTCCGGGTGACGGACGCAAGGTCGCCCGGTAGCCCCGCCCCATGACCCTTGGCAGTCTGCACGTCATCGATGTCGTCATCCTCATCGCCTATCTGGTGGTGGTGATCTGGTTCGGGTACCGGGCGCGCCAGGCGTCTCAGGACGGCGAGGGCTTCTTTCTCGCCGGTCGCCGGCTGGGCAAGCTGTACCAGTTCCTGCTCAACTTCGGGAATTCGACCGACGCCAACGGCTCGGTCAGCACCGCAAGCCTCGTTTACCAGCAGGGCATCTCCGGCGTGTGGCTCTCGCTGCAGACCCTGTTCATGAATCCTTACTACTGGTTCATGAACCTCTGGTTTCGACGCGTGCGGCTGATGACGGTGGCGGACCTGTTCGAGGACCGGCTGGCCAGCACGAGGCTGGCGCGATTCTATGCCGGGTTCCAGATCGCCGCCTCGATCATCGTGATGCTCGGGCTGGGGAATCTGATCTCCTACAAGATTTCCGCCTCGCTGCTGGTGAAACCCGAAGCCGCCTGGAGCGAAGCCGAGCGGCGGTCGGTGGAGGACTACCGGGAGCTGAAGCGCCTCGAGCGACAGGCGACGGCCGCGCCGCTCGCCGCCGCCGGGCAGGCCCGCCTCGGCGTGCTGCGCGATGCGAGCGCCCGCGGCGAACTGCGCAGCTATGTCACGGCGCTCGATCCCTGGTGGTTCTATATTGGATACACACTGGTGGTGGGCATCTACGTGGTGCTGGGAGGCCTCACCGCGACGGCGATGAACGAGGCGATCCAGGGGTTCCTCACGGTGGCGTTTTCCGTCCTGCTGATTCCCCTCGGGCTCGCCGCGATCGGCGGCTGGAGCCAGCTGGGCGAACGGGTTCCCTCGGAGATGTTCGATCTCTTCGGCCATGCCGCGTCCAACGTCACCGGCTGGACCGTGCTCGCGATCCTGTTCGTCAGCCTGGTGCAGATCCACGGCATCATCGGCAACATGAGCGTGAGCGGCTCCGCGCGGGACGAATTTGCGGCCCGCTTCGGCGCCGTGTCGGGCACGTACGCCAAGCGCGTGATGATCATCCTGTGGGCGATGACGGGGCTGATCGCGATCGCCCTTTACCGCGGCGGTGACGCGCTCTCGGATCCCGACGAGACCTGGGGGCAGATGTCCCGCCAGCTGCTCGCGCCGGGCCTGCTGGGGCTGATGTTGATCGGGCTGCTCGCGAACAACATGGACACCGTGGCCGCGCAGACGATGGCGATCGCCGGCCTCTTCGTGCGCAATGTCTACCGGCACCTGCGCCCCGGCCTGACCGATCGCGAGAGCGTGGCCGCGGGCCGCTGGGCGATCGTGGTCGCCCTGCTGCTCGGCATCGTCGCGGCGACCCAGATGACGAGCATCTTCAACGTCATCCAGCTCCTCCTCACGGTGAACGTCCCCTTTGGCGCCGCCGTGCTGCTGATGTTCGTCTGGCGGCGGCTGACGGCGCCGGCCGTATGGGTGGCGGTGATCGTCAGCGCGCTGGTGAACATCATTGCACCGCTCGTCGTGCCCCTGGTGCCGGCGCTGCGGGCGCATCCGGCGCTCGTCGAGCAGACGCCGCCGGCCGCCGACGGCCGGCGCACGGCGGTGTTCTTCGATTCCGTCGTGCGTATCCGGCCCGAGGATGCGGCGAGCCCTGTGGAGGGCAGGGGGCGGTTCCACCTCGAACTCCTCATCCTCGACCGGCTCGGGATCGACATGGCGGACCGCAGCGCCAGCGCCCGCTTCGCCGCGCGTTTCTTCTTCGACGGCCTGCTCCCGTTCGTGCTCCTGATCGCCGTCAGCCTCTGCTCCCGCCAGCCGCCGGCGGCGGTCGTCGACCAGTTCTACGGCAAGATGAAGACGCCGGTCGGGGCGACGCCCGAGGCCGAGGCGCGGGCCATGGAGGAAACGCGCCTCGATCCCGGCCGCTTCGATCACCGAAAGCTCTTTCCCGGCACGGCCTGGGAGTTCACCAAGTGGGACCGCACCGACACCGTGGGCTTCCTCGCCTGCTGCGCGCTCTCGGGCGCGATTCTCGGCCTGTTCGCGCTGCTGCTGCAATGGGCCGCCTGAAGCGGCGTCGCGGGCCCCAACCTGCTCGACCGCAGGCGTTAATTGTCTCGGCAACTTTCCGGCTCCACGCTCGTCTCAACCGGTCATGAAACTGCGCCCCGCGTGGAGTCTGCTCGCGTTTGTAGTATTCGCCGCCGGTCCGCTCGCCGCGCAGGAGTCGCTTGCGGCCGACGACCGCGTGATCGAGCTGCCGAAATTTGTCGTGACCGACAGCCGGGAGCTGCCACCGCCGGAATCGTGGCGCTACGCGACGATCCCCGGCTTCGAGATCCTCACCAACGCCTCCGATCGGGCGACGCAGCGCCTGCTGCGCGACTTCGGCATGTTCCGGCAGGCGCTCGGACATGTCTGGCCGATTCCGCAGCGGCTGTCGCAATCGACGGCGCTGATCATTTGCGGGCGCGGCAACAAGTTCGATGCCTTCATTCCCGTCGGCCGCCGCGTGCCGGACGCCGGGTTCGCGAGTCTCTTCCTCAAGCAGGGCAACCGCACCGCGATCGTCATCGACCTGGCGGCCACCACGCTCAACGTGCTCAACGTCGACGGGATCAACGACGCCGCGACCGGCACCGACTCGGGCCAGATCTCCGTCGAGCACGACAAGCAGCTCTACCGGGAGTACGTCCGCTATCTGCTCAGCCAGAACGAGCCGCGCTTCCCCGCCTGGCTGGAGGAAGGCCTCTCGCAGATCATCATGAAGATGCAGTTCGACAAGCGTTGGATCGAGTTCGCGAAGCTCGAGGATCCCAACACGGTGTCGACGCAGGCAGCGATGGTGGCCGAGATCAATGCCCTCGCCGCCGCCGAGGATCCCGACTCGCCGCTGCTGCCCGGCGCGCCCGCCGAGGACCGCGATTTCAACGCCGCGCTCCGGCGGCGCGCCCTGATCAAGTTCGACCGCTTCTTCGCGGTCCAGCACGACTCCCCCGAGGCGACCAACGTGCTCGGCAACAACGTGTGGGCGAAGCAGGCCTACGCCTTCGTCCACATGTGCCTCTACGGGTACAAGGGCAAGTTCCAGAAGCAGTTCACGACCTTCATCCAGCGGGCGGCGCGGGAGCCGGTGACGGAGGCGATGTTCAAGGAGTGCTTCAACATGTCCTACAATTCCATGCTCACGGAGATCCGCAGCTACTGCGATTTCACCGTGTACGAGGCGAAGTACTACAAGTCCAAGGAGGACGTGATCATCCCGCCGCCGCCGCTCGAGCTGCGCGAAGCCACCCAGGCGGAGATCGGCCGGATCAAGGGCGAGGCGATGGTGCTCGCCGGCCGCATGAAAGAGGCTCGCACCGAGCTGGTCGCGGCGTACACGCGCGGCGAACGCGATCCCAACCTGCTCGCCGCCCTCGGTCTCTACGAACGCGCGCACGGCGAGGAGGACCGCGCCCGCAAGTTTCTCGAGGCAGGTTTTGCCGGCAAATCGAAGCGGACCGATGCCGGAGTCGAGCTGGCGCGGCTTCGCTTCGCCGACGCCGCCGCCAAGCCCGCGGGCCCGGACGGCCGCTTTTCCGCCGCGCAGGTCGCCGCGATCCTGGCGCCCCTCAACCTCGTCCGTGGCCAGCCGCCGCCCTCGTACGCGCTGTACGAGCTTGCCGCCGAGACCTGGCTCAAGGCCGCCGTCGCGCCCAGTCGCGACGAGGCGCGCATGGTGATCGAAGGCGCGATGGTCTTTCCTTCCCGGCTGAAGCTCGTGTACCAGGCGGCGGTCGTGGCGGCCGACGCGAAGGAGCTGCAGCCGGCGCACGCGCTCGCGGATCACGGCATCCGGTTCGCCCCGGCCGGGCAGGCGCGCACGAGGTTCACCGAGCTCAAGGCCCAGTTGCCGCCTGCACCGGCGGAGGATGACGGGCCGCTGCCCGCCCCGCCCCCCGCGCGGCCGCCGGCGAAGAAATAAACGCGGCTCCCCGGCCACCGAGTTTCCCTGTCACCGATCGACCAGCCCGGCGGCGCCGCCTTCGAGGGCTGGATTTCCGAATTGCCCCGACCTTTTTGCCCCTGACTGCATGAACCCAGACGTTTCCGCCCGGCTGCTGGCCTGGTTGTTTGCGACGACTGCATTCGTCGCCCCCGCCTTCCTTCACGCTGCCGCCACGCCGGTCGTCGAGGGCCCCGTCGTCGAGCTGCCCAAGTTCGAAGTGAAGGACAGCCGCCTCCTCCCGCCGCCGGAAAAGTGGCTCTACGCGGAGGTGCCGGGCTTCGAGATCCTGTCGCGGATCTCGGAGCGCGAGACGAAGCGGTTCGTGCGCGATTTTCTTCTCCTGCAGGACGTCGTGACGGCGATCATGCCGGGCATCGCGAGTGCATACACGCCCGTGCCCACCGCGCTGATTCTCTGCGGTCGGGGCGACGGGTTCGAAGAGTTTCTGCCGCGGGACCGGCAGGTCGAGCGCTACGGCACCAACAGCCTGTTCTTCAAGAACGCGGAGCGGGCCGCGATCGTGATCGATTTCGCGCTGCCGGAGCTCCAGGTCGACAACGACACGCGCCTCGAATCGGACCCCTATCGCGCGTTCTACGCCGCGTACTTTCGTTTCCTGATCCGGCGCCAGCTCGGCGACAAGGCGCCGCCCTGGTTCGAGGAAGGTCTCGTGCAACTCTTCGCCGCGACGGAGTTCGACAAGAAGCACATCACATTCGGCCAGATTGGCGACGGCTTCGGCGCCGAGAAGGTGGGAGACTTCAACCGCCTGCTCGCCCGCCGGGCGCTGATGCCGTTCAGGGAAATGCTCGCCGCCAAGGGCCCGCGCTCCCGTTCCCCGTTCTGGGCCGCGCAGTGCTATGCCTTCGTGCACTTCAGCCTCTACAGCCACGGCCAGAAGTACCAGAAGCCGTTCCTGCAATTCGTGCGGCGGCTGGAAAACGAGGAGCCCACCGAACAGCTCTTCAAGGAGTGCTTCAACCGCACCTACAGCCAGTTCGCGACCGAGCTGCGCGGCTACGTCGAATTTACGGCGTACAAGAAGACGGAATTCCGGGCGAAGAAGGGCCAGGAACTGCCGGAGCCGCCTCCCGTCGAACTGCGGGCCGCGCCCGACGCCCACGTCGGCCGGATCAAGGGTGAGGTGTTGCGGCTGGGCGGATACGGTGACGCCGCCCGCAATGTGCTCATCGCCCCTTATGTCCGCGGCGAACGCGACCCGCGCCTGCTCGCCGCCATCGGCCTCGACGAGCGCGAGGCCGGCGAGAACGAGCGCGCGCAGAAGTTCCTCGAGGCCGCCGCCGGTGCCAAGGTCGACCGCGCGCGCGCCTACCTGGAACTTGCCCGCCTGCGCTTCAGCGCCGCCAAGTCGGCGCCCGGAGCGCGGGAAGGCCGCCTCAGCGAGGCGCAGGTTTCATCCGTGCTCGGACCTCTCTTCACCGCGCGCTCGCAGCGTCCGCCGCTGGCCGACGTATACCGGTTGATCGCCGAGACCTGGGCGCTCTCCGTCGTCCCGCCGCTGCGCGAGCACCTCGAGGTGGCGCTCCAGGGCGTCCGCCTCTTCCCGCGCGACACCGCGCTGCTCATGGAAGTGACGCTGCTCGCCGGCAAGCGCGGCTTCCCCGCCGAGGCCGCCGCCGTGGCGAAGCTCGGCGCGCGTGTCGCCCAGGACGCCGGCGAACGGGACCGTTTCCAACTGCTCGCGGGCGTGTACGATCCGGCGACCCCGGCCGCGACGAAGAAGGACGACGACGCCCCCACGCCCGAGACCACCAAGCCGTACCTCCTGCGCTGAATCCCGCCATGATCCGAAAAGCCTTCGTCATGAGCGTGCACGCCGGCGCCGAGACCGAGTACGCGCGGAGACACCAGCCGGTCTGGGCCGAACTCGCCGCCGTGCTGAAGGCGCAGGGCGTGCACAACTATTCCATCTTCCTCCACGAGGAGACCCGGCAGCTCTTTGCGTACGTGGAAGTCGAGGACGAAGCCCGCTGGGATGCCATCGCCCGGACGGACGTGTGCCGCCGCTGGTGGAAGCACATGGCCGACGTCATGCCGTCCCACCCCGACCACAGCCCGGTCTCCCGCGGGCTGAAGGAAGTGTTTCACCTCGACTGACGGCGGCACGGCGTGGTGGAGCGGCTCGTCCTCGATCCGCCGGGGACCGATCGGTCGGGGGAATGATGCCGTGGCGGTGGAGCAGCCTGTCCCCAGGCGGCTGACGTGCGACGGACCGGTCCGCAGCAGCTTGAGGACGAGCCGCTCCAGCTTTCAGTGCGGCCGTTTTCACGGCTGATTTGAAGGCCCACTGCTCGAGTCCGCTCAGCCGTCTGGGACGAGCGGCGCCACCCGGCCGGATCGTTTCGCGGCGCTGGCGCCTGAAGGCGGGCTATTTGAGCCAGGGCGCCAGCGGCAGGTGCTTGGACTTGATCTCGTCGGCGGCCAGCGCGGCCACCGCCCGGGCTCCGGCCTCGACGAAGTGCGTGTCGTCCTTGCTGCCCTCCGGGAATTTCGGGTGCACGCCGGGCGCCAGCCAGACGAAGAAGCGCTTCGAGGGTTCGGCGCCGGACTGCTCGAGCCAGCGCAGGGTCGAGCGCTCGAGGTCGATCAGCGGCACCTGCTCTTCGGAGGCCACGGCGCGTACGGCGTCTGGATACGCGCCGTGCGTCGGCGTCAGTTTGCCCTGCGCGTTGAATTTCCGCCGGCTCACCGGGGTTGCGAGCAGGGGC
Source organism: uncultured Opitutia bacterium (assembly GCA_937952235.1). Classification (GTDB taxonomy): domain Bacteria; phylum Verrucomicrobiota; class Verrucomicrobiia; order Opitutales; family Opitutaceae; genus ER46. Next base: position 11,857 of record CALFZM010000384.1, on the reverse strand, counting down.
GTCGCACCGCGTTCGCGCGTCTCCCGGATGAAGCGGCGCAGGTTGTCGCGAAACGACGTCGCCGGATCCGTGTACCGCTTCGGGTCCTCCTTCTTCTCGTCGTTGTGCGCAAACTGGATCAGCACGAAGTCGCCTGTCATCAGTCCGGCGCGGACTTTGTCCCAGCGGCCTTCGGCGATGAAACTCTTCGTGCTGCGCCCGCTGGCGGCGTGGTTTTCCACCGTCGCGGGCGGGCGGAGCAGATCCTGGACGGCCATGCCCCAGCCCCACGTCGGCCGGTCGGGGCCGTAGGCGGCCATGGTGGAGTCGCCGATCAGGAACACCGTGGGCGCGGCGATGCCGGAGGCCGCCGCGAGCAGGGTGGTCAGGAACGCGAGCAAGGCGGGCAGCGTTTTCATGCGTGGGAAGAGCGGGACGGTGGCCCGCGAACTCCCCGGAGGCCACGGAAAAACGAGCGCCGCGCGAGGCGGGGACTTCCGGAGGGCGGCGCTCCGCCGGCTTCGCGGCGGTCCCGCGCCGCGAACACGCAGCCGGACCCATGCCGTGGGACTTCGAATCAGCCCTGAGAACCGCCGCACGGAAAGGTGGAGCGGCTTGTCCTCCAGCCGCGGCGAACCGGTCCGTCGCACGTCAGCCGGCTGGAGACAGGCGGCTCCACCGCAACGGCATGAGTCCGCTCAGGGAGTGCGCCAGGGCAGGGCGTCGAGATCGACGTTGCCGCCGGTCAGGATCAGCCCGGCGTGGCGCCCGGCGAGCGGCACGCGGCCCTCGAGCACGGCCGCATACGGCACGGCGGCCGAGGGCTCGACCACGATCTTCAAGGTCTCCCACAGGGTGCGCATCGCGGCGACGATCGCCTCCTCGCTCACGATCACGACCTCGTCGACCAGCCGCCGGGCGAGGGCGAAATTCGGCCGGCCGATCGTGGTGCGCAGGCCGTCGGCGATGGTCGTTGTCCGCTCCAGCGGCACGATTTCGCCGGCCCGGAACGAGCGCCAGGTGTCGGCCGCCTCGGCCGGCTCCGTCGCCACGATCCGGATACCGGGGGCGAGCTCGCGCGCGGCGATCGCGGTGCCGGCGAGCAGGCCGCCGCCGCCGACCGGGCACAGGATCAGGTCGAGCGGCGGCGTGTCCTGCAGCAGCTCGATCGCGGCCGTGCCCTGGCCCGCGATCACGGCTTCGTTCTCGTAGGGGTGCACGAGGGTCGCGCCCGTTTCCTCGACGATCCGCCGGCAGGTTTCCTCCCGCGCCGCCTGGGTCGGCGCGCAGAAGGTGAGCCGGCCGCCGTAGCCCTCGACGGCGCGGACCTTCGCCTTCGAGGAGTTCGACGGCATCACGATATGGGCGGGGATGCCGCGCAGTCCCGCCGCGCGGGCCAGCGCCGCGGCGTGGTTGCCGGAGGAATGCGTGGCCACCCCGCGGGCGGCGGTCGCGGCGTCGAGGGCGAACACGGCGTTGACCGCGCCGCGCGACTTGAACGCGCCCGCCTTCTGGAAGTTCTCGCACTTGAAGTGGAGGTGGCCGCCGGCGGCGGCATCGAGCCGGGCCGAGGTCAGCACCGGCGTGCGATGGACGTGGGGACGGATGCGTTCGTGGGCGGCGCGCAGGGCGGCGAAGTCCGGAGGCATGGTGGCGGCGCAGCTTGCGCGGCCGGAGGGCCGCACGCAAACTTCCCGCATGGTCAAAAAACTTCTGCATACCCGGATGCGGGTGAACGATCTCGAGCGCACCGTGAAGTTCTACCAGGAGGCGCTCGAGCTGAAGGTCGCGCGGCGCAGCGTGTCCCCGCGCGGGGCGCAGATCGTGTTCCTCGCCACGCCCAACAGCGACGAGGAAATCGAAATCTGCCAGCTGCCCAACAGCCCCGGCGTGCAGGTGCAGCCCGACCTGATGCACCTCGCCTTCGAGGTCGAGGACCTCGCCGCGTTCACGCGCCAGCTCGAGGCGAAGGGCTACAAGCTCAGCGACGGTCCCACGCCCACGGGCAGCGGCTCGCTCATCGCCTTCATCGACGCGCCCGAGGGCTACGAAGTCGAACTGATCCAGCGCGCGAGGTAAGACGGTACCACCCGAGGCGTCGAACCGGGGTGAACCACGAAACACACGGAACACACGAAAACGTGCCGTGGTTTTCGTGGTTTCACCCGGCTCACCGTCCGCCGTGCCTTCGCTCCCAGGCGAAGAGGTACTGCTGGGCCAGACCCGCCAGCGGGCCGAAGTGCGCGCGGCCGAACTGCGCGAGCTGCGCCGGCTTCCAGCCTTCGAGGCCGTAACGCCGGGCAAGGGTCTTCAGGATCCACACGTCGACCGGAAACGCTTCGAGGCGGCCCGCGCCGAAGAGCAGGACGCAGTCGGCCACCTTGCCGCCGACTCCGGGCAGCGTGCAGAGCCGCTCCCTGGCCGCAGCGTAGGGCGCCGCTTCCGTCGCCTCGAGCCAGCCGGGGTTGGCCGCGAGGAAGCGTGCGGTCTCCGCGATATAGCGGGCGCGAAATCCCAGCAGGCAGCCTCGGAGCGCGGCCTCGGGGATCGCGGCGATCTCCGGCCAGGTCGGCAGTCGGTGCAGCTTTTCGCCGGCGGGCGTCGCGGCGGCGGTGACGGCACCGTGGCGCGCGGCGAGCAGGGCCAGCATCTGCTTGATCTGCACGATTTGCTTCGTGGCGCTGCACAGGAAGCCTAGCAGCGTCTCGCCGAAAGGCTGTCGCAGCAGGCGCAGGCCGGGAAACTCCGCCCGACACCGTGCGAGGTGGGGGTCGCTCCGCCAGGGGAGGGCGTCGGCGAGCGCGACGAAGTCGACGGACGTGGCAAAGTAAGCCCGCACCGCCGCTCGCGCCCCTGCCTCGGACCCCACGGGCGCCGACCAACCGAGCCGGCCTGCGGCATCTGCCCGCACGCGCACCGCGTGTTCAGACCACTGGCCCTGCCAGGAACCGTCGGATTGCCGGTACCAGCGGAACGCCTGTCCCCCATCCAGGGTTTCCGCCAGCACGGGCGGCGTCAGGGCGGGGAGGCCCTTGAGTGGCTGCCAGGCCGACCAGGAGGCGTCGCCGGGCGCGCGAGTCACGGCGCCGGTTTTTCCCACAGGAAACTCTTGTGCTCCGCGAGCACCTGGCCGTCGGCGCCCAGCACCGCAAGTTTCCACGCCACCGGGTTCACTTTCGCGCCACCTGGCCAGTCGGGGCCCGTGAGGCCGAGTTGGAACACCGTTTCCTTTGCCGGCACGGCCGCCGCGAAGGTAAAGGTCTTGGGCTCGGTCGCGTCGGGACGGATCACCTGAACTTCGAATTTTGCCGCCGGGACGGGCTGGGCGCTCTTGATGCGGACGAGGAAATAGTAGCCCTCGCGCACTGCCGGCCGGGTCCGCAGTACCGATTGCCGGCCGGATCTCTCCCCGCCACCGAAGTATTCGGCGATCCGGTCAAACGACTCCGCTTCCTGCCAGCCCGGCCAGACCCGCAACAATTCGACGTCGGCGGCGCGCAGGCCGGCCAGGGCCGCGAGAAAAATCCAGCACAGGAGGAGGGAGCGAAGCATCGCGCGGAACTGTGGCCGCCCTGCGTTCCCGCGACAAGTGCGGGAATCGACCCATTGAGGGGGCGAGTGCAGCCCGAACGATGCCGTGGAGTCCGCCTCAGACGCGGTGGCGCCGACCCAGCGGGGCGAGACAATTCGCTCCCCGCCAGCCGCTTCGCGATGCAGGACGGCGGAGACTGCATATTCCGGCACCATCGATCTCCCGCCGGCGCAAGAAAAGTGAGGGGCTTTCGCCTCCCGGGCTGGCAAAATTCTTTCCTAAGAATTGCCTCCTGGCAGCGTCTAACACCACGTCCCCGGTTATGTTCACCTCGTCCCCGACCCCCCGGGCACCGTTACAGGAGGCTGCTGGCTTCCTGGAACGGACGTTCGCGGAGCAACAGGGGCCGCTCACGCGCTATGCCGCACGACTTTTGGGTGACTCCGACCGGGCGCGGGACGTCGTGCAGGACACGTTCATGAAGTTCATGGTCCAGACGCCCGAAGCGATCAACGGCCACGCGGTGGAGTGGCTGTTCACGGTCTGCCGGCACCGCGCCCTGGACGTGCTGCGCAAGGAAGGCCGGATGCTGCGATTCGAGGAAGGGCAGGTGGAGCGGGTCACGGCGCAGGAACCGCGGCCGGGGCGCGAACTGGAGCGGGCGGAGACGCAGGCGACGGTCCTCCAGATGATCGATGAGCTGCCGCCCAACCTGCAGGAGGTCGTTCGCCTCAAGTTTCAGCACGGGTTTTCGTACAAGGAGATCGCGCGGATCACGGATCATTCCGTGACGAATGTCGGCTTCTTGATTCACACGGCGGTGACGCGCATGCGGGCGGAGTTTGCCGCCCGCCGGCCATAAGGAGGCGCACCATGAAGATCCCGCACCTTACTCCGGACGACCCGCGCCTGACGGCCTACGCCTTGGGCGAACTGAATGGCGACGAGCGTGCCGCGGTGGAAGCCGCCGTGCGCAAGGATCCCGCGTTGCGCGCGGTCGTGGCTGAAATTCGCGCCGTGGCGGGTGAAATGGAATCGGTCCTGGCCGCCGAAGCGGCCGCGCAGCCGCTGGAACTTGAACCGGTGCGTCCGGCCCGGCGGCCGCTGTTTTTCGGTCGCGCCTGGCCCAAGGCCCTGCCGCCGCGCAAGCGCCGCCGGCGCGTGCCGGTCGAAGACAAAACCGATCCCGCCGAAACCCCCGCGCCGGCGGACGCTCCGCCGAGCGTGGCGGTTTTCCCCCATGCCTATTCCCTGATTGGGGTCGCGGCCGCCGCTTGCTTTGCCCTCCTGGTGGTCTGGCGCGCGCCGGCCCCGCGGGAGGCACGCGAAGTCGCGGCGGAGACGGACTTCCGCCGGGTGAGTGACGTCGCCCTGGTCGCGCCGCCCGGCGCCCCGCCCGTGGTCGAGGCGGCGCCGCCCGGGCCGACGGAGCCCGCGCCGGTGGCTCCCGTTTGGGTGCAGCGGGATTTGTCCCTGCTCGCGCAAGCGCAGCGCGGTGAGGTGTGGCTGGCTCCGCGGGTGGAAAGTGGGGCCGCGCCTGATCGCGTGCCAGACTCGGAGGAGCCGGCGAGTCCGGCGGCGCACGTTGCCGCGGCTCCGGTTGATCCCGCTCCGGCGGCGGTCGCGGCGCAGGCGGAGCCCCGTACGGTCGAGCCCATTGCGTTTGCGGTGGCACCGCCCCCGTCCGGCGACGTGCTGGCGCAGAATATCCCGCTGGGAGCCCTGGTGACCGATTCCCCGGTCGTGGCCATCGCCACGCCGGCCCACTCCAGTCTTTTCGGCGAGGCCGTCGTGCTGTCGGCGATGCGGGTCACGGCGAGCCGGGCGGTGGGCTTTGCTCTTCCGGCCGAGTCGGCCGCCAGCCGTGGGTACAGCGGAATCTACGATCGCGACCTGCTGCCGCGGCCACCCCCGGGCGCGAGGTTTACCCGCGGCCGGGAGGTGTATGCCTTCGCGCGGGACAACGACTTCGTCCCGGTCGGGCTCAATGCACTCTCGACGTTCTCCATCGACGTCGACACCGCCAGTTACGCCAGTGTTCGCCGGCTGCTCGCCTCGGGCACGCCGCCGCCGCGTGACGCCGTGCGAATCGAGGAGCTGCTGAATTACTTCCCGTACCGTTACGAGGCGCCCCGCGACGGCGCGCCGGTCGCCGCCACCCTGGAAGTGGCCGCCGCGCCTTGGAACCCCGCGCACCGGCTCGTGCGGATCGGCCTGAAGGCACATGAGGTGCGGGCGGCGGAGCGCCCGGCCGCGAGCCTCGTCTTCCTGCTCGATGTCTCGAGCTCGATGCACCAGCCCCACAAGCTTCCGCTGGTCCGCCAGTCGCTTCGCCTGCTCATCGGCCGGCTGCGGCCCGACGACCGCGTGGCGATCGTCACCTATGCCGGCAAGGCGGGGCTCGTCCTTCCGTCGACGCCGGTGTCCGAGACGCGTCAGATCCTCAACGCGCTCGACGCGCTGAGTCCCGAGGGCGACAGCAACGGCTCCGCCGGCATCCAGCTCGCGTATGAAGTCGCGCAGGCCAGCTTCCGTCCCGACGGCACCAACCGCATCATCCTCTGCACCGATGGCGACTTCGACCTCGGGGTGACGAGCGAGGGCGACCTGGTGCGCCTGGTGGAGCAGCAGGCCAAGACGGGCGTGTTCCTGACGGTGCTCGGCTTCGGCATGGGCAACTACAAGGACGCCCAGCTCGAGAAACTCTCCCTCCACGGCAACGGCACCTACGGCTACATCGACACGCACCGCGAAGCCGAGAAGCTGCTCGTCGAACAGGTCAGCAGCACGCTCGTCACGGTGGCCCGCGACGTGAAGCTGCAGGTCGAGTTCAACCCGGCGCGCGTCGCGAGCTATCGCCTCATCGGCTACGAAAACCGGCTGCTCCGCCGCGAGGATTTCAATCTCGAGAGCCGCGATGCCGGCGAGATCGGCGCCGGGCACACCGTGACCGCCCTGTACGAAGTGGTGCCACTCGAGGCGGATCCCGCCGCCGCCGCCTTGCAGGCGGGAAAGCTGCGCTACAGCCGGGTCTCCGCGCCTCCGCCGGACAAGAGCCTCGAGAAGGAGCTGCTCACCGTGAAGGTGCGGTACAAGAAGCCCCAGAGTTTCCTCGGCTGGCCGCGCACGCTCGAATTCTCGCTCGCCGATTCCCACCGCGCCTTCGGCGAGGCAAGCGCGGACTTCCGGTTTGCGGCGGCCGTGGCCCAGTTCGGCATGATTCTCCGCCATTCGCCTCACCGCGGTGACGCGACGCTCGACGACGTCGCCGCCTGGGCCGCGGCGGCCGCCGGCCCGGGCGACGATCCCGGCGGCTACCGGCACGAATTCATCGAGCTGGTGCGCAAGGCACTCACGCTGCCGGACTGAGCCGGGACAACACGCACGCGGTTCGTGCGGTTGGCGGTTCGGCGGGTGCTATAGGCCGCACCGTCATGTCAGAGGACACCGATCAGCTCCGCCGCTACGCCGAGGAAGGCGACCAGGAGGCATTTGCCGCCGTCGTCCGGCGCCACATCGACCTGGTGTACTCCGTCGCGCTGCGACAGCTCAATGGCGACGTCCACCTGGCGACCGACGCCACGCAGCTCGTCTTCACCGACCTGGCCCGCAAGTCACGCGCGCTGGCGTCGCACCAGGTCCTGGCCGGCTGGCTTTTCACCAGTACCCGGTTCGTGACCGCGAAACTCGTGCGCGGGGAGCGGCGCCGCCAGGCGCGCGAGCAGGCGGCCCTGCGGATGGAGGCTTTCATGCGCAACGACGCCCCTGATGCGGACTGGGACCGCCTCCGACCTGTGCTTGACGACGCTCTCGCCGAGCTGGCCCACCTCGACCGCGAGGCCCTCATCCTGCGATTTTTCGAAGGGCGCGACTATCGCACCGTGGGCGCGCGGCTCGCGCTGTCCGAGAACGCCGCGCGCATGCGCGTCGAACGTGCCCTCGACAAGCTCCGCGCCCGGCTGGTCCGGCGGGGCGTCGAGTCGTCCGCCGCCCTCCTCGCGGTCGCGCTGGCCGGTCCGGCGATGCCGGCGGCGCCGGTGGGTCTCGCGGCGGCCGTGGCGGGCAAGGCGCTCTCGGGCGGAGCCAGCGCGGCGGGTTGGGCCGCCTGGACGCATTTTATGCACCTCGGAAACCTTCACGTCGGAGTAAGCGGGGCCCTGCTGGTCGGGGCCGCGGCCGGATGGGTGGTGGAGAGCCACGACCATGCGGCGTTGCGGGCGGAGCTGGTGGAACTGCGTGCGAGCGGCGACGACCTCGCGGGGCTGGAGCGCGAAAACCGGAGGCTGGCGGACGTTCTCGGGGAAGCCGGGGAACTCCGGCGTGACGACGCCGAGTTCACGCGTCTCCAGGAGGAGGCGTCGCTGCTGCAACGGCGGCTGACCACGCTCGTGCGCGCCGCCGAGGAGAAGGCGCGCGCCGCGCAGGCCGCGGCCGCGCTCTATTCCCTCAATGAACTGGATCAGGCACCGGTCGCGCGCTTCCAGGCACGGCCGCAGTATCCCGCGGAATTGCGCGCGGCGGGGATCGAGGGAAGCGTCGTGGTGGAGTTCGTGGTGGGCACGGAGGGCGACGTCGAGCATGCCCGGGCCGTGCGCTCGACTCACCCCGCGCTGGAGTCCGCGGCTGCCGAAGCCGTGACCCGGTGGAAGTTCAAGGCAGGACGGAAGGACGGACGTGATGTGCGGACGCGGCTGCAGATCCCGATCGTCTTCACGGTGGCGGATCGCTCGCGGCCCCCGGCCGCAGGCAGCAGCAACGCGGAGAGTGCGCCGACCTCGCCGCCCTTCACCGTGCAATACAGCGGCTCCGGAGCTCCGTCGCCACGGCCATGAAGTTACATCCGGGCTGGAGCCTCGCGTTGCTCGCGGGCGCCGCGATTTTCGGGGGAGGCTGGATCATCCAGCAGCGCGAAGGCGAGGCCTTGCGCGCCGAACGCGACCTGCTGCGGGAACAGCGCCGCCAGGCCGAGGTGCAACGGGTTTGGCAGACGGAGCTGCGGTCGCGCCAGCCCGCGGACGATGAACTTGCGCGGCTGCGTGCCGACCGCGCGGCGCTTGAACGGCTGCGCGCCGAGGTGGCGGCGTCGCGGGCGCGGGTCGAGCAGGCCGAAAGCCTCCGCGTCGCACCGCCGGTCAAACGCTGAGGCGGACTCATGCGTCGGCCTTCTACTCAACCGTGAGAACGGCTGCACAGAAAGGTGGAGCAGCTTGTCCTCAAGCTGCTGCGGACCGGTCCATCGCACGTCAGCCCCCCGGGGACAGGCGGCTCCACCGCGACGGCATCGTTGGCTAAGCACCGCGCCGATTGTGGCGGTGGGCGAGTGGGTGGAGCAGCTTGTCCTCAAGCTGCTGCAGTCGGATGTTCCGAACGTCAGCCGCCTGGGGACAGGCGGCTCCACCTGGCAAGATGGAATCGAACGATCATCGTTCCGTCTGCGGGCAGGTGAAATCTCGTCGGGAATGGGCTGCGGACTGGTTTGGATCGCTCTATCGCACGATCTTCAGCACCCGGTGATTGTAGCTGTCGGTGATGTAAAGGGTGCCGTCGCGATGCACCGTCACGCCGTGTGGCCGGTTCAGTTCGCAGGCTTCCGGCGCGCCGCCGAGCCCCGCGGCGCCCTTGCGGCCGGTGCCGGCGACCCGGACGATCCGGCCGGTCGCGGGCTCGTATTTGCGGATGAGGTGATTCTCGGCGTCGGCGATGATGACGTTGTCCTGCAGGTCCACGCACAGGTGCTTGGGGCCGCTCATCGTGGCGTCCCGGCCGTTCCCGCCGTCGCCGTCGGCGCCTTTCTTGCCTGCCGTGTTCACCACCGTGCGGATGCGACCGTCGCGACCCACGACGCGGAGCGCATGGCCGTTGCGCTCGAGGATGTAGATGTTGCCCTGGCGATCGGCGACGGCGGCGCGCGGATCGACCAGCGGGGCCGTGGTGGCGGGGGCGCCGTCGGCCGGAACGCCCTTCTCGCCGTTGCCGGCGACGACGCGCGCCTGACCGGTCTTCAGGTCGAGCACGTGCACGCGCCGGAGATCGGCGATATAGAGCTGCGTGCCGGTGAAATCGAGACTGATGCAATACGGTCCGGCGCTGCGGGCCCGCTCGGGGAGGACGCTGAAGCCCGGAACGGAGGAGACGGTGCCGGTGCGCACGTGCACGCGGCGGACGCGCCCGTTCCACGTGTCGCCGACCAGCACGTCGCCGTCCGGCAGCACCGCCAGGTTGTGCGGACCGTTGAATTTCGCCGCCAGGGCCGGCCCGCCGTCGCCGCCGTCGCCGGGCGTGCGGAGTCCGGCGACATGCGACAGCCGTCCTGTCGTATCCATTTTCAGGAGGCGGTTGCCGGAGATCATCTCGACGACATACATCTCGCCCGCGGCGTTGAACTCCGCGCCGAACGGCTCGAGCAGCTTCGCCTGGGCGGCGGGAACGCCATCCCGGTCGACGTCGCCTCCCGCCACGAGCACGATGCGCGGGGCGCCCGGTGCCGGGGTGCCGGAGAGGCTCGCGAGAAACAGCAGGCAGGGGAGGAGTCGGTTCATGGGGGAAAGGATCGCACTCCGGTCGCCCGGCCGGATCATGCCCGGGGAGTGCGAAGGCAGATTTCCCGATCCCGCGCCGAAGTCCACGCCACTTTCGCCGGTCCGAAGCTGGAAAATGACGCGGCGTTTCCGGGCCGGATAGCGTTGACCGGCCCGCCGGATGGCGCGAAATGCGGCGAGCGCCTGATTCCCGGGCGCGCGACCTCCATCCCTAATCATTCCTCCGATGAAGAAACTGCTCCTGATCCTCGTTTCCGCGGGTCTCCTCTCCCTGGGCGCTGCGACGCTCTCGGCCCAGAGCGAGCCCAAGAAAGGCAAGAAGAAGGACGGCGCCGCCCAAGGCACCGCGACCGCCCCCAAGACGCTCATCCACGTGGTCACCGTTTCGTGGAAGGAAGGCACCACCCCGCAGCAGATCCAGGCCGCGCTCGAGGGGGCCCACAAGCTGCCGTCCCAGTTCAAGGGCATCACGCGCGTCTGGACCAAGACGGTGAAGGCCCAGGGCGAGCGCACGCACGCGATCGTCATGGAGTTCACCGGCGAGCAGGCATTGAAGGAATACGCCGGCAGCGACGCGCAGAAAGAGTGGTACAAGGTGTACGAAGGCATCCGCGAGCGGAGCACGACCTTCGACATCACGAACTGAGCCGCGGTCCGCGCTCCGGTTTCGGCCGTCCCGCGTCGCGGGACGGCCTTTTTTGTGCGGTTGCCGTCCGTGCCGTCGCTTCCACCCAGGGTGTGCACGCTTCCATTCCCCGGTGAAAACGGCCGCACGAAAGGTGGCGCGGCTTGTCCTCAAGCCGCTGCGAACCGGCCGGTCGAACGTTTGCCGCTCGGGGGCCAGCGGCTCCGCCTCTACTGCGTCGATCCGCTTGGGCGCGTTTCGCCGAGCAGCGGCCGGAGCGTTTTCCACACCGTTTCCGCGATCACGGCGTGGCCGCGGGGATTCGGGTGGATGCGATCGGGAAGATTGAGGTCGAGCTGGCCGCCGACGCCTTCGAGCAGGAAGGGGATGAGGACCGCGTCGTACTTGGCCGCGACCGCCGGATACATCTCCCCAAAGTCGCGCGAGAACTCGGCGCCCATCGACGGCGGCATCTGCATGCCGGCCAGCACGAGCTGGGCTTTGGGGTATTTGCGGCGCACGCGCTCGAAGATCTGTTCCAGGTTGGCGCGGGAAACGGCCGGCGCGATGCCGCGCAGCCCGTCGTTTCCGCCAAGGGCGAGTACGAACAGATCGACCGGCTGGCGCAGGATCCAGTCGACGCGGCGCAACCCCCCGGCGGTGGTCTCCCCGCTGAGCCCGGCGTTGACGACGCGCCATGGCAGTTTTTCCGCGTCGATCTTCTCCTGGATGAGCCCCGGGTACGATTCGCCCGTCGGATCGCCCAGGCCGTAGCCGGCGGTGAGGCTGTCGCCGAAGAAGACGATCGTGCGCGGATCCGCGCCCCGGAGCACCGTTAAACCGGCGAGGAGAAAGAGGGCGAGGATCGGAAAATTAACCGGGCTCATGCAGGAAACGACCGCTTGGACTGGCTTTCGTGCCGTTTCACATACTCTGTGGCCAGAAACTTCTTATGAGCGAGCGGACGATGCTGAAAGTCGAACGATTGACCAAAACCTATCGGGCGGCGCACGGCCGGGACCTCACGGTGCTCAAGGAAGTCAGCTTCTCCCTCTCCGCGGGCGCGAGCCTTGCGATCGTGGGCCCAAGCGGCAGCGGGAAGACCACGCTGCTCGGCCTCTGCGCCGGCCTCGACCGGCCCAGCGGCGGCGTGCTCAACTACGCGGCGAAGCTCGGCCCGCG